>CAZDJS010000034.1:1489-2176 GCA_964505795.1 uncultured Methanosarcinales archaeon
GCAGCAGTAAGATCTCTAGTCTGTTGTAAATACTCCGCAGTCTCATTTTTAGCAAGAACATGACTAAGCTTTGCAGTAATATCTCGAGATTCTTTTATTACAGGGAGTTTTTCTTTTCCTTCCCCAAATAAATAAGAAAAGAGGTTATTTAAATTCTGCATATTTTCTGAAGAAATAGGATTTTCAACATCAACATCAGCCCATTTCTTTGGTATACCTAGGAATTCTTTAATTGGTCCTTGACCTAAAGAAAGTAAAAGATAGGAAAATAATGATTTTGCTCTTTCAGCAGAGTATTCTTGTTGTTCTTCTATTAACTCTATCAACTTATAACACACATAACTTTTTACTGTCGAGGTTCCTCTGTCTGCTATGTTTTTTTGTACATCTGACAAAGTGAATCCACTTTCAACCATTTTAGCAATATATCTAGCTTTTGAATAAGGTTCCCACTTTTTGATTCCTACAATATGACGAACACCCAAGTAAGGAACAACATCCTCACGTTTAGAATATATGATTACAGGTAAATTAGAAATATCCTCAACTATATCATTGTCTAATACAGGCCACTCTTTAACTTTCAATTCCTGCTTTAAGTCTTCAGAAGTAAGAATTTTAATTGTAGCTAAGCGTCTGTTTCCTTCAACAACAACGAACTTTGTAGAAATGTCATTAAGAAATGCA
>CAZDJS010000034.1:2186-10327 GCA_964505795.1 uncultured Methanosarcinales archaeon
ATGCAGCATAGCTTTCATCATTATTTAATTGGTCGTATGTTTTATCAATAAACTGTTCGGGAAGATTTTCAGGTATTGCTACTAGTGGTTCTTCATCAAAATAACCATTTTGCGCAAATGATTCTGCTAATTCTCTGAGCATAAAATTTTTACAAAGAGTTTTAACAAGTATTTCTTGATTTCCGCCTTGAACATCTTCAGACAACCTTGGATTTTCAGGATCCAAAGAAAGTCTTTCAATAGGTATTGTTAATTGAGGCCTTTTCTTTCCGAACCCTGCAAAATTTTCTCCCATAAATATCAATGTATAAAGAATATTTTTGGATGTTTATAATTGTTCTTATTTATTAAAATATAAAACATTTAGTTAAGATATTAAATACTGAAAAATTACTGAGAATAATTTATTACTTTGTTATTGTTCTTCATAAACAAGAAATATGAAGTCCCCCCTCCCGGACTTGAACCGGGGATCTCTCGGTCACGGCTGGGAGCTTGATTCATCCTTGCGAATCCTTCGCATCGTCCTCGCTCCAATCTACAGCCAAGCGCTCTAGCCAACTAAGCTAAGGGGGGATTTATAGTAAGAACTTGTAGGGGTGTTTTTAAGCGTTTTTATTTCTCAACTACTAATATATTGTGGCTGTAAATAATTCTTTCTTGTCCTCTGCCGGTTTCAAACTTCACTTTTGATTGTGGTGTTCTCATTCGTCCGACTATTTGAAGCTTACACTCTGCAGTATAACTGAGTATTCTTTCTTCGTATGGTTCGAGAATATCGATGTTCCAATGAAGGAGTGTTCCACTTTTTGTTTTTGTGGTTTTTGTTGGTTTGAGCGTTCCGAGAACGTGTGTTTCTTTCAAGTCTGCAATTTTTGCTATTTTATCATAGACTTCTACTCCTTGGATGACTTTGTTTGAACGATTCTTGATGAAAAGTCGGTACTTGAGTTTGCTCATTCCTTCAGCTTCAATTCCAACTGCTTCTTTAAGAGCAACTATTGGGCTTCTCAAACGATAATAGAGTAACAATCCTATAATTCCTATTATAAGCAATCCTATGATGTATCGATAATTTTTTGTTAAGCTCACTTGAGTTTCTTCTCCTGGAGCCACACTTACTTGCCAAACATACTGTCCGTTTTCATGATTTGCATCAGGTTCTTGCGAACTAACTACTCGTTGTATTATGTTTGCAGGAAGAGTTACCGTTACGTTTTTTGCAACGTTTCCATCATTAGTGAGTCTTATTGTTTGCGTATTTTTTAAGAAGAGTGCTTGTTCATCTTTTGTTTGTTCAATAGTTGCGAATTCTCCTATAGTATACTGTCGTTCTACTTTTGTAACGATGAGATCTCGATATTTGAGCGTTCCACTAAGAACATAGGTTCCTGGTTGTGTCGTGTCCTCAAGTTGCATAGTTAAGAATTCACTGTGTTCGCCAAGCGATTCTACATCAATTGTTGTTTCATAATCGTAATGTGGAGAGCTGATCGTCATCGTCATGTCTTTGATGTCAAGTGCGTTTCTGTTACGTAAATTAACATCAAAACCCGTTGGTTCTCGAGGATCAATGACTTGTGGTAATCCTATGACAAAGTTAACGCTTGGTTGGTAACGTCCAGTAGTACCAACGCTATTTTTCACAGCAACAAAGAGTGTTTTTTTCACAAGGTCTCCTGAATCTAAATCTTTGACATTAACTGAAATTCCTTGACTACCAAAAGGAACATTCGTTTTTGGTCGTAAAGAAACAACAAAATTACCACTCGTGCCTGAATCCACAGCCACACCACGTGGTTCTACATCAACCACCCAATTTGGGTCTATTGAATAAACTTGAAATCGTTTTATTGTCGGATCAAAATTACTGATTGCAAGATCGAAACTTGCTGTTTCATTAGGAAGAATCTCATTATCAACTGGTGTGAAGACAGAGCTAAACGCAGCTTGCGCAAAAGGCACGCTAAAAAGAACCAATAAAACCAATAATAATTTTTTCACTGCGTCCACCAAAGAAAAAAATAGCCTTAAAGGTATTTAAAGCTTTTGGACAAGAACGTGGCTTTCATGCTCGTTTTTTACTACGCGAATAATATGATCGACAAAACTCTCCATTTTTGCTTCGTGACTCACAACAAGTATTTGTTCCAAACCAAGATTACTCAACACTTCTTGCACTCTGTCGAGTTGTTCTGAACTAAAACCATCCGTTGGTTCGTCAAGGATAAGTAGTCCTTGTGTTTTGAGTTGTTCGAGCGATTCATTGAGTATTTTGTTGAGCGCGAGCCTGTACGCAAGCGCGACTGCTGTTTTTTCTCCTCCTGAGAGGTTTTCAACTTGTGTTTCGTAACCGTTTTGTTCAATAAGAGGGCCAAAATCATGATCAAGACGCACAGTCATCATCTCGTCTTCGATGAGTTCGTCAAACCATTCTTTAAATGCGTCGTTAAACTGATGATACAATGCCATGAGCACTTGTCTCTCAATTGATGACATGAGACTTGTGAATTCTTTTGTTAACCATTCTCTTCTAGCTTCTAAATTTCTTGCTTTATTCACAGCACTTTTTTTGTTTTGTATTTGTTTATTGAGTGCTTCGATTCGAGCCTCTAAGCCATTAATTCGCTCTTCAGCCTTACTTTGCATCATAATTGCCTGTTGCAGAATTCCTTGTGCCACTCTTGCTTCTTGACGTTGTACATCTAATTTTTTTTCATCAAATGGAAGAGTGAGTTGTTCGATAAGTTCTTGTTCTTTTTCTTGTAATTTTGCAAAGATTTTTTTTGTTTCTTCTTGTTCGAGTCGTTTATTCTCGAGTTGTTTTTGATATTGTTCACGAAAAGAATATCTGCTCTTTTCTCTTAATAACTCTTCAGTTTCTTTTCTCAAAAGTTGTTGTTGCTCTTGTTTTTTCTTAAGTCTGCTTTCTAAGTCTTCTTGTTTTTGCTGTATTTGTGCTTGTCGTTCTTTAATTCGAAGTATTTTTTCTTGCGTACTTTGTTGCAATTCTTTTTTATGAGTGTGAGGAACTTTTTGTTTACATGTTGGACAGTCATCCAGTTCCTCTACAGAACGTACTGTTTTTTCGAGTTGTTCAACAAGAGATTGAATTTTTGCTTCGTTTCGAGAATTCTGCGTTATGTGCTCTTGCAATTCTTTTATTTCATTTTCAAGAAAAACTATTCTTTCTTTTAGTTCCCTTGTTTCTGGCTCCTTATCAGGTAGTTTTGCAAGTTCGTCTTCGATTCCTTTTTGTTCTCGGGAAAGTCTTTCTAATTGTCGTTGTTGTTGTATTTGTTGTTCTTTGATGCGAAGATGTTCTTTTTGTTGTTCTTTTCTTTCTTGAGCTTCTTTTTCAACGAGTGCTAATTGTTTTTGCAACTCTTCGCTTTCTTTTTTTGCTTCTTGTGTTTTTTTTTCTAAGTCAAGAAGTTGACCAGCACCTTTGAGTTTTTCTTCTTGAGAATCAGCAAGTTCTTTTTCCCTCTCAGGTAAATCATCTGCTTGTCCTCGCAGTCGTTCGATAGTTACTCGAAGTTCTCTTGCAAGAAAAGCAGCATTTTCTCGAATTCTTTTATATTTGTCTATACCAAAGAGTTTTCTGAAAGTGTCGAGTCGTTCATCCGCTTTCTCAAAAAGAATGTTTTTCATATGTTCTTGTGGCGTATATATCGTGTAGCGAAACACAAGGCTTTTTTGTGTGAGTAAGGATTCGGGATACGCAAGTAACTCAAGCACTTTTGCTTTAAGTTCAACTGCAGTCATATCTTGTTTTGAACCATTAATTATGAGAGAACCTGCTGCTTGGCTCACGCTAGTTGCTGTTTTTTTGAGCGAACGAACAATAGTTATTTCTTCTCCTGCAATATCGCAAGTAAGTTTGACTTTTCCTTCTTGTGCACCATGACGTAAAAGATCAGATCCGCTCAGTTGTCCTCGTTGCAAACCAAAAAGAGCGAATTCTATTGCAAGAAGAAGAGTGCTTTTTCCTGAACCAATATCTCCAGAGAGTAAAACAAGACCTTGAGGAAAAAATATTTCCTCTTGTTTATAGCTTCGAATGTTCTTGAGTTCTAAAGAGAGTATATGCATTAGAGTAAGAAGACAGGTAAGGTATTTCAAGCTTTCCACAAAGTTTATTAAGAAGAATTAACAAAAAGGGTATATGGAAATAACATTATATCAGTTCGAAAGTTGTCCTTTTTGTGCAAAAGTTCGTGCAAAGTTTGAGGAAAAAGGAATAGAGTACAAGAAAGTTGATGTTTCTCACGATCGAGACGCTCCTGACAGACAAAAAATCGCTATGAACTCAGGTGTGAGCACCGTTCCTGTTGTTGATGTTGATGGAAGTTGGATTGGCGAATCAGAAGAAATCATTAAATTTGTAGAAGACCATTTCTAAAAAATAGTTAAAATTAGTTCATCGGTTCTTCAGAATCGTTGTGCTCATCTTCTGTCTCTTCATCGTGACCTTCTTCCTCGTGCTCGTCTGCACTATGGTCTTGTTCTCCATCACCATCATGGTCATGATCGTCTAACGCTGTATCACATGCAACTAATGCAAATGACAATAGTAAAACTAAAAGTACTGTTTTCATTTTTTCACCCGTGTGCGTGTGGTGCGTACAACGCAAGCAGTAACATAAGACCTGCACCTATTATTACTGCAAATAATTGTAACACACTATTCAACACTTTTTTTTCCTTATGTAATTCAGGAACAAGATTTGATGCTGCAATGTAGAGAAAAGACCCAATAGCAAAAGGAATTGCAAAGGATTGGAAATTTGTGATTTTTGTAAATGCTATTATTCCTACGAGCGCTCCGAGTATTGCTGAAAGTGAAGCTAAGAAGTTAAACAAGAGTGCTTTCTTTTTTGAAAGCCCCGCATATAATAAAATACCAAAGTCTGCTATTTCTTGCGGAAGTTCATGAAGCGCAACAGAAACAGTCGCTGCAATACCAAGCGGAATGCTTACCAAATAACTCGCTGCAATCACGATTCCATCAATAAAGTTATGCACAAAATCCCCTATAAGATTAATCGGTGCAAGATGGTAAGCGTGATGATGTGCTGTTCCTGCACTATGTTGATGAGCAGAGTGATGGTAGTGAATGAGCTTTTCTACAATAAAAAACACGAGGAAACCTGCAAGGATGTTCAAAGCAAGACCGACAGTATAACTATCACTCGTCACTTCGGGAAGAAAATGAAAAAAGACTGCACCAAGCAATGTTCCGACAGAAATACCAACAAGAACAAGAAGCAATCTGTTTGAGACCTGTTTTTTGATAATCAGAGGAACCGCAGCAACTACAGAGAGTAAGGAGACAAAAATGACGCTGAGCATGATATACAGTATTTCCATGAAATCTCGATACGTCACCTATTTAAAAACCTTATTAGTACTTGTTATCAATAACTCCCGATAGCTTTTTATTATTCTTGTTTTTCAATCTTATTATGATTTACAATTTTTTCGGCGAAACCAAGGGGAAAACTTCTGCAGCACTCGGAACAATAATGCGTGCACTTGGTGGAGAGAAGAAAGTTCGCATCATTTTTTTTATGAAACATTGGACAACCGGAGAAACTGAATTTCTCAAAAAGCTCAACAACATATCTTTTGACGTTGAGTTCTTTCAAAGTGGTGATAAAGACTTTATTTGGGTTGATGGCGTGAACGGCGAAACATTACAAGAAGCCCAAGACGAGCTTGAATGGGGAAAAATTGTTGAAGCTGATATTTCTGATACTGAACAAGCAAAAAGAGGAATGTATAAAGCTCGGGAATATTTGGAAGAAAAACCTTTCTTGCTCGTTCTTGACGAACTCAATTATGCAGTAAGCTTTGGCCTTATCGAAATTGAAAAGGCAAAGGAGATTCTTAGAGCAGCAAAATTACAAGGAACACACGTTGTCATTACAGGAAAAGCATTGCATCCTGAACTTGCTGAAATGTGCGATCTTATTACTGAGATGAAAAAACACAAGCACCCCTTTGACGAAGGAATACACGCAGTGAAAGGTCTTGACTACTAAAAAGCTTTTTAAACAATAACTAACGTCTTCTCTTTTTGATGGCATTACACGTTATTTCTTTGGGAGGATCACTCATTGTTCCCGAGAGTATCGACACTAATTTTCTGAATTCTTTTAAACAATTCATTATTCGCAGAATTGAACGTGGTGATAGGTTCATTCTCGTTGCTGGAGGCGGTAAGACTGCTCGTAAATACCAAGACGCCGCTGCACAAGTTTCAGGTATTGACAATGAAGAAAAAGATTGGATAGGAACGCACTCAACAAGACTCAATGCGCATTTGCTGCGAACTATCTTCAAGCTATGGGCGCATCCTGTTGTTGTGAAAGAATATGAAAAAGAGTATCTTGCCACAATTGATTTTCAAGAAAAAATACTTGTTGGTGCTGGTTGGAAGCCTGGTTGGTCAACTGATTATGTCACGGTTCTTATAGCACAATATTTTCAAGCAAAAAGCATCATTAACTTATCAAACACGACTCACGTATATTCTGAAGATCCACGAGTAAATCCTCAAGCAAAAAAGTTCACGAAGATTTCTTGGGAAGAATTTCGTACTCTTGTAGGAGAACATTGGGACCCTGGTATGTCAGCACCTTTTGATCCGATAGCGTCAAAAGAAGCGCAAAAGAATAATTTGAAAGTTGTCATCATGGATGGGAGAAACATTACTAATCTCAACGATTATTTGGATGACAAAGAATTTATTGGAACAACAATTTCAGACTAAGTTATTCTGTGTTTTTTAATATGTCTCCAGTCATCAAACTGATGAGAAAGTTTTTCAAGAGTACCCATCCCGAAATAAACTCCCCATAAAGGCACTGAAAGTATTTCGAGAGGACCTAACAAAACAATTTCTGAACCAAGAGCAGTTAACATTGTTCCTTCTCGAATCTTTTCATACCATTCATCACGACTGAATTTTTTTGCTAACTCTTCAATACGATCATTTTTTGTATGAAGTAGATATAATAACTCTGAAAACAGTTCTTCTTCTTTATGCAAATAAGCAGTATAATCTCTGTGTAAGAATGAATCTAGTTTTGTTCTGAGTTTTCCATGACCAAAACTTGCTTCTTGTTTATCAAGAAGATTGATGAATTGTTTATTATGTGTAGTAAAAAAATGTGCAAGTACATCTTCTTTTACATGAGGAATATCTCCCACTCTTCTCTCAAGAACTCTGTAACGAGAATCAAAAAAATGTGTGTGTCTTTGAACATGTTTATAATTTTCTCTTTGTTCAGTAATTACTGGTAAAGGAGGTTCATCGTGTTTTCTTCGAAGATAACTAAATTCGTCATGTACAGCTCTACTAACACTATCAAGAAACAACTCACAATAGGCTTCAATACTTTTATCAATAGGCTTCATCGGCGAGGTTCGGACTTATATGTTCTTGCGTTTTTTCAAGCAACGCAGTGATTGCAGCTGCAACACCCATTTTCAAATCCATTGGATGAAGTTTTTTTTCTGCAAAATTTTTCTCAACCTCTTCATAACTCGAGTATGTGATTTTTCCGCCGAATTTCTCCGGACGATCGATAACGAATTCATCTTGAATAACAAAGATGACATGTTTCAAATAAGCGAGGAGTCCATTATTAACATCTCCTTCGACACAATTCGCTTTATTAATTTTCTTTTGTACTTGTTTTGGAGTATCAAGCAAGTCTACTTTGCTATTCTCATCTGAAGCGCTCATTTTTTCTCCGATAAGACCAGGAATGATTGGCGTCATGATTTCAACGCGTGCTTTATATCCGAGTTTTGGATTGTATTCTCGTGCAAACATCAAGATTTTTCTTTGATCAAGACCACCATATTGTACGTCAACACCGAGGTATTCTTCGTCAAGTGCTTGCATGATTGGATAAATAAGACCTGCGACTTTCGGATTGTCACTTTGTTTCACAACTTCGCTTCCCGCTTTTATAGCATCATGATAACTCGCGAACGTTGCCATTTTAAGAACATCTTCAAAATATTTTCCGTCACGTTGAATATCACTTCCTTTAACGAATTCAAAATTATTCACGTCAGCGCCTATTGCCTTAAGCATTCCAAGAACACATTCTTTATAGTATTCG
>CAZDJS010000035.1:0-10222 GCA_964505795.1 uncultured Methanosarcinales archaeon
TTCTTCAAGTGCTTGTGCTCGTTGATAAAATTGTTTTACTTCTTCAGCTGGGATGCTAAAATGAACATCGCCATTCTCGTCAGGACTTTTTAATGCTCCTCGTACTTGTCGCATAAAATGAAAATAAACTTCAGCATTATCTCCGCTTAAACCTGCTTCTATTTCTTCTGGCGTTAATTGAAAACGAGCAACCATATTCACTAATAAGTAGTAACTATTTATAAATTTAGTGTTTTAGCTAATAAAAACATCTAAATAATAAGAAAAGTTACTTACGAGCTTTTTCGAGCTTACCACGACGAAGCGCATCAAGACTCTGATCATTCACTTTAATGACTTGCCAACGAACTCCAGGAATATCTCCCTTTGAACGCCCCATTTTACCGCCAATACATTCAACAATGACTTCGTCGTGCTCATCAACGAGCTTTGTCGCACCATCACCAGGTAGGAACGCAGTAATTTGTTTTCCGTTTTTTACCAATTGGACACGAACGCACTTACGCATAGCAGAGTTCGGTTGCTTTGCTTCGAGTTGTCGTTTCTCAAGAACAATACCACGAGCTTGACTTGCACCCTCAAGAGGATCACTCTTTAAAGCAAGACCAAGAACCTTCTTAGCATACCATTTGTATTGCTTACGAGAGGTTGCTCGACGTTTCTGCAACTTATTTGCTGCATTAATTCCCGATGCTTTATTAGACATACTCTGCGTGAAAAAGAATCCGTTTATAAACGTTTGGGTTGTGTATTACTACATAACTACTTTTTTTGTTCTTGATACACTAAAAAAACACCATATAAAAAAAACATAATAGCTAGCGTTATAAGGATAGTATTAAGTGGTACAACCCATGAACATTCATTAATTAAACCACTTAAGAAACCGCCACAAACACTGCTTGCTTCACTAATACTATACCATCCATCAACAAGCAAAGAATCATAATGAAGTAAAGGAATGTATCGTAGCGTAAATAATACTGCACCTGCCAAGATAAATAAAACTCCTTTATTTTTGAGAATGTCCTTCATAGTGATTAAAACATATATTCTTGAGCTTATATATTTTTACTCTTTCACATATAAAAACACTTAAAAGAGTCTCCAAACTTGTATATTTATGACATCACTTCAAGAAATAACTGAGGATCTAGATGCACTCAATAATCAAGAAGAGAGAATTGAATATTTAATGGAATTAGGAGAAGAATTAGAGTCATTCCCCCAAGAATTAAAAACAGCAAAGAATAAAGTTCCTGGTTGTGTCAGCGGCGTATATATGGATGTCACTCTCAAAGATGGAAGAATCCATATTCGAGCAATGAGCGAATCACTTATTGTAAGAGGTTTTGTGAAAATATTTATTGAATACTTCAACAACAAGAAAGTTCAAGAAGTAAGCGGATTTGAAGAATTTGCACAAAAGTATCATCTTACAAAAAGCGTTGTTGCAACTAGAGCAAACGCTATTGGAAGCATGCTTGCATTCTTAGAAAAGAAAATTATCCAACAACCTTAATTTCTTTCAAATCAGGAAAATACTTTTGGATAACTTGTTCGGTAAAACGAAGATTCTGAGCTTTCGCACCAATCATTAATCCGCGAGTCTTCTCATCAGCACCATGAACAGTCACTTCTCCTTCACCAGAATCCTCTATCTTACTTGCTTTGAGAGGAAGCATGACATTTTGAATAAAAGTGTGGAGATCAACATTATACTCAATAATTTTAAAAGCTCTTCCAAACTTTTTTTCAAGCATCTGTAAAGTCTTACCGCCTTGGCCGACAGCAGTCTTTGCTTCACCTTGATCAACAAGTACAATTAACTTGTTTTGGTGTTCATAAATGTTTTTTACATGCGTTTTTGTCAGTTTTTCAAACTCGTTAATTAACTGAATTTTTTCTGTGTCAAGTTTTTCCATTTTTACTTCTTAATGCCCAAAAGCGCTACACGAAAAGGCTTTTTACATAAGACTCCTAGTTCTTCATTTGATTCTTGCACATTCACAATTTCAGCTTTTCCACTGAGTTGATTACGAACACTGTCTGAACAATTACTGCTCACAACTACTTTTGCAAGTTCATCTTTCTTTAATGCTTTTATTGTTCGCTCTGTTCCAATAACGAGCTTATCTGTTCCGATTAATTTTCTTATTTCCGTTTTCATTTTGCCACTCCGAAACCTTCAGTTTCTTCTCGACTATTTTGTTATGAGCTTTGGAACCCCTGTTCCTAGAGGAACCGGCTGATTCATCATTACGTTTTCAATGACACTGTTAAGGTGATCAACTTCTTTGGTTACAGCAGCATTAAAAATATGCTTGAGAGGAGTTTCAAATGAAGCTCTTGCAAGCACACTTGGTTTTTCTTTAACAATACCATAACGACTAATACCGAGCATCTTTCCAGTCATACACATCGCGTCAGCAACAAGCATGATATGTCGAATATCAATATTAATACCTTGTGCATTTAACACCTTCATTATTTCATAAATAATTGCTTGACGTGCTGCTTCGATTCCGAGCAAGGATTCAACTTCATAAAGATTATTTGAAGTAGTTCGTGATTTATCGACTCCGTTCATCTTCATTATTGCTTTCAGGTTTGTTCCAGCAGTAACAATAAGATACTCTTCGCCACGTTTAACAGGAAGAACTTGTGCAATTCCTTTCACACCATTAACGTATACAAGCTTAATTTTCTCTTTAAGCTTATAAATTTCTTTGAGTGCTTCTTCTTTACTCGTGCTTTTAATCACTAAAACACCAGCATCTTCTTTAATTTCAAAACCTTTCAAACTTTTAGAAAGAATTTTTATAATCTTTTCAGAAGTCATACCGACGGTTTTCATCTTTTTATTAGCAAGTTTGATACGCATAATTGTTTCAACAACATCAATAGTGATTTCGGCAATATATTCACGAAAAGTTGTTTCTTTAATAAGCTCAGCAATTTTTGTTATCCCTTCTCCTTTATTATAAGGTTCTTCAAGATAAATCTCCATCATTTCAGTGCTTACTGTTTTTCGAGCATCGAGAATTTCAATAAGACGAGGAAGACCTGTTGTTACGTTCATCTCTGAAACTCCTGCAAAGTGAAAGGTGTTCAAGGTCATTTGCGTACCCGGTTCTCCGATACTCTCAGCAGCAACAACACCAACCGCTTCTCCTGCATCAACACGAGATTTCTCAAACTCCTCATACACTGCAGCAAATACTTTTTTCGTATCTGCTTCCTTAATGGTAATAGGAAGCACTGCTCTCACATCCCTCAATACTGAGGGAGGGAGTTTGTTTTCGTATTCTTTCATTATTTTTTCGACAAATTCCATGATTTTCACCTCAATACTGAGTCAACGATTTTTTTCACGTTGAGCTTTCCACCTTCACTGCGACTGACATCAACACCATCTTCTCCATACGCAAACTGAACTATCTTTCCACTCGCTTCACGAACAGTAGTGTCATAATCAACTTTCAAATCTTGCAATGCATTTGCAAGTCGTCGATAAAGATATCCACTTTTTGGTGTTCTCAAAGCAGTATCCATCAAACTATCACGACCAGTCATTGCCATGAAGAAAAGTTCGTGCGGATCAAGTCCTGACTTGAAACTATTTTTGATAAATCCTCTTGCGTTAGGTCCGAGATCTCCTGCTTCAAAACAAGAAAGAGTTCTGTTCTTATAACCCCTGTCAATACGACCTCCACGCAGAGCTTGCTGACCCACAACAGCGCTCATTTGCGCCATATTAATGAGATTTCCTCTTGCACCAGAATCAACCATAATAGCAGTCCCTGTCGTTCCATCTGATACTTTTGCAACTTCTTGTCCTGCTTCATTACGCGCTCTGTTAAGGCGCTCGAGAATTCTTCTCTCAAGAGTGTCAAGCATTGTTCTTCCAGGAAGTGGCTCGAGTTCTTTTTTCTCATACTGTCCAATAAGAATCTCTACGTCTTTTTGCGCGTCTTCAAGGATTTTAGTAATTACAGAGTCAGTTTTCCCTAAATCAACATCACTAATTTGAGCACTAAAACCATGTTGTAACAATGTTTCAATTCCTAAACGGAAGATGTGACCCATAAGAACAACCATTTTATCAGCACCATAGCGTTGGTGAAGTGTACGCAAGAGAAGACCGCTTCCTTCTCCAAGTTGCGTCTTATCAAGGTATCCTTTAAGTAATTCACCGTTCTTAATCTCTACTGCTGCTTCGATATGCTCTGGCTTATCACTTTTTGCTTCAGCAATAAAAGTAAAATCTTTCGGAAGAATTGCACTAAACACTTCTCTTCCAGAAAGAACATCTTTTTTTGCAAGACCGCTAAAGTCAGTCATACCAGTAGCACTCAAAAGATCAATTGCCTGGCGTCTTGTCAAACTCAAGAATCGTGTAAGTAAATAATTTCCACTAATAGCGTCTTGAGCACAACCAATAATAGAAAGACCATAACGAGGACTCACGATTTGTGTTTGTACTTGCGTTAAAATTTCTGCTTCTGCTCGTGCTTCTTCAGTTTGTGGAACATGAAGATTCATCTCGTCACCGTCAAAGTCAGCGTTGTATGGTGCACATACTGCAGGATTAAGTCGCAAAGTCTTTCCTGGAAGGACACGAATCTTGTGACACATCATACTCATACGATGTAAGCTTGGTTGTCTGTTAAAAAGTGCAACGTCACCATCCATCAAGTGTCGCTCGACAATATATCCTGGTTCAATCTCCTCAAGGAGTTGTTCTTTTGTTTCATCAGTTACTCTCTTTCGACGTCCATCTGGGCGAATAATATAATTACTTCCAGGGAATTCGTTGTTACCTCGTTCAATAAATTTCTTGAGGTAGTCCATATTCCATTCGGTTACTTTTTCAGGAATGGTTAATTTTCTTGCAATAACTTCTGGAACACCAACTTCGTTAATTTCGAGACGAGGGTCTGGACTAATAACAGTACGAGCACTGAAATTTGTTCTTTTACCAGCAAGATTATTTCTGATTCTTCCTTCTTTTGCTTTGATACGCTCACTCAAAGTCTTAAGTGGTTGGCCACTTCTATGACGAGCAGGAGGAAGCTGACTTACTGCATTATCAAAGAAGGTCGTTACGTGATACTGAAGTAAATCCCAAAGGTCTTCAATAATAATTTCTGGAGCTCCAGCATTAATATTTTCAAAAAGTCTTTGATTAATACGAACGATATCTCCGAGTTTGTGCGTCAAATCATCTTCACTTCTCTCACCACTCTCAAGCGTAATACTTGGACGCATAGTAACTGGCGGAATACCAAGCACAGTCAGAATAGCCCATTCTGGTCTCATTGCTTCAGGATTAAGGCCAAAAAGTGCGACGTCATCATCGCTAATTCTCTCAAGACGAGTTCGAATCTCAATAGGGCTTATTCTTCTTTCGTCTTCAAGATAGGTTGTTGGTTTCTCAATAGTTACTTTTTTTTGTTTTGCTGTACAATGAGGACACTTATTTACTGTTCTGAGTTCAGCAATAATACTCTTAATTTTTGCTGCACGTGCAGTCGGACCGCTTAATTGTCCGATTTTTTCAATTTCTTCTTTGTGTGCCTCAATAACATTCTTTGGAATAAGAACACCGCCACACTCTCGACAAGTACTTCTGAGCAAGTCAAGAATGAGCCGAACAAAGTTAATATGAACAACAGGACGTGCAAGTTCTACATAGCCAAAATGTCCAAGACTGTCTTTAAGTCGTTGGCCGTCAGTTTTACAACGAAGGCCTGGATCAATAACACCCAAACGAACATCCATTAAACCACCGTCAACAGGATACCCTTCCTTATCATAAAGTTCAGGTGTGACTATCTTTGCTTTTGCAAGTTTCTTAATCATCTTCGGGGACATAAACCGGAACTCGATTTTCCCAATTTCACTAAATACTGGTCTTTCTTCCATCATGTCACCTCAAAACTTCCTCTTGATTTCTAATTTAGGATACACTCCAAGACTCATTAACTCATCTAAGAAGAGTTTGAACGCGTAACTAATTTCGATGTTGTACATATCTGCTTCGTCTCCAAGGAGCGTACAGGTTGGTTTGTTATTTCTGCGACCGTCATAAAAGCCAACAAGTCCACTTTGCGCACTTACTGGAAGCACGACTTTATCACTATCAAAACGCTCCTTGAGAAGAAGGCTTGCTCCATGAGCAACAAAAGTATCTTTCTCCATCTCTCCAAGACGAAGACCTCCTTCTTTTGCCTTACCTTCGGTTGGCTGTCTTGTTAAAAGCTGAATAGGTCCACGTGCTCTACTGTGTACTTTATTTGCTACCATGTGCTTGAGTCGTAAATAATACATGTTTCCAATGAAAATTCTTGCTGTGAGTTGCTCACCTGTTTCTCCATTATACATGATTTCACTACCATTATCAGCGAATCCATAACTTTTGAGTTCTGAACGAAGATCTTCTTCTTTCTCACTACTAAAGACTGTTCCGTCAATGTAACGTCCACCCAGCGCTCCTGTTTTTCCTCCAACAAGCTCTATTAAGTGACTCATCGTCATCCGACTAGGAATTCCGTGAGGACTAAAAATAATGTCTGGTCGGTGTCCTGAAGCACTAAAAGGAATATCTGCTTCTGGAACAATAATGGAAATAACTCCTTTTTGTCCGTGTCTGCTCGTGAACTTATCGCCAATTTCTGGAATGCGAGGGTCACGAAGACGTACTTGTACCATTTTATTTCCTTCTTCGTTTTCTGTGAGGACAACAAAATCTACAATTCCGTTTTCTCCATGTTTGAGTGCTTTACTACTCTCTCGACGATAATTCATGGTAAGGTTATATTCATCCATGCTTGATAAAAACCGTGGAGGACTCGTTTTTCCAATAACGACATCTCCTTCTCCAACTTTACTTTCTGGACCGACAAGACCATCTTCTTCTAAGAAACGATAATCATACTCGCTTCGGTATCCTCTTACTTCAGTATCAGGGATTTCTACTTCGTCAATCATTCCGCCAGAATAACGTAATTCTTCTGCTTCAACTGGTCGAAAATAGGTTGATCGAGCAAAACCTCTCTCAACACTTCCGCGATTAAAAACAAGAGCGTCCTCCATGTTATATCCTTTATAACTCATGATAGCTACTGTTACGTTCATTCCACTCGGATGATCATAGTACTTAAGAACATCATACATAATAGTGCTTACGACAGGTACTTGAGGATACAAAAGAATATTGGTATCGGTGTCGATTCGTGTATGATAATTTGATGCATAAAATCCTACTGCTTGTTTTTGATTTTTACTTCCCTGCATCAGACGAGCACCATGGTTATGCTGCCCAAAAGGTACGAGTCCTGTAATGAGACCAAGGATATCAAGCGCACTTACTTCTAAATGAGTATGATCTTTCGTTAAGTTTTTCTTCTCAAAAGCAACATACGCAAGTTCTTCTTCAGCAGCATCTAGATATTCGATGAGTCCTTGTTTGACAAGGTCTTTCCAGCTTAAATCACCTTTTGCGAGTTGTTCGACTTGTTTATCACTGATACTTGGCTTACCGTCACGAACAACAATAAGTGGACGAACTGCTCTTCCTCTGCTCGTCTCAAGATAGACTTCATTCGTATCTTTGTCGTGATAGACGTTTGTTGAACTTGGTATTTTTCCTGCTCTTCGTTCTTCAATTATTTGTTTAACGAATGAAGCAGCATCTTTTACAGAACCACTGAATTTTGAATCTATGAATACATCTGCCATTATTATGCCTCCTGAAGTCCTATTTTTTTGAGTTCTTTTATAAGGACTTCTTCGTCGACTTTGTCACTTGTTCTTGTAAGAATTGCAAGGTTTTTTCGTAAACCAATATTGCTTCCTTCTGGAGTCTCTGATGGACAAAGACGTCCTAAATGAGTACTATGTAATGCTCTTGCGTCAAAGTTTTCTTGACTGCTAGAAAGAGGACTGACTACTCGTTGAAGGTGACTCTGCATTTGAATAAAGTTCAATCGCTCAACTCTCTGACAAACTCCTGTTCGGCCACCAACCCAATTTCCTGTAGCCATGCTACTATAGATTTTTTGTGTTAAGAGCTTTTCTCGAATAATAACTCGAATACTTGGAAACTTTCCTCGTTTAACGATTCTCTGAAAGTTGTAGAGCATGTCACCAATAAGAACTTTCATGTTAAGTCTGAAAAGGTCTGCTAAAAGGTCTCCTGACATTTTGAGGCGCTTATTCATAAAATGGTCTTTATCATCAATTCCTAATTGTCCGCTACTAATAAGTATAAATCGGCGAAGATATTTACAAAGATTCTTTGCTTTTGCTAAACGATCACTTTCTTTGTCACCAATATGAGGAAGCAAGTATTTATCGAGAATTTCTTGTGTTCTCTCTAATCGAATTTCTCTTGTTTGTGAAATACCGACGAGTTTACTCACATAATCAAGTGAATCTTCAGTGTTTTTCAAATCAATAAAATCATAAAGGTTAATGATAACTTCACTATTATTTGGAAGATCAATGAGTTTCATTATTTCTTCATCCTTTACAATCCCTAATGCTTTAATTAAAGGAACAACAGGAATTCTTTTTACACGAGTAAAAGTGAGATAAAAAATATTATCTTTGAGCTTCTCGAATTGATGAGGAATTTTGTAGCTTCCTTTTTCAGAAAAGATTTTTCCCATATACTCTGAAACACCAGTGCTTGTTTTTTCAACCATCATACGGTTACTTGCAAGATCTTCAATAGTAACAATAATTTTTTCTGTACCATTAATAATGAAATAGCCACCAGGGTCGGTTGGGTCTTCTCCTTTTTCAATAAGTTCATCATAACTCAAATTATTCAAATGACAATACTTGCTTTTTATCATAATAGGTAAACTTCCAATTTGTGTTTTGAAAGATTCTCTTTGTACACCGTTAATAAGCGCAGAAACTTCCATATAAATTGGTCCTGCATAACTGAGCTTTCGTAATTTTGCTTCAACAGGATATACTTCTCTTGTACTACCATCAGCTTCAGTAATTTCTGGTTTTGTAACCCAAATCTTATCAAGCCTAATTTTAAAATCATCTACATTGGCAGGAATTATTGTCGGTTCAATTTCTTTGTTTTCTTCAAGAATAAGTGGAAGTTCATTCTCAACAAATTGATTAAAAGATTCAACATTTGCTTCAATAATACTATGTTCTTCGAAATAACGCTTGATGAGTACCCTTGCCATATCTTCTGCCATATTACACCTCATTCAGTAACGACAACCCGATAAAAGGTGGCGTTTCCTGCTGTTGCTGAGTTTCGAGATATCTTAATAACATCTCCTTCTTTTGCTGAAAGTCCTGCGAGAGCAGGATCTGTGATAAGAATTTTTGGAAAGTCTTCAATATTTGCAGAATAGAGTTCTAAAACCTTTTTTTTGTCCTTGACAACTTCGTGCTTGGGCACGAGTACATGTTCTGTGAATTCAATGGCCATATTTTCCCCTCCAAAGTTACACTGGGCCCGACGGGACTTTCATTTGCTGCGGGCTCGTCCCGCGAGCATTTTGAACCCGCAACCTTTGGATCTCTTTTCCTAGTTTCCTAGGTTAAAAGTCCACTGCTCTAGCCAGGTTGAGCTACGGGCCCATGGTAACATAATTGTCCTTACAAACCCTCTCAGGCTACGCCCCAACCGATGTTTTCGAGCAAAGCTCTCGGGACCGGTTGTGGTCACGCCCCAACCGACTTCCTCACTTACGTTCGGGGCCGGTTGTGACACACCAATTCGTACTTTCGCACGAAATCGGCTACGCCCCAACCGGGATTCGAACCCGGGTCGCCGCCTCGACAGGGCGGCATGATAGGCCAGGCTACACTATTGGGGCAGCATACTATCTGTAACGATGAGTCATTTCAGAATGCCGAGGTAGTGTTGTGTAGGACAATAGGCTTTGGAAAAGAGTACCCTTTATAAAAGTAACGCTCAATAATGATGTTTTTAGCCTCTGTGAGTTTAAAAAACCACAAATAGAATAAAGTATACTAATCTTGCTTTTAATTTTACAAAAGCATTAAAAAAGAAAAATAAAAAACGAGTTGTATGGATGTTTTGTTAATCTTCATCATTATCGCTCTTATTATAGTATTAGGCTTTCTTGGTGAGATTATTTTTGAGAAAACAAAAATTCCTGATGTTATATTCCTTATTATCATCGGTATGGTCTTGGGAATCGCCATGGACCTTGGA
>CAZDJS010000036.1:0-7025 GCA_964505795.1 uncultured Methanosarcinales archaeon
AGTTTCTGGAACCCCAGAAGCTTTGCTTCTCGTGGCACAGACGAGAATGTTCTACAGGGCCATTGAGTGAGTTATTTTAGCAAGTCGCCAATCGTCATAGGACCAGATGTTGTTTTGTTGCTTACTGCATCAATTTGTTCTTTTGTAACAAGTGTAATGTTGAGTGCTTGTTCGAGTTTTTTTGCAGTTTCTATGTCGGGCTCGTGGCTTGCGCTTTCAAACTTGTGCAACTGACTTAATTTAATACCGATTTTTTGTGCGAGTTGTTCTTGTTTCAAACCTTTTTGTTCTCGAGCTGTTTTAATTTTTTGTGCGTACTTTGATACTATTCTCTCTTCACTTTCGGTGAATGTTTTCTTGAAGGTTTTTTTTGTTTGTTGCACAAGCCCATACTTTTGACAATCAGCACATAATTGCATTGTCGTTCCTTCTACAGTTGTTGCCTTGAGTGCTGCTTCTTTTCCACACATATCACATCCCATCGTTAGACCTCGTAGAGTAATAAAGTAAATTTTTGACAGCCCATATCGAGTTGATAACGAGCTTTTTCTTTAAAGGAGAATTCGTGCTCTTCTGGTTTGAGCGTGAGGATTGCGAGCGTTCCTTTGAGAACATAGCGTGCTTGATACGCGAGTTCTTCAGCAATCTTTTTTGTATCGCTTTCTTTTCGTCGCTTACTGCTTGCAGGAAGTTGTACAATAACTATTTCTTTACTATGTTCATCATATTTTGTGTCAAGCCAATCGAGTTCTGCTTTCGTCACGTTTATTGATCTGTGAACACCAGCAATTTTTGCATTTTTTTGTACTGCTTTAAGATAAGGAACAGAAGGCACTGCAACATCAACTGTTGCTTCTTGTTCTTCTTCAACTTCTGGCTTGAGCACTTCACCGACACCTTCGTAAGCAAAAGGACTTTTGTGAGTTGCAATGAGTGCTGCTTCTATTGCGAGCGTTCCATCATTCTCATAAGGTAAAAGTAATTTTTCTTTTCCTGTGTATCCTGCGAGTCGTAAAACACTTGCTGCTATTGTTGGTCGTAAGCTCGTGTTACTCGTGAAAACACGGTACTCTCGCTTTCTCATTTCTTTGTGTGTGAGAGCAAGACCAAGAATGGTATTTTTTTCTGTTTTGAAAGGAACAAAGATGTTATCTGGCTTGTCAAGGTGGACTTTAAGACCTGTTGCTTCTTTGATTTTTGCACCCCAAAGTTCATTTTCTTCGCTTGATGAGCGAACCGCGAATGTTCCTTTAATTTCGGGCCAATTCTTTGTTTGGAGTTCTTCTCCTTCTTGGAGTATTTGCAGAGCATCAAGCATGGTTTGGCCGTACCAGATTGCTTTTGCAACTTGTGCTTCTTCTCCTTGTGCACGAAGCCAGTTTTCTCCTTGAGAGAGTACTTTGAGGTAACGCTGTGTTTCTTTCGCGCAAGCTATTGTTGCGCCTTTATCGCAAATAATAAGGACTTCCATTTAGAACTCTTCAGGTTGGTTTGTGCGAACATCAAGTTTTTTGTATAAGTGATCCATAAATTCTCGTAAAAAAAGATAATAATTGGTTATGATGTCAATATTGACTATTTCTTCTCTTCCATCGATAATTGTTTTCATCGTGACGTGCCGTCTATACTCACATTCTCGCTCAATATTTTTTGCTCTCAACAGTTTTCGTAAGAGTAAATACAACTCAACATTATCAAGAATGGCGATGTCGTCTTTGTATAAATCTTGAACGATTTCTGCACGTTCTATTGCGCTCATTGGTTCGATGAATTCTTTTCCATCTTCTTGTGCTTTCTTGATAAGTGCGTCCATTAAGAAGGCGTAAGCGTCTACCATTCTACTTAATATATTAATGATAATATCCACTGTTCGCGTGTATTTTAGTGAAACGTAAACTAAGTGGTCTACGCGTTTTAGTTCTTCATGTGCATCTCCTAGTTCTTCTCTCATACTAACTCCTTTACTGTTTGTATATATTCTTTGAGTGTTGCTTCACTTAAAGTTTTTGTTTGGTATTGTTCATCGCAAATAACGAAGGTTTTTTTTCTGCGAAACTCCACAGGGCTTTTTTTGTGTTCTTGAAGAGTTTCGTAGACTTCTTTAATGTGTTGAATGGTTTTTTTTGAATAGTTTTTTGCAAGATATTCCATAAACGCCGAGAATCTCCCTTGTTCCGTGTCGCTATAGAGGGGAATTTTCTTTTCTTGCCTTGCTTTAAGGAGTTTGTTGTGAATCACGTCATCCATGCTCTGTTGCACGTTCTCGAGGACTGAAACGAGTATTTTCGGGTCTTCGACAAGCGGGTAAGTCATTGTGAGCATGTGATCAGCTACTTTAAGCTTTTGTAACGCACGCATATTGGCGTTATTCTTGGCTTCTATATATTTCTGTCGGTGAAAGCTATTTAAAGCTAAGAAATTATGTTTTTGTTGAGGTGGGTGATTGGGAGAAAAATTACAGGCATTGCACGTTATTCTTTTTGCTATTATTGTCTTGAATATCCTTGATTTTTTTGAGCTTCTTGACCCTTTCTGGGACTATATTAAGAAGCTTGTAAGCTGGGTTCTTGTAGGAATCGTTTTTTATCGAATAAGCCCCTCGAATATTCTTCTTGGTGTTCGTACAAAACTACTTGATTTACTCTTTGTTTTCAGTGCTTTTGCTTTGAGTTTAAATGATATGTTTCGTTATGTGCGACTCATGCGTGACTTTATGCTTGAGAACGCTTCGTTATACACACAAACCATTCAGGAATCTGGAGTTGTCACGACAGTGATTAATGTCTCTGAAGAAGTGTTTAATTCAGCAAATATATTTGGTTTTATTGATATTGGAGCTCAATTGAGTTCTCTTGCAAGTTCTCTTACGATGTCCACACAAACAGTGTATTTTGCAGTCGCTCATGGATCTGAACAACTCGTGTATGCCCTAACTCCTCTTGGTTTGAACGGAAGTATTTTGAGCGTGTATAACACCTTTATACCGTACTTTTCTCAGTGGGAACAAACAGGACTGATGATTGGTGTTGTTGGTTTGCTCATTATTGCTTTTCTTGCAACACTCATCATTCCTATTGAACAAAAAAGTTTCTTAGGACTTATCGATAACGGACCTGCTCATGGACTTGCTCGAGTGCTTGCTCGCTTTGTGTTGGTGTTTTTGGCCTTTCTTTTCTTTTTTCTTTTTGTTTTTTCGCTCGTTGCAGAATGGCTTGCTATTGCTATTGATGCGCCTATTCTTATGATCGCAATCATTGCGTCGCTTGTTCTTGCGCACTTGCATCGTGTGAGTTTTGACTTTACTAAATGGGAAGAATTTGTGACTGGTTTTGGTGACGTGAGTTCTTACGTTGAATTATTCCACCAAAAAAGAACGGTGCTTCTTGGTCTTTCTGGTATTCTTGTCTTGCACGTCATGGCGGAGATTCTTGTGTACTTACTTCCTTTCACATTGCCTTTGCGTGACCAATTATATCTTGCTCAGCTCGGCGACGGTCATGATAATGTTTTTACTCTCGTGAGTTCAGTCCCTGAAGTGCTTGTTGCTCTTACAAATCTTTTTGCGTGGGCCTCACTTCTTTTCATTCCTGGATATATTTGGTACAAAATTTATTGTCTTCGTAATGAAGATCACGCTCGTCACTATCCTCGATTTCCTGCTTGGTTCTTAGGACTTTTTACGGGCTCGCTTGTTATTATGTTACTGTCACGTATGATTTGGTTTCGTAAAATTGATGGAGGAGGACTTATTGGTGTTGATTTTTTTACGCAAGTATTTACTGGTCCTGCAATACAAGTTTTGCTAGTTGGTTTAGGAATCGGGATTCTCGTGTATGTACTCGCACAATTTAGTATTCGTCCTTTCTTGTATTTGATTCCGCTTGGAACAAGCATGTTCTTTCTCGGAACATATTCTTTCTTGTACTTTTTAAGCTCTGCAAAACAATACATTATTTTGACGATCTTGACCTTTACTTCAGAAGCCTACTTTGCAAGTCTTGCTTTTGGCTTGTTCGCATTGTTTGCACTACTCTTTTACATCCCTGTCTTCTTACTCTTCTTGTACGAGATAATCAGGGACTGAGAAGTTCTTTAATATTTGAATTTTCTTTCATAGTCTTTATGGTTAAACCATTCTAGAATAATATTTATTATGGTCACTTCATCGGATTGAATTGTGTAAATGAGTCTCCAAGCGTTTGGTAAATCGTACTTCCAAAGGTTTGTTATACCATATTTTTGTTTGTACTCTTTAGGCCACAGTCTTTTTGGAATTTTAATTCCTATCGTTGGTTCTTTTTTCAAATCTTTGATTGCTCGTTCAATAAATCGGAATAATTTTTGTTCTTCGTGCCCTTTCTTATTTAATGAATCAAATTTTTCTTCTGTTTTTTTATCAATGAAAGCTACAAAGTTTTTTACCGTAGTTTCACTCCCGAATTCATAACTTTTTTGACAAGAACTGGATTATATATCCAAACCAGTTTTTTTTGCTCATCTAAAATTACTTTTCCCGAATCTATTAAGTAATCAATAATGACTTGAAATGTTTGATACATCATCTTTTTTGGCAGACTTTTCCAAAGCTGATATTTGCCTAGATCGTTATCTGATTCTTTTATGGCTTGTTCAACCATTAAAACAGAATCTAATGTTGGGCTATGAAGAACTGTGGTTTCCATATATATAGATATATAATAGTACTTATAAATTTTTTTGTTCGAGAAATTTATAAATACCAACTGTTTGAGAAATAATATGGAGAAAGGACTTCGTAAACACGAACTGCTCGGACTGCTCTATCAGTTCATCGGCGCGACAGCAATAGGAATGGGAATTTACTATTCTGTCTGGTTCGGCGTACGACCGATGGTATATCGAAGCACGGAATTCGGCGTTAGCGGCAGTGAATGGTTACTCTTTCCACTTCTCTTCGGCCTCGGTGCAGTGTTATGGACGCTCGGCGCAGTTGAAGTCAAAGAAGCGATACCCGGACACAAGAGGAAGTGAGTTTAGTATATTTTATCGTGATGATCAAAGTCATGAAAATAAATAATATTTTCTTTCACACTGAATAATAAAACATAGTGAGAATTTACATGAACTCGTTTGAATTGTTGTAATGGTGCGCGAAGATTCTTATATCTCTCTGGTGATTTCTCGACTTCTTGCATTTTTTTGAAGAGCAGATTTGCTTTTCTTTCGTCGAGTTTTTTGATGATCTTCGTCATCTTTTTTGAGAGTTGTACGGAGTATTTCAAATGCTTCTTGAGATGAAGAATATTCTTTATATGGTTCTTGGGTGATTTTTCGGAGATTTTCTATAAACTTCGGACGAATTTCGAGCAAGTATTGTTCGTATTCTTCAGCAACTTTTTCTATCGCTTCTGATTTGTCTTGAAGGCGATACTTTGCTTTTACAATATTGAGAACTGCATTCGCGTCCTCTGAAATATCAATCATAGCTTTAACCATATATGTGGAATATATGTGAAGTATATAAATTTTCTGTTGTTTCGAAAATAATTTTACAACCTGCCAAAACGTATGTTTTCTGTTGGTTCAAAAACAAGATTGCACAAATAATAACTAAAATTCAGATTGTTTCAGAATCTCTTTCGGTTTAATTTTGACAATGTCAACCCAAGATTGTTTTTTATTTTTACTAAGAAAAGACTTTACAATCTGATAGCCCAAAGAATAACCAATCCAAAGAGGATATTTTTTACTTCCAAAAAAAACTTCTCTGTAAATTTGATGATTTTTAGAATTGAATTCTAATCTAGAAAAATATTTTTTACATTCTTTTCGAGAAACTGCTTTTGTCCATGGGGCTCGTTCTCCACCGATTATTTGCTCTCTAAAATGTTCTGCAAAACCCTCAAAAATAATACTGTCTAATAGAGTTTCCCACTTGTGAAAATTATAAATTACGCAATGATTATACTCATGAGCAACTGCATTTCTCAGAGCAAATTCCCAATTTTTAGCAGTTGGATTTATGTTAAGTAAAATAGTGTTTTTCCAAGGTGAAAATCCACTCACTCCATCCATTTTATTTTTAACAAATGGATGAAAATTTGGAAAGAGAAAAATTCTTGTTGGTCTTGCAGGTAGTTCTTTATGACAGGCAATTAGAGAGGTTTCAATAATCTTGAATATTTTCTTCTTATCAAAATCGTATTTCGGCAAAACAGTATTTTTTTCATCAAAAAGCTGAAACTCAAGATGCTGCTTAAGATACTTTTTATTTTTAAAACCGGCAAAACCAATTGTTGTCTCATGTAAATTAGAAACCAATTTTTCGACACATCTTTTTTTATTTGAAGCTGAATTGTAGTTCAGATGAAAATAAACATATCCTATAAGACTAGAATCAAAAACCTTTTTAGCTCTCATGCTAATTAAATAATTTATGATTATTTAAAATCATTGAATGTGGTTAACTTTGAAAAACCTTAAAATATGTGCGAACCTGAGCAACATTAACAAAGAACTCTAAAACGCTATTTTCTAACATATATAACAGTCCTTAATTTTAATTAATTAGTCGTTAGTTAACTCTCCAAAACGTATGTTTTCTGTTGGTTGAAAGATGAGATTTCCTTTCTTATCAAGAGGACCGTAAATTACGTAATCACTCAGTTCTTTTCGTAATAATGAATCTTCTCGCAAATGCCAAGAGCCTAGTATGACGAGAGGATTATTGTATTCCTTAATTTTTTTCAGGTGATACTTTTCTCTTTTCATTTGGATGTTTTCTAACTGCTTTTCTTCACTTTCTGAAAGATCATCTTGGTATAAGATTTTTTTCTGTAGGTTTTCATCGAAACCAAAGTTTTGAAAATCAATACCAATGAGAGAAATTTCTTTTTTGTAACAGTAATTCACTAATTCTTCTACTTCTGAGAACGTCGTCATATTTGAGACTTCTTGCTTTTCTAGAAAGTGTTTATACTCTTCTTTGCTTTTAAGAGTGCGATTTTCTAATTCTTCACTGAGAACAACTTTCGGTTGGAACTTTT
>CAZDJS010000036.1:7035-10194 GCA_964505795.1 uncultured Methanosarcinales archaeon
AGTCTCTTCTTCTCTTTGAAGTCGTCAATAAATCCGTGCGTGCTACAAACAAAAATTATTGCCATGACTATAAGGTGTTTTTCTTGTTAATAAATCGTCTGATTTTTCAAGTATATAAAATGGCAACTGAACAACTCCGAGTAACATTGAGAAACTTTTTCGGAAAGTTTCCGGAAAAATCAAGACAAACTTTATATATTTCGATGCTGATAAATAAAATTAGTAGAAAAATAAAAGTTTAAACGAGAAGGAAAACAAAAATGTCAAGCCAAGCGTTAGAACAAATGCTAGATGATGCACCAACAATTGCACAAAATAGAATGTATCAAACAATAGATACATACACAGGCGGAACAACACAACTATATAGTTTCGATCCACCAAAACCAAATTTGACTATAAGGGATTTTCCAGTATCCGGAGTTCAATTACACATACATGAAGGACCAGGAGGAACAGCTCATCTTAAAACAAAGAAAAACGAATATTTTAATTTAAATAGCTATGATGCGGCGATGGCAGATTTAGAATTGCCTATTGACATCAAAAAAATTCTAAAAGAAAATGGATGATCTACTTACTGCAAAAAAAGAAATTGTTAAGACAATCTTAGCTTTTATTGAGAATCCAAACGACGAAAGAGTATTGAGGAGTGCGATTGAAATTGAAAAAAAATATGCAAGTCTGTGTACTATTAATGAATATAAAAAAGAAAAGGTCGTTCCGGATATAGTGATGGAAGCAGTTTCTTTTATGCAAGAGATATATCAATATAATGATGGAGTATTTGATAAAGAAAATTCCTTAAAAAAAGCTGAAGAAATATTAAGTAAACTTAAATAACATTTTTAGTTTCTTTTTTAAAAATGACCTCTCTTGATTCATTATTAACTGATGCTTCTTCTTTTGTTGTTTCTGAATTTGGTTTTAATATTGAGCAATCAAAACTCAAACCATATTCTCCTAAGAATTGGCAAGAGTTTTGCCAAGTAAATGATTTTGATGCTACTAGTTCTGGTATTTATGTTCCTGCTTCTTTTTCTGCTTATGTAAAAGTTGACAGTCCTTTTTTAACTTCTAATATTTTTCATGAATTGTACGGTCATGGTTTGTTTGTTGAACATTCACAAATAGGTAAACGATTAACTGAAATAATTCAGAATAATGATGATGAAAAAAGTTTTATGTTTGATGAAATTAACCCAAGAGAACAAACATTTGGTCTTGCAAAACACAATGTTCATAATTATGAGGGTTTTGCTGTTTGGCTTGAAGCAATACTTTGTAAAGAAACTGGAAACACTAAAGTTTGGAATACTAAAAAAGATAGTCTAAGAGATGATTATATTCAATTATCAGAATTTTTTGAAGACGCTGAGAAGCAACTTTCAAGATTTGGCTTAATTTCTCAAATGGGTTTCCCCAAACATTACGATGATAATAAAGTTTTAGATGTTGTTAAAAGATTATATGGTTCTACATTTGGTAATGTTGATTTTGTTATTCTTTACGGTTCTCAAAAACCTGAAAGTGATATTGATTTATGTATTGTTTCAAGTAATCCTTCAAATAAATATTTTAATGGATGGCTTGATATTGCAGAATTAAACAGAGAAGATTTTCAAAATAGAAGAGATAATTTAGATATTGCACTTACCGATGCAATGTTTTCAGGAAAATTACTTTATGGAGATGAGAATCAATTTATTCAACATAAACAAAAAATAATAGATATGCCAATATCACAAGAAATTATTGAATATAATCGTAGAAAATCAGATCTTCAACAAGAATATTTGGTAGAATATCAAGATGATCGAATGAAAAAATTGTGCTTATCCTACATACAAAGTTTTTCTCAAAATGCAGAACAATTAAGTTTAGGAAACAAACCTTTGACACTAACAAATCTTAAACAAGTATGTGCAAATCATGCGTAAAAAACATCTTTTGCTCACGAAGTGAGCGGAAGATCTAGAATCTTCTACGGTATGTTGACGCAGTCAAAGACAAAGAAGGTTCAGAACCTTCTTTTGTAGTCCGACCATGCTCGTTCTATGTCGCCTTCGCTTTGTCCTTGTTCTTTTGCTAATTTATAGAATTCTTTCTTGCTCAGGTGTTTTGTGTCTTTGTGGAATCGTTGGAAGAAGACGAGCGTGAGTCCTATGACTGGTATGATTGCTATTGGGAGCCATGGGTTGACTGGTTCGCTCTTTGCCACGCCAAAGGCTCTCATTTGGTCTTTGCAGTTTTGGTCGACGATTTTTGGCACAGTAAAGCTGATGTCTTGTTCTGCGTTGAGAGCGTCAAAAGTCCAGACCATTAAGGGGTCGACGTTGATGATTTCGTAGTTTCCTTGGTCAAATTGGATTTCGTTAATGTGTTCTGCAAGACACTTCGGAATTTCTAAAGGTAGTCGCAGGTCTTTGAGGTTTGCTCCTGGTGTGAGCTTCAAGTTAATTTTTGTTGCTCCGTCAACTTCTTCGAAACTACTTCTTATTGTGAGTTCGTCGTTACTGAGTTTCTTTGTGGTTGTCGGGTCGACCGAGTCGTGTGTTGCTTCGATGATTATTCTCGATGGGTCTCCTGTGTTTTCGAGGTCGTATTCGAAGCTTTGTCTTCCTTCAAGGTTTGTTATTACTTTGATTGTTTGTTCGTTGAGTCGCTCGTAGGGGTAGTTGCTTTTCTCCATTGGTGTTTCTTTTGGGAAGCTGATGAGCATGGTGAAGTTGTTTAGTGTTGAGCCGACGAGGTTCGTTGCAGTTATTGTTAGTGTTTTTTCTTTAATGGTCTTGTTAATAGCAAAGGTTTTTTGTCTGATAACATCTGAGAGGAGTGCAGTTTGTTCTTCTTCTTCTAACTCTAAGACGCCGGTGTTTTCGCAAAAGGCCTCGCAAGTTCCTGCTAGCTGGCAACTTCCTTCGCAGTCATTGTCACTGCTGCAAGCAACGAAGCATTCTGCTCCTTGATCAATACACTGTCCTGACTGGCAGATTTCTGAACTTGAACAACTATTTCCGCAAGCACCACAGTTATCGTGACTCTCTTGGAGGTTGTAGCAACTATTGCCACAAGCCGCTTCTCCTCGTTCACAAAAGGCTCCGCAGAAGGGACGGCAACCTTCATTGACTTCGCCGTCGATTGTCTGACAATCAATAA
>CAZDJS010000037.1:0-9614 GCA_964505795.1 uncultured Methanosarcinales archaeon
GAGAATAGACTCTTCAGGAAACGTAGGAATAGGAACAACAAGCCCGACCGCAAAACTCCATCTTGGTGCTGCAGATGGAGATGCGATAAAAATTGGGGTCGACGGAGAAGTAGACTCTAGCATCAAATTCTTCGATGATGATGTTGAGAGCTCTCAACATTTCGAAATGACATTTAGCGCTAGTACGACAGACTTACGATTTGATAGTGACTCTGTGAGCAATGTGCTTTATTTAGATAATGCAGGAGATGTCGGAATAGGAACAGCCTCACCAAGCCAAGAGCTCGAAGTAAATGGCGATGTGCTTGCAGCATCATACTTGCATAGTTCAGATAGAAGACTTAAGAACAACATCACAAACATCACAGGAGAAGAAGCAATAGCAACGCTTAAACAACTCTCAGGAGTCACATTTACCTGGAATAAAACAAGGGAAGAATCCTTAGGATTCATAGCACAAGAAGTGGAAAAAGTACTCCCACAAATAGTAAGCACAGACAACGAAGGATACAAATCAGTCGATTACTCAGCACTCATAGCACCAGCGATAGAAGCAATAAAAGAACAAGAACAACGACTTGAAGAACAAGAACAAACACTCAATGAGCTGAGAAAGAGAATAGAGGCATTAGAAAATGGCAACGATCAGTAAACAAACAAAATGGATTGGAGCAGTAGTTATAGTTCTAGTACTTGCAGGCATAGTACTTGCAGCGAATGGTTACGTTATAGCTGATAGGTTCACTACAAAAATTACAGAACATACAGTGACCAAAAATGTATATAATGATGGTTGTCCTGCAAGTCTATTTGTTCCGACCAAATCATCAGCAGAATGGTCGTCTTTTCGAAACAATCTTCCCACTTGCGCAGAAACATTCTCAATATCAATAGATAAAACAGTAATAGACGTTGGCGAAACAGCAACAATAACAACAACATCTACTGACCCATATGGCGTATGCACAGCAAAGGGCTCCGTACCAACAGATTGTACTAACGAAGGAAGAACAGGAACACAAATATTCACTATCGATGGAACATTTTATCATAGTTTAGGAGGTGCAGGGTTTTATTATACAAAAATAGAACTTGACCAAAATTCTAAATCAGACGATTATGTCGAATTTGAAATAATTTGTTCAGTTTGTTAAATGTATCTGAATTGATATTATAATAACTAAAAATTCAAACTACTCAACTAAAAAAATTCGCCAAGCCCTTTCTGGCCACCATCATCAAGCTTCTCAAGACTCGAATCAACACGTTCGGCAGTAAAGTCGTGGTTTTTTACGAGTAAATCAATTACTGCTTCTCGATTAGGTTTCTTCCACTCAAGCATGTAATCATCAGAATATTTCATTGTGTGAAAGACATCAAGCACGTCTTGCCAAGCAAGTTCTTGGTGCTCGTCCCACTCGGCTACTTTTGCAACATCCTCAGGCTTGTTCTCTCGCACAATCTTCAAAGCCTTCTTCGGACCCAATCCTTTGACCCCACCCGGAGCAAAGTCCGTTCCGGTAAGGACTGCGAGCATGATGAGTTGATCGAGTGTGATATTAAGCTCGTCAAGAGTTTCATCAAGGCGAATCTTTTCAGGAAGACTCGTCTCGTACGCAAGCGTTCCTGTTTTTTTCTTTTTTCGAGAAACACCAAGATTACGAATAACAACTGGCGCTCCAAACAAGAAAGCGTCAGCGTCTTGACTCACAACAGCATAGGCATCACCCTTCTTGACCATGTAGGCAGCTTGCGCCTCTCCTTCAGAAGGCGCTTGAATAATAGGAATGCCAAGTGCGACGAGGAGTTTTTTTGCTTCTTCAAGCATTTCGGGAGTGAGTCTTGTCGTTCGGCCTGCGTACTTTCTCATCTCATCAACATCCTCACTCGCTTTAGCTGCGTCAAACTTTTGTTGCGCATCGTCCTTGAGTGCTCGTCGGCGTTCACGCTCTTTTTTCTTCAGCTCTGGTGCTTCACCATCAAAAACAAAAGCAAGCTTCATGCCCTTACTCATGAGCGTGGTCGTCCGACCAAAAAGCCCGATAAGGTGGCTCGTCACTTGTCCTTTACTGTCTGTTAATGGTGTTCCGTCACGAGCTCGTATTGTTGTTAAGAACTGATAGAGAATGTTGAATCCATCAACAACAAGAATCTTGTTTTGCAACTCTTCAAAACGACACTCGCGCTTCTTGAGAATATTTGTTATTGAAACACCCATGAACTTCAAGAAATATTTTGTTTTTAAAAAATATACGACACAGAAACGGATGTGTAGAACATTCCCTACTCTGCTTACCGCAACACCCCTACTGCCGCCCATCGAGGCGCTCGACGAGCGAAGCCGAAGTCGAGAAGGTAAGCGCCGTGCCGCAGTAGGGGAACGCGGTAAGCTCCGTCTGGCCATGCCGTGATTTGCAAAGCAAATCTTCGGCAATCACGGTTTTCAGAAACGAAGTTTCTGGAACCCCGGAAGCTTTGCTTCCCGTGGCACAGACGAGAATGTTCTACATAACCACAGAAAACACAGAATTTATATATTTCTGTGCTTTTCTTGCTTTCATGCCAACAGTCACCGTTTCGGTTCCGGAAAAATTGCATAAAAAGATGCGACAGCTTGATGAAGTCAACTGGTCTGCCGTATGTCGTAAGGCTATCGAGCGAAAACTCGATATTGAAGCCTTACAACAACAATGGATTCAAGAAGAAAAAGAAATGGAATGGGCAGTGAAACTTGGACGAGAAGCCAAGAAAGGAAGAGCGAAAGAGCTCCGAAAACAAGGATACGACTTGTAGTAAACACTAATGTTTTATTTTCGTACTTCAAAAAAAATTCTGTGACTTGCAAACTCATTGAGAGTAGAAGAGTAGTGCTCGTAAGCCCAACATTTGCTTTACGAGAACTGCACAAATATTCTAACAGAATATGTAAAAAAAGCCATATTGAAATAACAACATTTCAAGAAAAATTAGAGCATCTTAAAAATATTGTTTTCTTTCTCGATCCAAAAAGTTACAAACTCGTAAATGTCCCCGACAAAAACGACATTGATTTTCTTTCACTTGCAGCAGAACAACAAATCCCTTTATGGTCAAACGATAAAAAGCTCAAAGAACAAGACTCGGTTGAAGTTATTAACACTGCAGAAGTTTTGGACTTGCTCAAATTTCCTTGATAATAACGCCTTTAAGTTCTTTTTTCACCATTTCTTTTGCCTTTTTTGTAACTTCTCCGGTTGTTAGATAGAGTGCAGGGAGTCGTCGCATCTGAGCAGCAAGTAATGCTGACGCAACATCACCGTCATTACTTTTTTTCTTACTCTTGGCTTTTGCAAAGTACGTGATACGACCAATGCTACTCGGTACGCGCAAGACAATATCGAGTTCGCTGTTTTTGCGAACGACCTCGGCAGATTGAATAAGAATCTTTTTTTCTTTACAATAGGCTTTGATAATGTCGTAAAATTCATCTTCTGGTTCGCTACGAAGCTCACTTTGTGATTCTTGAGTAGAGGATTTCGATGGTTTAGTTTCTTGAGATGATGCATGAGGTTGAGATTCCTTTGATTCTTTTGTTTTTTGAACAGTTGTTTTTTGAACTTCTTGAGCAACTGGTTCAGAAGGTTTAGAATCTTCTTGAGTTTTATTTTTTTGGGGAGAATTGAGCATCTCTTTTGCTTCCTCTTCAGAAACCAAGAAATACCGATAATACTGATTGTCTTTATATTCAAAAGATTTTGAGAAATCAGGAATATTATTCAAGCTCACTCTGGTTAATGGATCGACAGTTTGTGGATCGATAATTCTTTTTTCTCGTAAGAGATCATAGGTTCGTTTATCTTTTTCTCCAAGTGCATGAGCAGCATTTTCAAGACTTGCAAGATTGTCTGGGTCGTAATAATACGGACTAGAACCTCGTTTGAGTTTTGTAATTGCGACTCGTTTATGATACGCAAGTTCACTGAGCACTGCACCAATCATCGTTGATTCGCCCATACCAATCTTGCGACGAACCTCAAGAGGCTGCAAAGGACCATAGCGTTTGATTGCGTCAAGAACTTTATCACGATCGATTTTTTCGTACATACTACTCGCTGGAGAACGATTCTTTTTAATGATTATGGGCGCAACCAACGAATCTCATAATAGGTAACATCGCCTTCGTCATCAACAATACTAATGAGAAGTCGTTTTTTTGTGCTGTGAGCGACTCGCGCTTTTGCTGAGAACTCATGCCAAGTCAAGGTTGTTCCTTCATGAATTGGATATAAGACCCAGCGAGCGTGATCTTCGCCAGGCTTGATTCCTCGGTCGTAAACGCGAAAATCTGCTCCGAATTTGAGCGCAGTTTTTACGATGTAGCCACGATTACGCATGTCTCTGAAGACTGAGTAGCGAACCCAGAAGTTTGGTTCTAAACGTTTTGCTCGTTTAATAAAGCGTTGAAAATCATAGGGGCTACCTCTTTGGTCCTTAATAACAAGGCGTCCTTTTTCGAGAAGGTAGAGTGCTTCAATAAGACTTAGCTGTACTTTACCATCATCATGTATAGCTCCGAAGCGACTTTGTGCATAAAGGTCTCGAGCAGCGTCTGAATCTTCAGTGATAACCTGTTCTGCAGCGAACATTGCATTTGCTGTTTGTCGTGGCTTATCGTCAGCAACTTTTGCCATCTTCACTAGTGTAAGACCTGGTGTGGTTTTTTTTGCTGCTGGTTTTGCTGCCTTTTTCGTAGCTTTTGCCGCTTTCTTTATCGCCATAAAGACAGAAGAACAAGACTTGTTTTAAAAAGATGTTGTGCAAATTCTAAAGAAAAACAAGTTTATTACTATATAGAAAATAATACTTTTAAAAAAAAAAGAATGAACAAACGCCACAACTTTATAAGAGAACAAAAAACCCACACCCTATGACAGAACTTACACTCCTCGGAACCTCATCAATGGTTCCTACAAAAGAGCGCAACGTACAATCAATGTACCTCGAGCACGATGGAGAAGGAATTCTCATTGACTGCGGTGAAGGAACGCAACGACAAATGAATATTTGTGGTCTTAACAGAAACAAAATTCGCAAAATACTTATCACCCACTGGCACGGCGATCATGTTGCAGGGCTCGTTGGTTTATTGCAAACAATAGGTCACAACATGGCAGATGAAACGAGTAAAGAAAAGTTCGAGCTCAAGCTCTACGGACCACCAGGAACAAAGCAATTCATGCATCACCTCTTGCGCTGTACACAACAAGAAATGGGAAAAATCAACGTTATTATTGAAGAACTTGACATGAAACATCATAAGTTCTACGAAAACGACAAATACGAATTATGGTGCGCACCAATGCGCCACTCAACACCATGTATTGGTTACGCTTTTGTTCAAAAAGACTTTCGTAAAATGAATATGGAAAAAGCAAAAGCTTTCGGACTCACAGGAGGCCATAAGGTAGGAAAGCTCAGTAGAGGAGAGAGTGTCGAACAAAACGGAACAACAATCACTCCAGATATGGTAACGTGGGTTCGTAAAGGAAAGAAATTTTGTCTTGTTCCCGATACGGGATTATGCAACGAAGCGGTGACGCTTGCTGAAGACGCAGACCTTCTTGTTATTGAAGCAACGTATTGTAAAGAACACGAAGACAAAGCACAGAAGTTCAAACACTTGACCTCAGAACAATCAGCAAGTATAGCACAACGAGCAAGCGTTAAAAAACTTGTTTTGATTCACTTTTCGCAACGCTACACAAACCTTGATGCGCACTTAAATGAAGCAAAAACAATCCATACTGATACAGTAATTGGCTATGATTTTATGAAAATAGAATTATAAAAAAAGTTTTGGCACATTTTGGCACTCAATGGACTTTAAATAGAGTTATTAGCGTTTATGATACGAGATAATATCTCTTCGTGCTTCTTCATACAAGCTTCCGCCAAAAGCTAAATCAAGCATGAATTGTTGTTCATCAACTCTTGCGTTTCTCATTTGACACTTTTGCCACATTTCAACCACCTCAAAATATAGTAAGAGAAAGATTTTAATAAAGCTTCACCAACTCTAATACAGACAAGAAATACATAATACTTAAAAGAACTATACTAAGGCAAACTATATGACACCAGAAATGTACCCGGGTTGGTTTCAAGGATTTAATCTTGCATTCCAAATAATATTTTTTTTCATAACACTCAGTATTTCTTGGACTGCTTACCATGTTTTCAAGTTTTTTGAAAAAGAAGAACAAAAGTATTTGAGTCTTGGTTGGGCAATAATAGCTTTGAGTTACCTTTTTGGTTTCGTCTCCGCAGCAGCACACATCTTTGGAGACTCCCTCGCAGTAAGTATGCTCTATGCATCTGCTTATTCATTTCTCCTTGGAGTTCTCATACTACTTTTCGGGTATTTACGAATTCATGATATAAAAATCAGAGCAATTCTTGTTCTTTTTGCATTTGCCTTCATGGTTATTTTTAGCAGACCGGTTTATGCCATGCAAGACGCACTCTTTCATCTTGTCATTGCTGCGCTCATGTTTTTTATCGTCTGGCAAATGGCGCAAAGGTATAAATCAACATGTCAATGGGGTGCTTTTTGTGTAAACATGGGTTTTGTATTTTTAACCTTAGGACAACTCCTCATGGCGTTTGCACTCTTTAACGAATGGTTTGTGGTAAGCGCAACAGCAGTCACGCTCATGGGCTATATCATCATAATATCTAGAAGAGTCAAAATAAAAAAGTAGGGAATTTATGAAACAACGAAGAAGCAGAAACGAAGTTATTCATGATATGCTTTTTGCTATTCAACAAAAAGGCGGAGCTATCAAACCAACACATCTTCTCTATAAAGCAAACCTCTCTCACGATGCTTTGCAACGATACTTGGATGAACTTATAGACGCAGGCCTTGTTGGCGAAGAAGAAATAAAGGGCGGGAAAAAAAATTATGTGCTTGAAGAATCAGGCTATCACTTCTTAGAAAAGTATCGTAACTTCAAAGAGTTCTCCGATTCTTTTGGGATTTAATCTTTGGAATTATTTTCAAAGAATGATATTTTGTTTCTTTTGGATCAAGATTTCTGGCTAATTCACCATCACGAGAAACCAAACCTGTAATTGGCTCAATACAAACCATCCCTGAGTCTCTATGTGGCGTCCAAATAACATACTCGCCAAATCCTGAACTCTCAAAATCAATCTTTGTTCCTGAATGTTCATTATGCAAACTAATCCTGTCATTCTCCACGAAAGCAAGACCGTTGTCATCAAGAATGGCGTCTAATGATTCTCCGTTTACTTTTGTATCACTTAACGAGTCTCGTATGAAAGAAGGATGAAAACCAATATCATAGGGAAATGAGTGTGAGCCATCATTGGTAACACTAACATCTATGAGCAAATGATCATCTCTTAACAAAAATCTTTTACATAAAGTGTAGTGAAAGGGAGCTTGAGCAATAGGCGAATCTTGGCCTGTAAAGAGTCGTTCACCGTTATATTTTTGAAGATAAGATGTAGAATGGTTGCCTTTGTACAAGAGAGAGTGTTCTCCAAATCGCCACAAGCCATGTTTTTTTGAAAAACGCCAGTCATCTGGAAGGTTTTCAGGTGCACCAAAATAAGGAAAAGCAACAATATCAGCTTGCTTCCACGCTCCGTTTTCTATTCGAGCGGAATTCTCTTGTGTAGGATTTATTTCTCCTCCATGAACCAATTCTCGTCCATATAAACTAAGTTGAACAAGTTGACCGTTTTTAGTGTGCGCTTTAAATCCTATATTTGATTGGTTTTGTAACAACTGCATCATATTAGTAGCAGAAACAACATTTATAACTCTTTGGGAGTAGTGCTTAACATGCTCCTTTCGACACAATCTATTTAAATAAAACAAACTCTAAATATATTGAGGTGGATATATGGCATTTTCAGACCCGGTCACAACAGTCATTTTAGCAATCATTATTGGAACATTAGCAGCTATCGTATACGCGCTTCGTGTACTCGTTCTTATGGAGCGACGCGTTGCTCGTATGGATAAACATATTGAGATGATGACAGAAAAAATTGTTCTTGAAGAAGCAAAAATTCTCAGAGAAGAAAAAAAGCTCGAGAAAATGACAAAGAAAAAATAAATTATTTTTTTATTCTATTAATTCTTCAAAGGTCATTCCTAAGGATTTTGCACGATCAAGACTAATAACATAGCTTGATTTTGTTTCTTCGGCATTTTCTATAGGGAAAAAGTACCATGGTTCGTGGAAAAATTTTACTGCCAACCAAGGCTCTGCACCGAATTTTTCACAAAAATATTTGAGTAAACGAACTTCGTCTTTAGAAAAATATTGTCGCATCTTTGTCGTAAGTTTACTTTCAATAGCAATCTTACGAACATTATTGCTCGCAAGAAGGTCGGGACTCGGAAATTGACTGCTTCCCGAACCAGCTGCACGCATCGCAGCCCAGCCTTGAGCCCAGAATTTATGAATAAGGTCGCGCTCGGCGTTGATTCCTCGAGATTTTGTTGACATAACGAGCATATAAGAAAATTTCTTTATATAGTTGTGCTGAGGCTGTCTAGTGCAAAAAAAGGAATAATTATTCAATAATTACTTAAACAAGCGTGAATTATTTCGTTTTTACTATACTAGTAAAGAACTAAACGAAATAGGTGAAATTATGGCTGTAAAAAAAGCATTACCCCTTGCTGCAATGGAAAAAATCCTCAAAAGAGCAGGAGCTGATCGTGTCGGTGAAGATGCAAAGGCAGAACTTCGCAATATGCTTGAAGAGTATGCGATGAAAGTCGCGACTGCTGCTGCGAGTTACTCAAAACACGCTGGACGAAAAACAATCAAAGCTGAAGATATTCAATTAGCGTTTCGATGAATATTTTATGTATTTGTGCTTTTGGTCAGAACAGAAGCCGTATGGCTGCAAACATTCTTTCTCAAGAAGGATATGAAACACGATACCGAGGAATAGATGAGGAAGCTCCGAATCCTCTTGAAGAAAAAGATGTTTTTTGGGCTGATGTTTTTGTTTTTGCTCGCGAACGTCATCAAAAAAAGTTTCATGGTCGTTTTGAAGTTGAGAAACAAGAGTTTGTTCTTGATGTGACTGATAGTTTAGATGAGCTTCCAGAAATCTGGCGGCGTGCAAAACTCATGAAGCCTGAGCAATTCTATATAGAGTATACTTTGCCTCGTATCGAGGAGAAGGTGAAGAACGTGAGTCTTGCCTTAGAGAAACAACAAAGAAGGCGCAGATAAGCACCATATTGTTTGCACAAGAGGAGTTATCTAACAAAAGCTTTAAATACCTCTTGCGCCTTATGTTTTTTATAGGTGGTTTCATGGCAGATGATGATAAAAAATTCTCCAAACAAATCCTCGCAAAAACAGTTGTGAGTAAAACAGGAAAACGATTCGGTGAAGTTGGCGATATTATTTTCGAGACTTCAAGCGGTGAATTAATCCATATTGTATTACGAAATCCAACTCCATATACTGAAAAGCTCGAGCTTGAAAAAAACAAAGAGGGTCAACCAATGATTCCTTTTTCGGCAGTTCTTGCTATGGGTGACTTTCTCGTTGTTGCTGAAGAAGATATTGTTTAGA
>CAZDJS010000038.1:0-9482 GCA_964505795.1 uncultured Methanosarcinales archaeon
TAAGAAATCCAGCGGCGTGCCCTAGTGTGGAAATGTTTTCTATTTGGGACAGAGCACCTCAATCATTACTTTTTTAAATGGTTCTTTTATCTATCATATTATGCAGGCCTTAGAAATTTCTCATCTTAATAAAACCTACAAAGACGGTACCGTAGCTCTCAAAGACTTTTCTCTTACGATAACAAAAGGAGATTTTTTCGCCCTTTTAGGTCCTAATGGTGCAGGAAAATCAACAGCAATAGGTATAGTGACTGATCTTATCACTAAAACAAGCGGCACAGTAAAGATTTTTGGCTATGATATTGACAAAAATTTCTCTAAAGCAAAGACATTCATTGGTGTTGTTCCTCAAGAATTTAATTTTAATATTTTTGAGAAAGTAATCGATATTATTGTTCAACAAGCAGGATATTATGGGATTCCTCGAAAAAAAGCCACACAAAGAGCAGAAGTAGTACTTAAGCAACTCGAGTTATGGGAGAAAAGAAACGTTCCTGCAATGACTCTTTCAGGTGGGATGAAACGAAGATTGATGATTGCACGAGCTCTCGTTCACGAACCGAAAATTCTTGTTCTTGATGAACCAACAGCAGGAGTAGATATCGAAATTCGAAGAAGTATGTGGAAATTCATTGAAGCAATAAATAAACAAGGAGTAACTATTATTTTGACAACGCATTATCTTGAAGAAGCCGAATCTCTTTGTAAAAATATTGCTATAATTAACAACGGGGAAGTTATTGAGAACACCTCTATGAAATTACTCTTAAATAAACTTCAATCAGAAACCTTTGTTCTTGACCTTAAAGAACCAACAAAAAAGAATATTGAAACAGAAACGATAAAACTACGAGATGAAACTACACTTGAAGTTACAATTGATAAAAAAAGAAGTATTAACGAAGTTTTTACGTATCTCGATTCAAAAGGAATACGGGTCTTGAGTATGAGAAACAAAACAAATCGTCTTGAAGAACTATTTGTGGAATTGGTGGAAAAATGAATCAAGCAAGCATCGCATTATATACGATAATGTATAAAGAAACAATACGCATATTGCGGATTTGGGTGCAGACTCTTCTTCCACCAGTTATTACGATGACCTTATATTTTGTTATCTTCGGAGCACTCATTGGTTCACAAATTTCTGATATTCAAGGATTCACCTATATGCAGTTTATTGTTCCTGGTATTATCATGATGTCAATTATTATGAACTCTTATATGAATACTTCAGGTTCATTTTTTGGAAATAAATGGCAAAGAAATATCGAAGAATTGCTTGTTTCTCCAACACCAAACGCAGTTATTATTCTTGGTTATGTATGGGGAGGAATGTTCAGAGGATTACTTGTCGGTTCAATAGTAACAATTGTCTCTTTATTCTTCACTAGACTCGCAATACACAATATTTGGGTAATTCTCATTTTTGTTCTTATGAGCTCTTTTGTGTTCTCACTAGCAGGACTTCTCAACGGCTTATTTGCAAAGAAATTTGATGACATATCAATAATCCCGACTTTTATATTAACACCACTTACGTATTTAGGAGGGGTTTTTTACTCAATATCACTTCTTCCAGAATTCTGGCAAGGAGTTTCAAAAATTAATCCAATAATCTATATTGTTGATGGCTTTCGGTACGGGTTCTTAGGCATTTCAGACATTAACATCTGGTTTGGTCTCATGATGCTTCTGCTCTTTGCCGTAGTACTCTTCAGTATATGCTTGTATCTCTTCAAGAAAGGAATTGGATTAAGAAATTAATTATCTATTGCGACATCGCTTGCTGGGAGGCAGCGAATAATTGTATCAAGATCTTCAGAAGTTTGTAATTTTGCCTTGATTTTTTTTGCAGTATCACTCACTTTCGCTTCTGCTTGTTTGAGAGTAACTCCATTAGTGCAGGCGCTTGGTGGAGCAACCATAAATTTTTCATCGTGAATGCAAGCGCAAAGTGCTATTTCAGGATTTTTGTATTCTGTTTTTCCTCGAATCATAAAAGCGCCGTGACCAAGACTTTCTCCAGCCTTCGCTTCTTTACTGACTTGTTCTGGCCGAACATAAAAAACCTCAAGATTTCCAAGACCTTTCTTCCAAGCACGACTCATACTTGCAGTAAACTGTGCTGCTTCATTCATTGTTTGTTCAGGAACGTCCTTGCCTTCGGTTTTAATAACAGTAAATGGGCTTCCGGCCATGTCGGTATGAAAGACCCAGTCTTCTTTATCAGTGTATTTTTTTATGATGACTTCATTAGTTGTAGCATCCCGACCTGCAATAACAAGAAAACCATTGCTTGAAAAAAACCATCTGAATTTCTCAAACCACTCCATTTTTCTTTTTTTCTGAATAATGGTATCTTTCACTTCAGGTTTCTCTTTAAAATTCTTCATTGCTCTATCGAGCCCAACAACTTTTTTACGAGCTTTTTTTGCCTTCTCAAAATAGTCATTAGCGTTTTGTTCGACAGTTTTTCGTAGATTAAGTTTAACTAACAAGGTCTCACTTCACTAGGAGGGACTATCGGTGCAGAACAAGCAATTGCTTCTCCATTCACTTCAATAAAAGGAATGATTCCTACTTGAGCGTTCTGAGAAAAACTAAAAGGAATCTCTGTTTTTAGTGTCGCACCCTTGGCCAATCTACTATTTTTTATTTGAAGTGTAGGGATTTCAATAGGAGGATCAGAAATGCTCAAAGAAATAGCACCCAGAGTATTTTCTCCTCTGTTTCGTAACTCGATTTTTAAAATTCCATCATCAATACAAAATGATTGTGTCTGTAAGCGTACAGTACTACAATCAACACCTTCTTCAGGAAGCGAAGAAGACCAATTCATAATAACAGCTCCAAGCGCAACGGCAAAAGCCATAAGTAAAATCGTAGCTATTAATGGTGACATCCCCTTTTTCCCATACATATACTTTTTGTAACAAAATCCGTTTAAATATGTTTCTGTGCAAAAAACTTATATACTCCGCAAAATAATGATGTTTAGGGTGGTTTCATGGTAGTAAATACAATTATAATAATAGCAATTATTTACGTTGCTCTCGGGCTTCGTGTCGTCAAAGAATACGAACGAGGAGTAAAGTTTACTTTAGGAAGATATACAAAGTTAATGCAACCTGGACTTCGTATTGTTTGGCCGATAATTCAAACATGGGTGCGAGTAGATAATCGTGTTCGCGTCGTTGATGTACCAGATCAAGACTGTATTACACAAGACAATGTTTCTGTGAACGTGAACGCAGTCATTTATTATCAAGTAAAAAATTCTGAGATGGCAGTTCTCAAAGTAGAACGCTACACTTGGGCGATGACACAACTTGCGCAAACAACAATGCGTAACATCGTTGGTGAAGTGAGTCTTGATGAATTATTAAGCCAAAGAGATGAAATTAGTGATAAAATCAAGAAAATTATTGATAAGGCCTCTGACCCTTGGGGAATCTCTGTCGAGACAGTTGAACTTAAAGACGTTCTTTTACCGCAAGATATGAAGCGTATGATGTCGCGACAAGCCGAAGCAGAACGAGAAAAACGAGCTACAATCATAAAAGCGGAAGGTGAAGTTACTGCGTCAAAGAATCTTTTAGAGGCCGCTAAGACCCTCTCGAAAGCTCCAGGTGCCCTGCACTTGAGAACTTTGCAAACACTCAATGATATGAGTAGTGATCAGAGTAATACAGTTGTGTTTGCGATGCCTCTTGAAGTCCTCAGAGCTTTTGAGAATATCGGAAAAGGGTCTGCAAAGAAATAACTTATTTTTCTTTATGCTAGAACAGTCTTGAAAATAATACTAGTTCTTTACTAGATCAAGCATCTCTTCTTCGATCTCGTGTAAAGAACCAGGAATAATCAGGCTGTGCAGAGGAGCTCCGAAATCTTTATTCTTAATTTCTTGTATTGTTCCAGATACGATTTTTTGATTGTCTTGCCCTAACCGTGCAATGCCAATAACGAGCATTTCTTGACTGATTATTCCTTCTTTTTTTTGTTCTTCGATTTTTTCAAGAATCTCAAGCCCTTGCTTAACCGTCATAAAACGAGGTTTTGGTTCCTCTAAGGTTTTTCCTCGGCGTAATTCATCTTTTGTCGGCTCCTTTACCTTTATGTCGAGGAGGCAGAGTGTGTGCAAACTGTTCTTTTTGTTCATTTTGATAACATCATATGGTGTTTGTGGTTCGTAACCGTCGTCCCAAAAAGGAATGCTCGTTGTTTTCCCGTACTTGTACAGCTCAAGACCAACAACTCCTATAGCGTTCATGATACTAGCGTTGTGTATTGTCTTTACAGGGACTTCAAGCTCTTTCGCTCTTAATACTATGTCTGCGTGTGTCGTCGCGCCAAAAGGGTCTCCAACGACGAGTAACGCAACATTTTGTTCTTTTGCTGGAAGAATGATTGTTTTCTCAACATCCTTCTCAATAAGATCCCTATCAGCGAGAATTACGTCTTTTTGATATAATTCCTCAAGTTTTTTCACATCAACACCAAGAATCGAGGTGTAATGCTCAAGAAAAACGCTATCGCAGTTTTTCACAATTTCAAGACCGCGTAGCGTAATATCTTTTTCATCACCAAGACCCAGTCCGATAAGGTAGAGCGTCATACGTCTATTTAACAAAACTACTTTTTAAATTATTCGAACTTTTTTAAGAATTCATAAAAAACTGTTTTACAGAAGATATTTATAAGAAAAAACCTTGATTTATATCATGACTAAAGAAACAAGGTATGAAGTTATTGATGATATTTTCGTATCTATCAATAACAATCAAGAACAAGAAGAATATCGTATGAAACCAGAAGACGATTGTATGCTAATTGTTAGAGGTGGCGAAGTATATTTACAATATCAAAAAGAGGAGTATTTAACAAATAACACACAAGCTCATATTATTTTATATTTAGAAAATGCTGCTATAAAGAGAATATAATCACTTCATGCCAGCTAAAGCCGTGATAATTACATAAACCATACGATATTTCAAAAATATCTGCCACTTCTTCTTCGAGTTTTTTTTTCGAAGTAATCTTATAAACTTATTGTGTTTTGCTGCGTGCCAGACTGCTTCTTGACCATTAAGCTAACGCTTGGCATTGTCTCGTACGAGTTGTATAAATGTATTTTGAAAAACTACTTTTTAAATTGTTCAAACCACTCAAATAATGCTTTTTGACTTAAAGAATAGTCTCCGTCAATGTTCAGACCATGTTCTGCTCCTGGTATTGGCACAAGTTCAATTTTTGGATTTACTGCTGCCATCTCTTCACTCCACGAGATAGGACAAGTAGTGTCTTTTGTGCCGTGAATGATGAGTGTAGGCATCTTTATCTTCTTTGCAAGTTCATTCAGTGAAACGTCTTTGATTTCCTCATAGAATTGTATTCCCATAGTGTATGTTTCTCCAGTTTTACCTGAGGTATAGGACCAAGATACTTTATTTTCAAACTCGTCTAGTCGTTTCCACATTCCTGCTCCTGGACAACGAAGGACTAATGATTTGTAAGGGAATTGTTGTGCTGCCATGAGTCCTACGACACCACCATAACTTGATCCGCAAAAATGTATTTCTTCAAATCCTTGTTCTTTCAGGAATTCTGTAGCTGCGAGTGCTGTTGAAACGTATTGTGAGATGCTTCCTTCTTCAAATTTCGGTTCGCTTTCTCCTCTGTTATCGAGATCAATACGAAATGAGTTAATATTGTTCTTTTCTAAGATATCTGCAAGTATTCGCGAAGAAGTTTCTTTTGTCGAATAAAAACCGTGAATAAAAAGAACAATCCAACCAGAAGAAGGATTGGTTGATGTAGTACTCCACAAATACTCTGGTTTTGAGAATTTTTGAAAAAGACTTTTTCCATATCTGCAGTTATTTCTCTAAGTTTTTATAGTTAAGGGAAGAAGAGTAGTTTTATGGCAGAGATTGTCGTTATGAGCACAACAAGAACTTTCAGATATGACTCTCCTCTAGCGAGTGCTATGTGTGTCCCGATATAATTACCCACCAAAGATGTGATTGCAAGTACAAATAACAAATACCAATGCACTAAACCAAGCGCGATGAACGCTATTGCAGTAACTGTTGTCTGCCAAAAATTAATTGCTTTTTGCGTTGCTGCTGCTTCAATATGTGTCTTTCCGTAGCCGAAGATATACAAGAGTCGTGTTAGTGAACCCATACCTCCAACGAGAACGAGCAGCACTCCTGCAATAAGGATGGAAGGTATGGAGACGAGCCAGTGCAGTTTATTGAGCATAGGTTTTGTTGTACGTAGGCCATGGTCGTGACTCAGTAGCATAGCACCTGCTCCTATGAGTAAAGTAACTCCTATCGCTCGTTTGAGTGCTTGCTCAGGCAGACTTGTGATAATGTAGACCCCGATGAGACTACCAAGCACGCCCGCGACTACTAGCAATCTGACGAGACGCCAGTCAATCTTACGTGACTTGTGCAGAATTATCTGTGAGAGGATGCTGCCTGGTATCGCTGATACTCGTGAGGTTCCAATAACGATAGCAGGTGTTACGCCAAGAAAAATCATAAACGGACGCATCACAAGGCCAATACCACCACTCATCGTGAGTACTGAGACGACAAAGAGATTGAGTACACCAATAATGAGTAAGGACTGTGTATCCATCATAGACGAATCGTCTGAGAATTATAAAAAGTTTTACTTCATTCCTTGAAGCGCCAAGAGATCTTCTGTTGTGAGCTTTTGTTTCTTCTTGACCTTGTTTTCTGCTTCTTTAGCACGTTCTTTCAAAGTCTTCTTGTCTTCAGCTGATTTTTGCTTACGAGACTCTTGTCGCTCTTTACGAACTACTTCTTTCACTTCTTGCTTTTCACCAAGTTGGTTCTTAAGCTTTGTATTAATTTCAGAATATAATTTTTTGTACTCCATGAAACTATTATAGAGCTCTTCTTCCTCTTTCTTCAATTCTTCAATATTCTTTGATTCAGATATGAGGCTTTCATGTCGTTTTTGAGAATCAACTGCTAACTGGGTTACTTTGGCGTGTAAGTTATTAGCCTCTCTTTTAAGATCATCAATTTCTTTTGATTTTGCAAGAACATCTTCCATACCATCAAAAGCCTTTTCTTTTTCCTTCACAGTTTTTTTGATTTCTCGAATTTGCTTATTGATTTTTTGTTCAGCATCGAACTTCATAGGTTGAGTTTCAAGCTTGTATTCAAGTTCTTCAATTTTCTTTTTAAGAAACTGAGGACTTTCAGGATCCTTACGTCTTTGTCTAGGAAGCGGTTTCCCATCTGTAAGCTTCTTAATTTCTTGTACTTTCTTATTAATTTCTTGATTTAAAGTATCTCTTTTCTTCTTTAATTCGCGAACTTCTTTTGTAAGCTCGTTTCTCGCTTTTTTGAATTCATTGACATTACGAATCTTATCCGCAATTTTAGAACCAATCTCTTGTTTTTTAGAAAATGAAGCCTCTTTTTTCTTATCAATAGTTGCAAGCTCTTTTTTTAATTTCTCAACCTCATTAGAGGCATTTGAAATTTGTTCAGAAACTTTTTCTTTTTTTGCTTCATCCATTGTAATCACATAAAAAAATAGTTGTAAAAAAATTTAGCCAAAGAGAGAGCCTAAACCAGCTGCTGCTTCTTCAGGTTTCTTTTCTTCTTTTTTCTCTTCTTTTGCTGGTGCTGCTTCTTGCGCAGGAGCTGCTGCTGCCGGTGCTGCAACAGGTGCTGCATTTGCAATAGCTTCTTCAATATTGACGCCTTCAAGAGCTGCAACGAGTGCTTTTACTCGAGATTCGTCAACAGAGACGCCGGCCGCTTCAAGAACCTTCTTGACTGCGTCTTCTTTGATGTCTTTTCCTGCTTTGTGCAAGAGTAGTGCTGCATAAATATATTCCATGTTCATCTCCTCCGGATCATTCTGACTCACTTTGCACTTTTGTATTTAGAGCAGATGCGTGTCCTTGTGCTTTAGCCAAGATTGTTTTTGCTGTTTCATCAGTTAAGATGTCTTGGTCAAGCGCAAGCGCTAAGCTATCTTTTGCTGCTGTGCTAAGTAAGAGTGAAATTGTATCTTTAGTAGGGTAGGCTGTATTGAATGAAAAGTTCGTAGCTTGAGTCGTCGCAGTTATGATGTCTGCAATGTATTGTTCTTCATCAATATCAAGAACGTCTTTAGCAACTATTTCGCCCGCTTCATATGCTGCAAGAAGGTCAAGACCCACCTGCATAGGCTCAATTCCTAGACGAGTAAGAACACCAGCAAGTCCAGAGCTTATTTCATCCCCTTCTTTTGCCACAATGCTGTCTTCTTTAATGATTACTTTTCCAGCATCAATTCCTGATTTTATTCCAAAACCACCAAGTTCTCCAATAATTGGACCAGGCGCAAAACCTGTTGGACCAGCAGGAACAAGAATGTCATTTGGTGCAATTTGTCCTGCTTTAATAGGGGCCGTACTTTTGTTCTTTTTTAGTGTTTTAAACAATGAAAAAGGATTTTCTGAAGTGAATAGTAATGCAGGCATACCTCTCATACGTTCTGAAAGCTTTGAAATACCAGGTTGTTCTTTTTCTGAGGCTTCAAGCGCGATCTTAATTAATCGCTGTTTTGCCATACGAAGCTCTACAGTTCCTCGTAATTTAGTTCTCATAGTTTGCAATTGCTTTGCAGGAAGGTTTTCCATGTTCACAACAGCAACAATAGGATATTTGACAATAAGTCCTTGAAACTCTTTTACGAGTTTTTTCTTAGCTGGGGATACGTGAGTTTGATTCATAATTTCACCGGCTTACTCATTGTGAGCTTTAACATGACATTTTTGACGTTGTTTTCTTCTCTTGGAAGATGATGAATGACTTGATGATGAACAGCAAGAATATTCTCGATAATTTCTTTTTCACTCATTTTTTGAGTTCCAACCATAACTTGAATATTTGGTTGTTTTTTAACTTCGACACGGATAGTATTTTGTAATTGCTCATAAAGAGGTGCGAGTGACGCCTTTGGTGGAACAATACAACCCGCTTTCGGATTTGGCATTTTTGCACGTGGACCAAGAACACGACCCCAAGAAGCTGCAATCTTCGGCATTATGTTTGCTTGTCCAATAAACCATTCGTGCGAAGATGCTATACTTCTCATTTTTTTCTTATCGTAACTAGCAAAATCGTCAAGAGCAACAACAGTATCGCAGACTTTTTTTGCTTCATCAACAAGCTCTGGACCAACAAGCGCACAAACTTTTTTCTTCTTATTTGTGCTGTTTGGTAGTTGCATATAGAAATCTACTTGTTCTTCTGGCTTCTTCAAATTAACTTCTTTGAGTGCAAAGAGAAGATCGTATGATTGTGTGAACTTACGTTCGGTTTTATGCAATTCTGCAATTGCTTGTTTGAGTATTTTTTCATCCATTTTCGCTAACGCTCCTACCTAAGTAGTAAGACCTTGAAACCCTGTTTGTTTTATAAAGCTTTCGTCAGAAT
>CAZDJS010000039.1:0-7158 GCA_964505795.1 uncultured Methanosarcinales archaeon
CAAGAACAAGAATGGTTCGTTCTTCCTCGACAAAATTCCCGACACCATCAAGGAAGCGAAAAGTAATATTATGTAGTCCTTGGTTCAAGCCACTTACTGAAGTGTCACAGACAAAAGCGCCTGCGTCAGTTTCAGAGCAGTCACTTCTAAAGGGCTCATCAGTAAGATTTTCTGATTCGACGACAAGATTCACAACACCGCCTGGCATGTCAGAAACTGTTGCTATGATTTCCATAGGACTTGCCGTTTCAAAGACTGCTGGAACAGGACCGCCTGAGCGAATAGCGAAATTCTCAACGACAGGGTTTGTTGCGTCACACATAGCATCTATTGTCAAAGAAGTATCGACAGCGTTACGCGCGTCTTCAGAACTTGGCATACTACGAAAGAAGTTCACAACACTCACTTTGACAGTATTTCCATCAATGCAAGAACTTGTTCTCACAACTGCTTCACAAGTTTTTCCTTCACAAGTATCTGCGTGCTGACTCGCACCACCAATATCGAAGCGAACAAGTTTTTGTTCAAAAGCAGTAAGTTCATCCTCAAAACGAGCTTGAACTAAGGTATCAGCATTGCTGCCGACATAACAAGTCTCATCGCGACACAAGCCAGTTGTTAGTTCAGCTAAGACAGGCGTTGTATTATCCTCAGTGAGTGTGATTGTTCCTTCTTGTTGTGCAACTCGATTTGCACCAACAAAAACAAATAGAATATACTCATTCTCTAAAGAATCAATGGAAACTTGGTATGAACAAGAGTAACTTTGGTTATATTCACATTCTGAGAGACTAAATTGTGAATCCTCACCATTAAACTCAAAAACTGCTTGACAATTTGCATCCTCACAATTAAGGTCTTCACCTTGCGTCGTAAAAACAAAATCAGCAGAAAATAATGCTCCTGGAGCGAGATATTCAACGGGTGCTCCATTAAACTCGAGACCTATATCAGAAATAGTAGCTGCGCTTACACTCGGAAGAAGAAATAATGCAAACATTACAATAACTATATAGCGAATCATCACCACCCGACGTGACTGAAGAAGAATCCTTTTTAAAATTATCTAATAATCCCTTGACTTAGTTTCGTCTTCTTCACAGACAATTTCTTTCCTTCAATAAGGGGAATATGATTTTTTACTTGCATTTTCAAAGCAAAAACGTCATCTATGGTCACTTCTTTTGCCGGACGTGGAGTTATTCCTTGCAGCGTCACTTGCTCTCCCGGATTTCCTGTACTCTCAAGCACTTCAACAACACCATCATGCTCTGCAGCAAGAAGCATCCCTTCACTCTTTACTCCACGAAGTTTTGCTGGCCTCAAATTCGCAAAGACCACGATCTTTTTTCCTTCAAGTTCCTCAGGAGTGTAATATTCAACAAGTCCTGAAACGATTGTTCGTTTTCCTAACTCTCCAAGATCAAGATGTTCGATGTAGAGCTTATCAGCGTCAGGATGCTTCTCAACGCGCTCAATCTTGGCAACACGAAGATCAAGCCGTTCAACTTTTGAACCAAAGCGTTCGCGTAATTCTTCGACAGAATCAAGCTTTTTGAACAATAATTCAGGCTCACCAATAGGCCCTTGTATGTCAAACTCGCCGAGTTGTTGCCAACTTAATTGACCAATACCTAATTGTCGAAAAATACTCTGCGCAGTGTCAGGAAGGTAAGGTTCGATAAGAATTGCAAGATCCTTAATAAGATTCGCGAGAATGAACAAACTCTCCTCAGCCTCAGAACGATTCGTTTTAATGATTTTCCACGGTTCTTGTTCTTGAAAAAACTGATTTCCCATCTTTGCAAGACTCATAATCTCCCTGAGCGCTTCTTTAAGGCATACTTTTTCTAGTGCATCAGTGATTTTTTGCTCCTTTTGTTGAACTCGAGACCAAAAATTGTGGTTTTCTTCACAAAGCTCTTGCTTCGCAACAAAACCGTCACATTGACGAGCAATAAAACTTACCGTCCTATTCACGAGATTGCCAAGGTTCGCAACAAGCTCGTTGTTGAGTCGGTCTTGAAAATCATCCCATAAAAAAACCGTATCCGCAGTTTCGGGGCGATTAATCAATAAATAATATCTCCAAACATCAGCAGGAATTCCTGACTCTTTTGCACCATCACCAAAAACTCCCGTTCCGTTACTTTTTGAAAACTTCGCGTTTTCAAAATTAAGAAATTCAGTCGTGTTAATATGATAGGGAAGCGTCCACTCTTCTCTTGTTCCTATGAGGCTTGCTGGGAAAAGAATGCTATGAAAGGGCACGTTGTCTTTGCCCATGAACTGATACAATCTAGTGTCGCGGTCTTGCCACCATTCCTTCCACTCAAGCCCTGCTTGCTCTGTAATACTAATATAGCCAATTGGTGCGTCGAACCAGACGTAAAAGACCTTTCCTTCTTTTCCAGGAACAGGAACGCCCCATTGCAAATCTCTTGTTATTGCTCGTGCTTGCAATCCTTCATCAAACCACGATTTCGTAATATTCCAAGAGTTTTGCGTCCAATGCTCTTTTTGGTTTTTCGCCCAAACTTCAAGCTCTTCTTGTAACTTGTCAAGAGCAAGATATTGATGTGTGGTTTTTTTCATAACAGGTTTTGCACCATCAATAGTAGAAACAGGATTGATGAGTTCGTGAGGTTGCAAGAGCTTGCCGCAACTATCACACTGATCACCACGTGCCTTTTCATACCCACAATAAGGACAAGTTCCTTCAATATAACGATCGCTCAAAAATACCTTGCTCTCTTCACTATAGAGCTGTTCCTCTTCTTTTTCAAGAACAAAACCATTCTCTTGGAGTTTTGTAAAAATTTCTTGCGTTCTTACAACATGATTCTCTGCTGAAGTTCTGCCAAAATGATCAAAAGAAATGTTAAACCAATCATAAATATCCTTGTGAATACCATAGTATTTGTCGCAGATTTCTTTTGGAGTGATTCCTTCTTCACGAGCCTTTGCTTCAGTAGTCGTGCCGTGCTCATCAGTACCGCAAACATACAAGACTTTTCTTCCTGCACTCCTTTGATATCGAGCATAGACATCAGCGGAGAGAACACAACCAATAAGATTCCCAAGATGAGGAACATTATTCACATAAGGAAGCGCGCTTGTAATAAGAATTTTCTTTTTTTGTTCAGGAATAACAACCATGATTCTTGTAAGAAGCGAGTCGTTTAAATAAATTTATGCCTTGAAGACTTTTTTGATGTTCTTGTTGATTGCCGCGCTTACTTGCTCAGTCCAGCCATACAAAGCGCTGATTGCAAAATAATACGATGTTGAAGCAACCCCTGCTGCAATAAGCCCTGACATTCCCTGATCCATACCTTGTTCAAGCAAGTAATGATTGGTAAAAACGAACTGTGGAGTAAAACCCACTAAATCGCCAACATAATCTGCCGAAGCAAAATTTCCCAAGGTCTTGAGCATATCTTTACTAAAAAAACCATTCGGATATTTTTCAGGATTTTGTTTGTATTCTCGTTCTAAAAAAACAGAGTACCCAACAACAAGACCAGAAAGATAACCGGTCGATTGAACAACAACTTCTCGCGACTCGTTAAAGTATTCAAGAGCCTCTTGTCCTCCCCAAGTACCGATTGCTGCAGCACCAAGGGCAGGAAGAATAGTAGAAGCATTATTTTTTAGTTGCTCAGAATACCAAGAAAGCCCTTTTTTTGAAGATTCAAACAAATCATCTATAGTCATGACTAAAGAGTAATAAAACTGTTTATAAACATTTCTAGAACTACTTCTTAAGTCGTCTGCGCTTCTCTTTCTTCATGCGCTTACGTTGCCACTTCCAACGCATTTGACCTTTCTTTTTCCAACGACGTGAACTTCTCTTCATTGTGACGAGAGAAACGAGGGCTCTTTATAAGCGTTGCTGTTAAGTTCAGGCACAATAAGATTTTCTAATCTATGAACAAAATCCTGTGCTTCTTTCGACTGAGGCTGTGCATGTTGCTTCCAACAAATCGTTTCAGGACATCCAATGACAAAACCTTGAGAAGAAAAACGATCATCTCGAGTAGCACCCCAATTAACCATACGAGTTGTTGTTAAAATTCCCAAAGAATAACGATGAGGCATGACAACATCTAGAATCCCACCATACAAAAATACTAAGTCCTCATCAAACATCTTTCCTAAAAGACCCATTTCTCTAATTCTACCCGTATAGCCTTCAGTAAACTGTGCCAATACTTGATCAGAATCACAAAGTATTTTATAGGAAGTGGATAATATTCCATACCACTTGAGAGTGATACGTAATTTAAAAGGTTTTTCAATTACTGCACAATCTTGAATTTCTTATCTTTCTTCGCAGGAGCAAGCTCAAAATCCTCAATACCCTGTTCTTTAGCCCAAGCCTTCGCAGATTCCTCAGTCTTAAAGGTTTTTGGACGAACAGTAGTCTTAGGGCGCTCCTTATGATTATGCGAACGTGAAAGGTTCTTCATCCGCTTTTCTTTAGTATGCATTTTTTTCATGATAATAACCTCTAAGAAAACGAAAAGGCTGTAATATATAAAAGTATCTCAGATAATAGCAATTAAAGACCTTTAACTAAAAACAAATCATACTTCTTTTTTGTCGTTTTTTCAATATGCCAAAATAAAAAATAAAAGGTTCCGAGAAGAAGAAGCAAGACAGGAACAAGAATAACAACATACGACAAAGCAGTCATTGTACCAATTTGAGCGGTAAACTCAGTAGTCGCAGGAGGAGCAGTCACAACAATAATAGCAAGCAAATAGTTTGCCAATACAGAAAAGAGAAAGGAGCCAATAAAAGCCCTGCGCACCCAAGCAATAGGACGAGAAAAACCTTCAGGATACAGTTTCTTGTAGGCTTCATGTAATTTTTTCAAGTCAAATATTTGCTCAAGAAGCTTTGTTGTAGCATCAAACTTTGTAAATGAAGAAAAATAAAAAAACAAAGCGACAAGCAAAGGGATGCTAGCCTCCTTAAACGCCAAATATTGAGCAGGCAATTCAAAAACTCCAATAAAACCAGTTAAAAGAACACTCACAAGACCAAGAGCAGAATAAAAATTAATTTTCTTTATCTTATACCAATCCCAAAAACCATAGACCAAAGGGAAAGCAAGAGCGATAAGCAAAGCAGGAAGAGCACCTAATTGCTCAGTAAAACGAGTCATGATCACAACAGGGATAACAATATTAAAACCAAGATTTGCAAACAAGGAATGACTCATAAATTACAAATACACCCTAACAAATAAAAAATGTTGCATAAAATGGTAGAAAATCTGCCCCCGCCGGGATTCGAACCCGAGTCGCCGCCTCGAAAGGGCAGAATGATTGGCCGGACTACACCACAGGGGCGTGTGGTAGTGAGAGTTTCTTCATTTCGTTTTTAAACGTTTCTATAACAACCACCAGTATATGCTATAAAAAATAAGAATAAACCTAATAAAAAAACAACAAAGTTTATATAATACTTCATATGTATAATATTATGGAGAAGCACACTGTTGAAACCTATGCTCAAAAACAAGGATTAAGTGATCAATCAGCACTCAATAAACTCACAAAACTCAAACAACAAGGATTCGTAACAGTTAGCGGAGGAGGGGCTCAAAAAAGAATATACACTATTTACAAAAAACCTCACAAAAAAACAAATGGGTTCTATACTATCATTAACAAATACAGTCCAGAAAAACTCAAACCTCAATTCGACCATTATGTTAAAGGAAACTACACGATTGAACATGCAATAATTGACGCGATACAAATAGGAGATGTTCGAACACTCGAAGCAGCCCAACACCTCTTTCGCCATATCACTAACTGGAAAAGACTCTTCACACTTGCAAAAAAGAAAAATTATGAAAGACAAGTGAAAGAATTGTACAAAAAAGCACGAAGGAACACGAAAGTAAAGAAAATGCCACGAAGGTATGAAAATGATTGATACACAAGACCAAGAAGAACTATTCACACTCATAAGCAACTACTTGAAAAAAGACCTCACTTGCGTAGCTATAGGAGGCACAGCAATGATGTTTATGAATTATAAAAACACGACAAAAGACATCGACCTCGTATTCGAAACAGAAAAAGAAAGAGAACAGTTTGTCGAAGCAATCGAAGAATTAGGATATAAAGAACGAGCTTTAGGAAATGTTTATTCACAAAAACAAAAAAACCATACAGGAAAACCAAAAATGTTCACAAGAGGAGAAGAACGTTTCGATCTCTTTGTCAAAACAGTCTTTGGATATCAGATTACAAAAGACTCATTCGTCCAACGAAGAGATTATCTTGGAAAAAAAGAATTAACAATACAAATACTCGATATAGAAGAACTTGTTCTGCTCAAAGCAATAACAAACAGAGAAAAAGACTATGAAGACATAGAAACAATACTAAAAATAGAAAAAACGCTTAATTGGGAATTACTTATAGAAAAAGCAATAGCACAAAGAAAAAACAATAATTGGATACTTATTGATCTTGAAGCAACATTACAAAAACTCAAGAAAATAACGTTTATACCAAACAAATATTTCAAAATAATCTATGAAGAAGAAAACAAGAAAATTTAACGTACACAATCTTCTTTTAACAATGTTTGAACACGATTTTTTTCCGCATCTTCCCAACGTTGCAACTCTTGATACAAACTTTCAATATCATTCTCAAGTGATGCAAGCTCAGACGTCTTACGAGAAACACTTGCTTCTTGTTGAGCAATTGCCTGATCAAGCGCTCCTGAACGCAAATGCTGATCTTTGAGTATGGCAACTTCTTCAGGAGTAATATCTGCTGATGGAAGCGGAGCATTCGCTGTCGCTTTAAAGAGTTCTGTGGCCATTTTTACCGGATTTCCAAGACTATCAACACCCTCAAGAGCAACTGCAACACCAACTGACTTTGCTTTTCCAGTCCTTGACGTGGTATTAATGGCAAGTGTAGAATCTGCAAGTGTAAGTCCCTGCACCACCTTCAACCCAGCACCAACCGTTTCGAGAGTAGCACCACTATCTATGATACCAGCATAAGAATTACCAAGACTACGACCAGTATTTGTCGTTGAGTAAGTAATCCATGAGAGACGCCAAAACGATTTCAATAAGTTTGTTTTTAAGTCAAGAACAAGTGCTTGTTTGTATGTTCG
>CAZDJS010000039.1:7168-9444 GCA_964505795.1 uncultured Methanosarcinales archaeon
TGGGTGAAATAACCACTAAAAATATTACTTAAAATGTTGGCCTTACATGTAGCATGAGCAGACGTATTTATATTTCCATCATCATCTGTCAGTGCGCCTCTAGTCGAGTTGCAGGTGAGCTTTATGTTGGCGTATCGATGGAATGACCCCAGATTGCCGATTTCAATAAGTTTGTTTTTAAGTCAAGAACAAGTGCTTGTTTGTATGTTCGTGCTTCCTCAAGAGCTATACGTTCAAGTTCCAAATCATATTCGAGCTCAAAAGCTTTAATGGTTTTCTCAACAATCTCATCAGCAGTTTGTGCTGCTTGTTTTGCCTCATAACTACGCTCTTCAAAAGGAATAACCTCATCAATGTCAGAATACTTTCTCCAATTCTTATCAAAGTCCTCGACAACGCATTCAGTTAAGTCATTTTGAATGTCAGTTTTCGATTCAACACACTCATCTCCTTCTCTCACATATCCATCGTCACAACGAATACATCTGTCTTTATCAGGAATCCCGCCACTCGTTTCACAAGCAAGAAGAAACTCTTCAAGTTTTTCCTGTACATACTCTTGATACCCTGCTTGAACAACTGCGTTTGCTTCTCCTTTATCCATACCTACATTTTTACAATGATCATTATGAAAGGCACATTTACATAAATAAAAATTAATTGTATTGCAATAATCGTCTTTTATATCGGGTTCTTCAAATTTTTCGATAGAACAAGCTGCTAAAAGAAATGCTAAAATAAGTATTAATAATCCCCCACGCATGGAACAATAAAAGTTTAGTACTATAAATACTTTTTCACAAAATAGTTGGCGACAAAAGAATCAAATATTTTGTTGCGGAGATCTGCTGCGAGTCCTCGCAGAGATTACGAAATCCCACCTGCTCGGTGTGATTTCTGCCTTTACTCCAAGGCAACATATTATAAGTAAATGATGTCGCTAACTAAAATAACACAATTTTATAAAGAAACAATCTTCTGTGTATTTGAGGTGTTTATATCAACGAGACAATCAATGCCACAGTAAGCACTCTGAACGCTACAGGAACTGATGCAGCATTTAGTCTTATTCCTGAAGTTGCGAGTAGATATTTTTCTTTTGTCTCAGCACCCTTCATTTATCTTGACATGTGGTGGTTACTCGTTCATTTACTCTTAACATTCATTCTTTTCGAATTATATTTTGACCGACACGAAGGAGAAAACCTTGGTTGGAGCGCAGCACTTGCAAATAGCATAGTCACAATATTTATCAGTTTGGAACTCTTACGAGTGCTTTATGGTCATTCAGATCATCCGTTCTCTGTTTTTGCACAAATAGGCTCAGACTATCTTTCCTTAGGCTTGTTCTCACAAGAAATAATACTCGTTACTCTCGTTCTTCTTCTTCTCGGGCTCGGAATATTTACTGCAGTAGTCAATTATTTTCACCTCCTTCCAAAAAGTCTCGCGTTTCTCATCTCAGGACATAAAACAATAAACTTACTCGCGTATTTTATGATGGTTGCTGTTTGGAGATACACGAGCGATAACCCAATACCACTTGACAAAATCACTCTTGTTGCACTTATTCTCTTCGGGTTTACTCTTTGGCTCATTCTTTTTATTATTAATTATCGAATAAAAAAACGACATTTTCACAAAAGAAAACTCAAAGTGTTTGATTAATCAACAATTTTGTTTCGACAAACAAGCTTCTTTACTGCGAGTATATAAAACGGAGTAATGAGCAAGCCTAAAGATATGATTGCAAGCGTCATTTGATGACCATACTCAGTGATAACTCCCATTGAAAGACCAGCCGCTGCAAGCAAGAAACTAAATTCTCCTATTTGTGAGAGAAGTGCACCACCATAGAAAGAATTCTGCCACGATCTCCCAAGACCTCGTAAGATAAAAGCATTGATGAGAGTGTTTGTGATGATCACTCCAAAGACGAGTCCGAGAATAATTCTCAAATTCTCAATGATAAAAGAAATGTCAAGCAATAAGCCAATGTAGAGAAAAAATAACGCGACAAAAATAATCTGCAATGGGTACAAATGATCATGAACCCATTTTGTCTCACGACTTGAAGATAATAAGATACCCGCGATGAAAGCTCCAAGAGCAGTACTCAAGTTAAAGAGGCCTGAGAGAGCCGCAAAACCAAAACACATAAGCAAAGCAGCTACGAGCTCGAGCTCGTGATCTTTGTGGAAAAATTTTTGTGAAAAAAAATGAATCTTGCCTTTACGAAAAACATACACTAATAACGAAACAAATAACAAACCACC
>CAZDJS010000040.1:0-9394 GCA_964505795.1 uncultured Methanosarcinales archaeon
TCTAGCTTCAAGTTAATCATTGCTGATTCTCCAGGAAGAATTTCTTCTGGCTCAGTTGTGATTTCATTAATGGTTAATGAACTACGAATGCCGGTAATGCTGATTTTCAAATCTCGTTCAATAAAATTTTCTGACCCTTGTTCTTTTACTCGAATCTTAAGATTGTTCTCTCCTTCATCAGCGTCTTTAGCAATTCGTACTTGTGTGCTCACAAGAAAACTGCTTTGACCAGGAACTCCTGGAAATGAGACTATGCGATCAGATTCTGATTCGAGACGAAAGGGACCATTGTTAATGAATTCGACCGTTCCTGGTTTTGATAAACTACCTCCAGTATTCAAAACTTGCATATACACAGTAATAAGATCGCCGGGTTGTGCAGGCACTGGCTGATAATACAAGAGTGAAGCGTCAAAGCCCGCTCCTTGTGTAACGAGTTCAGCGCTTGCTAAGGGTGTAAGTAATAACATTGCTAATAATAGGTATAATTTCATTTTTTCAACTCCTTCTTTTTTACGATTTCTCCATCTTTGAGGTACTCGACACGATCAGCGTGTTTTGCCGTGTTCTCATCGTGCGTTACCATAATAACAGTTGTTCCTTTCTTGTGTAATTTTTTCAAAAACTCAATGACGGTACCGCCAGTTTTGCTATCAAGATTTCCTGTTGGTTCATCAGCAAGAATAACAGTTGGGTTGACTGCAAGTGATCGTGCAATCGCGACACGTTGTTGTTGTCCACCACTAAGCTCGTTAGGCCGATGGTTCATACGTTCTTGCAAATCAACAAGTTCGAGTAACTCCTCGGCCTTTATTTCTCGTTTTTCTCTATTCATTCCTTGAAACATCATCGGAAGCATCACATTTTCTTTTGCTGTTAAGGTATTGATTAGATTGAACTTTTGGAATATGAATCCGATACGCTCACCTCTAATTTGTGAAAGTTTTGATTCGCTCAAGCTTGCGATATTAATTCCATCGAGCTTGACCATTCCTTTTGTTGGGATATCGAGGCAGCCAATCATGTTCATCGCAGTTGACTTTCCTGAGCCGCTCGGCCCCATGATTGAGAGGAACTCTCCTTCTTTCACTTCTAAATTGATCCCTCTCAGTGCGTGTACTTTTGTGTCGCCCATAGTGTAGGTCTTCCAAACATCCTTGAGTTCAATAATAGTCTTTTTCATAGTTCCTCGAGTTGTTTTGTTGCTTCATCAAAGATTTTGTTGATTTTATTGGTGTTCTTCTTAATCTTCTTTTCTTCGTAAAGCTTCCAAAAAGCCATTTTCATTCTTGTCGAAGATTCTTCGATTTCTTTGAACGGTTTGTCGCCTTGCTCGATTGCAGTGAGTAAGAACTCCATCATCTGATCGTGAGCCTTACATTCAATGCCAAGCATGTGTGTGATGACGCGCATGTTCTCTTGTAGATTCTCAACCAATTCTTTACGGTGTGATTTTGCTTCTTCTTTTCCCTTTTTTGTGAGTGTGTAAGTTTTTTTCTTTCCTTCCTCTTTGAAAGTCACAAGTTTTTCTTCGTGTAATTGCTCGAGTTGCGGATAAATGCTGCCGTAGCTCGGCTTCCAACCAGTCGCTTGTTCAATTGATTGAATGAGTGCGTAACCGCTTTGAGGCTTCTCACTAAGATGTTGGAAAATAAGACTTCGTAGTTTTTGTCGCTCCATTTGATGTTGTGTGGATTATTTATGTTACGCTTTCGATACTATTGGTATCGATATATCGGAAAAGATATAACGCTAGCGATATATAAATGTTGTGTTAGAAATTATTGTTGAGTTTGTTTGAACAATGATTCGTACCTTTCTTTAAGTAAAGTAGCAGCAGGATGATTAAGATATTCTAAAGTAAAAAGTAATCCTCTACAGTATGTGTCAACCGCTTTGTTTTCAAAATTTGCTGTTACAGACCCCGCGAGAACTAACTGAACGTCGCGATAAGTAGATTTCTCTTCTGGGCTCATAGTAATTGTTGTGTTGAAAGCAGCGTAATTTTTCCAGAATTCAAAACCAGTACGTACGATTTCAACCAAATTTGTTTCCTTCTTCATACTCTTTTCTCTAAAAGTTTATAAAATTTCGTAAGACTTCCGGAATAATGAGTGAAATTATTTTAAGAATGGTGATTTCTTTTTCTTCATGAAAAAACAAGACGTGCTCAGAGATGTGAACTCTTATGAAGACACGACAGTTTCAAAAAAGTTTTTAGAAAAGCTCATCGAAGATATTCCTGAGGTATTGCTTGACATTCCACAGACGTCCTATGATGAAGTTCATGATTGTTTGTTCAGAGAATTAGAAATGTATGCTCGAGAACTCACAGGCGAGAGTCCAACGAGTGAGTACGTCATCTTACCTTTAGTCACCTATTTGATGGAGAAGAATGCCTCACTGGACATGGGCTCACAGAGCATAAAAAAGAACTCATAATTCTTGTTACGTGCAACTTCGACTCAAACACTATGAAATAACATACTATTATCTTCCCCTGCGGCGTTTTACTCCACGAGGCCCTCGTAGAGGGATGGCAGAACGACTACTGCGCGCATACTTTGAGAGACAAGGTTGGATGGTCTGGCGAGGAGGAATATTGCACAAGCTTACAGCAGTCGACATTTATCCGAACGTACAAAAAAAGTACGCAAAATTACAAATTATTGTTGAACAAGAACGAAAAGACAGTTGGGAATTCTTACAACTCCTTTGCGCAGTCCACTATGGGATGCCAGACTTTGTTATGTATCGTAGAGGAGTGTTGAAGTTTGTTGAGTGTAAGCTCGGTCACGAACAACTTAATGACTATCAAAAAAATTGTCTGCCCCGACTCAAGAAACTCGGGTTTATTGTCGAAGTGTGGAAGCTCGTAGATGAATGTACAAAGACACGCTGTGCAACAATTAACATATTAACAAGAGAAAAGAAAATTCATGAACAACAACTCAAACTCACAAAAAAATTAGCAGCATCTCACTGATTCAAATAATGAGTGAATGTGTGGCTTATTCCAAGAACATTCGGCTCAAAAATGATCTTTCTTTCAGTATTTCCAAAGAGAGATACAATACCTGCAAGAACGCTCGACTGCCAATCAACATTAATTGAAATAGGCAAGCTACTCTCGCCAAGACTGATAACTCCGCCGTCAACACGACCAGTAGCAACAGTTTGAGAACCAAAAATGACTTCATAATCAATGTAGGAAACATACAAGGGAACAAGACCTCCATTGATAATAAGATCGCCCTCAATAGTCATGCCTTGAGTATCAATATTACTTATGGATTCAGGACGAAAATCCTCAACAGAAACACTCATCGCAGAAAAACCAACAAGACCAAATAATACCACCACAATTACAATACCAATAATCCATTTCATACAACAGGAAAGCTTTGTCCGCTTAAATTACTTGCGACGCATACGAAGGCCTAAAATGACAGCTGCAACAATTGCAAGACCAACGACGACAAAAGCAATCGTTGAAGTGCCAATCGATGTTCCTTGCGTTGGCGTCACAACAAAAAAGTCTTCTCGAGAATAACGAGTCTCACCAACCAAGGCTTCAAGACGAACAGTAATTGGATACTCACGAATCTGAGCATCAAGCACTTCCATAGTAAACTCAACATACGCAGTCTCATTCGGCTCAATCTCAGAAGCAACATACTCGGTAGTCAATTCAAAAATGAAAGGAACGCTAATATCAGGAATTGCACGAACACGAACCTCTTCAGCATCCTCAATACCTGTATTTTTTATTGCTACGCGAATGACATTCTCCGTACTGCCAGTTGCAAAACTGCTTTTTTGTTCATAATCAACGACTTCAAGATAAGGAGACTCTTGAACAGGAATGATAAATGAGATACTTTCAGAAAAAGTGTCATAATTAGACCCCGAATCTTTCTCAGCACGATACTGTAATTCAAGCCTAGCATCAATTGCCTTTCGAACTTCTTCCTCTAAATCAAGAACAAAAAACAACTCTTCCTCACTTCCCGCTCTAATATTTGAGACACTATCAAGAAGGCTGTAAGCATAAGAAGGCTTTGCATAGTTGCTTTGAGGAATTAACTCAGCACGAACAAGCTCAGCATCTTTATCACCAAGGTTTTGCAAAGTAATCAATAATTCATTATTATCAGTGTCTGGTAAGAGCTCACGAGGAGTCGTTCGAACACTACCAACAAAGAGCTCAGGATTTGATTGTTCTTCTTGAATAAAAACACTAATGTCACGCTCTAATTGTGTGTTTCCCGAAGCAATGTTTGTTTTAACATCAAGAAAACCCTCAGGAGTACTATCAGAAAAAAAGACACGAACGGTCTTCGTCACAAAATCGTTGTAAGTAAGGCCATTAATAGGAATGTCATTTTCTGTTGGGATCACAAACTGCGTCTCTTCAATTTCAAAGACAATATCGTTTGCAAAACTCTCAGTAGCTGCTTTAGTAAAACGAAAAGTCAAATCAGCATACTCGCCTGCATTAACAGGTGCAGGGTCAGTTGAGAGTAGTTCTACTTCTAAGGCCAAGCTCATTGGTATAAGCAAGATTGCGAGTAATAATACAGAAATTCGTTTCATGTTTTTCTCCGGTTTTTCTTCGCCTTTTTATTAGTTGCGGCCATAACAGCAGGAACGAGTAAGATAGTTACAAAAAATACTGAGAGAATACTTAAGCCCAAACTCATACCAAGACGTTGTGTGCCGAGAAGATTCGCAAAAATAAGCGCCATAAAACCGACAAAAGTCGTGATGCTCGAGAGTAAAATAGCAGAACCAGCACTTTCCATCGTGAGAGAAATTGCTTTTTTAATACCTTTTTTCATGTTTCTTTTAATTCCATCAACTAAATGAATGCTGAAATCAACACCGATACCTAAAACAAGAGAAATAATTCCCGTGCTTAAAGTGGTGAATGGAACGCCAAACCAACCCATGAGTCCAACAGCCCAAATAACTGCAATAATAATAGGAACCATAGCGAGCAATCCAATAGTAAAACTCACATAAACAGCGCTTGCAATGAAGAAAACAATTGCCAAACCAAGCATTGTTGTCGTTCCCGTATCTTGTTGCAAGCTCGTTCCTAACTCGGAAAAGCGAACCGAATCACCAAAAAATAACACTTCGGCATTATGAATGGGAATCTTATCAACTGCTGCTCTTGTTTCTTGCAATAAAATTGAATTACCTGCATCGTCTTGACCAGGATTTTGTGTGCGTAGAGTAATTGTTGTGATAGTATAATCATTATTAAAATCAGGATTATCTAACGCGTGATCATAGATGCTCGCTTTCGTATAAGAAACATTAAACGGATTACTAACAGAATCAACGTTTTCAACGCCCTGAAGATAGGTAACAAGCCTGTTCGTGTCGCGAGCAGTTGGGACTTGACGAAGATCATCTTGTTTTGCACGAAGAATAAGTGTTAAAGAATCAGAATCGCCGTATGCATAATTGATTTCACGAAAACTTTTACTCACAGGATCATCATCCGCAATCCAATTACTATTGCTCGTGCTAAACTGAACTTGTGATGCACCAATAATCATAAAGATAGTAATTCCAATTACAATAAGTATGACTTTCTTGTAATTTCTTGCTTGAAAAATTGAAACTCGTATAAGAAAAGCTCTTATTTTTCCCATCCAAGGGTTCGGTTTTCCAGGATTTTGACCAAAAAGTGTTATGAAAAGTGGATATATAAGAAAACTTGCAAAAAAGATGATGGTAATTGCAAGCGCAAGAACGATGCCTTGACTCTGGCTGCTCGGGCTCACACCAAAGATAAGTGCAGCAAAACCACCAAGCGTTGTTAAAAAACTTGCAGTAATAGGAACAGTGAGTTCTCTAATTGTTTGTAATAATGCTTTTTTATGATTACTATGATGTCGTCTTGCGTCACGATAATGAGTTGCAATATGAATGCTATAATCAGCACCCAGCCCTAAAACCAAAACACCAACAGCGGCTAAAGTGATGGTAACGTCAATTTCAAGAAGTGTCATGATTGCAGCAAGGAAAATAAGCCCACTTAAAGGAACAGAAAGTGAGATAAGAGAAAAAACAACATCTCGCGAATAAAAATATAATATCAAAAAAATGAAAAGAAGTGTGAGAAGAACAGTAACAAGATTATCAGAAATTAATAGTGTTGTGACACGATCAAGAATGATAGGTAAACCCGTAACTTCAACGCTGATACCAGGAGGTGCTCCTGACGCTGCAACGAGATAATTCATTTCTTGCAAAACGGTTTTGAAACCTTCGTTATTTTCCGGAGCATAGAGTTCAAGAGTGTAGAGTGCGTAGCGTTCATTCACATCAAAAATAGGACCTCGAATTGACTCAACAAACTGTGATTGGTTAATCGTCTCTTCAAGCACCGAAAAATACTCATCAATTTCAGTAATTTTTCTTGCATTCTCAAGAATAGTTGTTTGATCTTCTTTAACAACTACAAGAATAGCTTCATTCGTCCCAAATGCGTTCTGGAGGATTCTTGCGTTTGTATTGTATTCGCTCTCTTCACCAACAAGACTCGAAAAACTCGGATCAATATCGAGTTGAATAGCAATAGCTGCAGCTAAAGCAAGAATAACAATAAAAAAACCAAGAAAAAGCTTTGGTGCTTTCATTTGGCTTTCGACAATCTTCTCAAACATGATACCGAGATTTTAGTTTGCTTAAAAAAACTAGCGATTAAAATACGTCATCATTGTTGCAATGAGGGTCGCTGCTATGATTGCGTTGAGCATTCCTTTAACCATCCAAGACCAGTGAAATAAGAGAAGATACGTGGCGATTGCCAAAAGACCAACGATGATAGGGATACTAATTTGGATTCGAAATCGTTTATTGCGTTCTGATTGTTTTTGTAATTCGTGTTTACGAATTCCTTTCTCAATCATTCGAGCCCATTCTTTCTTTGAAATCGCCATACAATATTAGATAGTTGTTTTTGCTTATATACGTAATGCTTTTTAAGAACTCGTGCTTTTTCTTTTTTATGGAGTTCAAACTAGTATCAAAGTACAAACCTGCGGGTGGGCAACCAGAAGCAATCAAAGAGTTAGTTGGCGGACTACCAGGAAAACAAACGCTTCTGGGAATTACAGGTTCGGGAAAAACCTTTGTCATGGCACACACGATAGCCTCACAAAAAAAACCCGTTCTCGTACTCGCACATAACAAAACACTCGCAGCACAACTCTACCAAGAACTCAAAGAACTCTTTCCACAGAACCGAGTGGAATATTTTGTTTCATATTATGATTATTATCAACCAGAAAGTTACTTGCCAACAACGGACAGTTATATCGAAAAAGAAGCTACAATCAATGAAGAAATAGAAAAGATGCGGCTCAAAGCAAGTTCAAGCTTACTTGCTCGTGATGATGTAATAGTGGTTTCGTCAATAAGCTGCATTTATGGTTTGTCAAACCCAGAAGATTTTACTGCTCTTTCTCTCGAATTTGTAAAGGGGAAAAAAATATCACGACAAGACATTATCATGAGACTCGTCGAGATGCAATATGAGAGAACAACAGTTTTAGAACCAGGTAAATTCAGAGTACGAGGAGAGGTAATTGATGTGATTCCAGCTTATGACGAAAGAATTATACGTATTGAATTATTTGGTGACGAGATAGATCGCATTCAAGAGCTCCATCACTTACGCCACGACATTTTGAGCACGCTCGATTCTATCAGGATATTTCCTGCAAAACAATTCGTTGTCCCACAAGAAAAACAAGAACGAGCAGTTATAGCAATCAAAGAAGAACTCGAAGAATGGGCGCCAGAATTACCAGAACTCGAACGACAACGACTGACAAAAAGAGTCAAGTACGACCTTGAAATGATAGAAGAACTCGGTTATTGTAGCGGTATAGAAAACTACAGCAGGCATTTTGATAATCGCAAACCAGGAGAAAAACCCTATACGCTCCTTGATTACTTTCCGAAAGGATTTTTGTTAATTATTGATGAGAGTCACCAAACAATACCACAAGCTCATGGAATGTACAAAGGAGACTATTCGCGGAAAAAAAATCTTGTAGATTATGGCTTTCGACTCCCCTGCGCATTCGATAATCGTCCCTTGAAGTTCGAAGAGTTCGAAAAATACTTTGACAACGTGCTCTTTGTCTCTGCAACGCCAGGACCATACGAGAAGAAAACATCAAAAGATACTGCAGAACTTATTATTCGACCTACGGGATTACTCGACCCACTCGTCGAAGTACGACCAATCAAAGGACAAATAGAAGACTTGAAAGAAGAAATCAACTCTGTTATTGCAAAAGATGAGCGCGTGCTCATAACAACACTCACGAAAAGAATGGCAGAAGACTTAACGAATTACTTAGCCAAAGAAGGAGTTCGAGTACGATACTTACACAGCGATGTTGAAAGCCTTGATAGAATAGAACTGATCAGAAGTTTACGAGCAGGAGAATACGATGTCTTGGTTGGTATTAATTTGTTACGAGAAGGACTCGACATCCCAGAAGTGAGCTTAGTCGCAATACTTGACGCTGACAAAGAAGGCTTCTTGCGCAATGAGACTTCATTAATACAAACCATAGGACGAGCAGCGCGAAACGAGAACGGAAGAGTAGTGATGTACGCAGACGTCATGACACGATCAATAAAAGCAGCAATAGAAAAAACCGAGTACCGGCGTAACGAACAAATCAAATTCAATAAGAAACATGGAATTACGCCGCAGACTATTAAGAAGAATGTTGCTGAGAAGACCCGCGAGGTACGAGGAACAAAACACCTCGCCACAGGAGATGTGAAGAAACGAATTATCGAACTCGAAGCAGACATGAAAAAAGCAGCAGAGAATTTAGACTTCGAAAAAGCAATAGAGTTACGAGACGCGGTGAACAGTTTAAAGAAAGAAGTGGAGTGATTATCCGCTCTTGAGCGAGCAATTACTAGGAAACTTTCTTCCTTAAAAGGTTTGCAAGCTCTGATTTTATTGTCTTTGATACTTTCTGTTTTCCACATAATCTGCAAGCAAATCTCTTTGCATTTGCGGTATTGGTAAACGAATTTCACTTTGTCCGTCCTGGAAAATAACTCTTCCAGTAGCGAGTCTTTGTTCAAGGCTATCTAATTCTGAATTTGTTATTTTACGAGTATTGTTAAATGGTATATCTCCCGTTATTGTTATTGTTACATCTCCGTTAGCGTAATATTCTCTTACACAATATCCTGTTTCATTTGAAAAATTTGACATCTCATGAGAATCTTCATTTCTTTTATAAACCTTTCACTGGACAGGCTCTGTCCGGAATAACACAAATATCTATACTGGCGACCAGCGACGTGAAAGTACCTACCTTGCGACTTCGCATAGAAA
>CAZDJS010000041.1:0-9332 GCA_964505795.1 uncultured Methanosarcinales archaeon
ACCCTCCGATAGTATTGAGCTGTCGAATATGAGCTGCTAAATTATCTTCGTGCGTTGCTCGTTCTCGAAGCATATCACCCGAAGAAAGATAGCCTGTGTCTAAAGATTTGCTTGCTGTTGACTTCCCAGAACAAGGAGCACCAAGCAAAGGAATTATTTTCTTATTCATGAGTGATACTAAAAAAAGCATATTTAAAAAATTATTCTTTCAATTGGCTTCGTAGAAATCTCCTACTCCAGTGCCTTGAACACCACACTTCGTGTGGTACCCAAGGACACTTGCGTCGGACCAAGACCTAGATTGCCTTGCAATCCGGTCTCAAGTGCCGACGAAGATTATCTACGCAGCCCTTTCAATTCAATCCCTACGGGGCAATGATCAGAACCGTGGACGTCTTGAAGAATGAACGCGTCTTTGAGTTGTTTCGTAAGTTTAGAAGATGCACAAACATAATCAATTCGCCAACCGACATTACGCTCTCGTGCTGCTGCTCTATAACTCCACCAAGAGTACTCGTCTTCTTTATCAGGATAAAAGTGTCTGAAAGTGTCGATGAATCCTGCCTCGAGTATTTTATCAAACCCTTCTCGTTCTTTGTCAGTGAACCCTGGACTTCCTGGTTTTGTCGCTGTCGTTTTATTAGCGTCAGGGCGTGCAATATCTATTTCTTTGTGAGCGACATTTAAATCACCACAAAAAAGAACAGATTTTTTCTTTTCTAAATCAGAGACGAACTTCAAAAAAAGAGGGTCCCATTCATTATAACGGTACTCAAGACGCTCTAACTCCGGTTTTGCATTTGGAGTATAAACTGTTACAAGAAAAAATTCTTCGAATTCGAGAGTTAAAACACGACCTTCATCATCGTACTCCTCTATTCCAATCCCATACTGCACACTTAAGGGTTCATATTTAGAAAATACTGCCACTCCAGAATATCCTTTCTTTGTTGCTGAGTTCCAAAAATGATGTGGATACTGTGTGAGTTCAATATCTACTTGTTCTGGATGCGCTTTCGTTTCTTGCAAGCAAAGAAGGTCAGGATCATGTTTTTTGACAAAGTCAGAAAATCCTTTTTTCATAACCGCACGAATTCCATTTACGTTCCAAGAAATAATTTTCATTTGTTTTCCTCGAGCACTTCGTGTAGAATGAACACAACTTCAACTTATTTTTTATCGAATGCCGCTTCGTAGTCAGAATCATCATCGTCATCATCAGACTCTTCTGTTTCGTCGTAGCCTTTCATAAATGCTTCTTCTTCAGGACTAATTTCATCATCTTTCATAAGTCCTTCTCGAGCTTCATCGCCATAGACATTTACTTCGTGGTCTTCAAATTCATCTACCATAGTTCATCTTGCAAAATGGTAATATAAAAAGTTATTTGTTTGAAACTTCTTGAAAAATTTGCTGTAAACGATACCCTAGGCCTTCTGAGATGTCTTTTATTATTTCTTTATGCGAATCTTCTAGCTCGCCTCTTGAGAGGGTGCAAAAACTAGCAAGGTAGCGTTGTTCATCTAAATGGGCTTCATCATCTAAAGGAGCTTTCGTATGCCACATCGCTACATGAATTGGTCGTCCTTGACTCGTAAAAGGTTCATTTTGACCAAAATAAGAATCAAGTACGGGAGCTAAATACAATGAATCAAATCCTTGATCACAATAATTTCTTATTCCCAAACCAGCTAGTTCACAACCGTCTTCTTGATCAACACCAAGTCTCTTAAAAAGAGGAATGAAATCATCTTCACTAGGAGTTATTAAATAAGAAGTATCAATCAAGCCATCTCTTTTTGCTATTGGCTGCCCAAACAAGTTGCCTACTGCATAATTTTCTTCTCCGTGTGTTAGTTCATTGCCCATACCAAGTACAAAAAGTCCTCTCGCTTGAGAGAGAGTATCATTATAGAGATTTGTGCTTACTCCTTGATCTTTTCGAATAAGTTCAATTGCACCATCTATATCTCGCAATATTTCATTTTGAGACTTCATATCAGATAACTGATAAGTTTTAATATTTGTCATAAATAAGTAGTAACATTACTTATTTATAAAGTTTATGCTTTTCTTGGAAGAATTTGACTAGATCGTCGTGCCATTGTTTCGGTACTGTTCCTGAGAGAAGTTCATCAAGCCAAGACCAGAATTCAGCAGTTGCTTCTTCTTCACGACCATCAATGACTAAATGGCCATCATAACATAATTGAGCCTCGAGTCCGACCTTATGTGACGCTCTACGAAATAGTTCGTGTAAATACTCAGTAAAATCTTCTTCTTTTTGCCTCTCAAGAGCATGTTGACGTTCCCAAAGAGCATCATAAGAAAACTCAACCTCTGGTTGTTCAAACCGCTGTTTTTTCCCTGTTGAGATATGTTCAAGAACTTTCTCATGCATACGCTTCAAGAACTGAAGACGATCCTCCATCTTTAAAATATCAGTATAAGCTTGTAAAACAAGGTTGAAGGCAAAAGGACTCGGAAGCTCATGATGCGTCTCAACAATATCAAGATTCATCTTAAGTACTTGCTTAGCAGAATCAATATCCATTAAATCCTCAAGGACTTCTCTTCTTGCTTCTTGCAAAATAGGAAAATCAGAATCAATACGTTTAATTGCAGAAAGTAATAGTCGAGAACTCATTTGCTGCTTGCCAACAGACCTACTCTGGCCTTTATACTGTCTAAGAATCATAAGAGATCTTGCTGCACAATGACGAAAACGCATACGAAGAACCTCAGTTTTATCAAGTGCTTGCACCATCACTTTATCTAATTCTTCAGGACGAAGAAGCGACCATAATCGACGAGCAGGAATGGCTCGGGTACTCTTCAAATAAAAACCATTGTCAGTAATTCCTAACTCAACATCTCTACCAGTAACACGCGCATGAGCAAAGGCAATTGCTCGCGACAAGACATCATTTGTTCTACGACCATAAAGAGTGTGAAAAATTGCGTATTTCACATTACGCTCTTTAAAATGCTCAATAACGAGACGTTTCGAGTGAGGAATTGAACTGTATTTGAATTGTTCATAGAAGTAAGAATACACAGCCAAAGTAGCATTGTTATCAAGATACAAATATTCATCAAGAAAAGCCATGCATTCTTGTTTATTCTTTTTTTGCGAAAGCAAATCATCCATGTACTTTCGTAACTTTTGAATCTCTGATGCGAGTTCGAAACTCAAAGGAAGCATCTCGCTTATCCAACTCGGCACTGTCGGAAGACGACCACCACTTGTTCTTACAGTTGCAGTAAGACCACGAGTATAACGAAACTCATAGGCCTCTCCCCCGAGCACAAAAATATCTCCTGGTTTGAGTTTTTCAAGGAAAGGCTCAGTAATAGTCCCAACTATTGTTTCACCAATCTTTACTTTAATATTCGTCTCATCAGGAATTGTACCTAGGTTGGTCATGTATAACAGCCGGGCTAGTTTGCCTCTTCGTCCTACCATCCCTGTTTCTTTATCATGCCAGATTTTTGCATAGACATGACGTTTTTCGAGCTCGACAAATTCACCAGCAAGATAATCAATGACTTTATCAAAAGATTTTCGTTCTAAATTTGCATAAGGCTCTGCTCGAGTAACTAATTGAAAAATTTCCTCAATATGACGTGTTCTCTCAATTGTCAAACCATAAATGATTTGCGCAAGTACATCAAGAGGGTTTTTTGGAATATGAATACTATCAATCTTTTTCTCAAGAGCAGATTTGACGAGAACACTACATTCAACAAGGTCGTCTCTGTCCATCACAATAATTCTTCCCTTTGCTACTTCGTGAAGCTTATGACCACTGCGACCAATTCTTTGTAATCCTCGAGCGACGCTTTTCGGGCTTCCAAGAAGAATGACAAGATCGACATAACCTATATCAATTCCTAATTCTAAACTCGTACTACAAACCACTGCTTTGAGTTTTCCTTCTTTCAAACCATTTTCTATTGTGAGTCTGTGTTGTTTACTCAAGCTTCCATGATGCGCCCCGATAACACCATAACCTTCTTTTTGAGAATCAACACCAATGTATTTTTTTGGAAATTTTTGTTTCAAATTATGAACGACCCGCTCAGTTCCTGAACGAGTATTTGTAAAGATAAGTGTTGTTCTGTGCTCGTCAATAAGATCGTGTAAGAGAGAATATAGCTTTTCTTGTAATTTATCGTGTGTTGTATTCACTAAATCAGATACAGGACTTACTACTTGTAAGTCAAGCTTTTTTAAGAATTGAACATCGACAATCTTACATTCTCTTTCTTCATCCTTGTTTTTTCTTCCGACAAGAAATCTTGCAACATCCTCAAGAGGACGAACAGTCGCACTTAATCCGATACGAACAAGATCTTCAGAATTCCCTAAGTACTTTCTTGCATCTTCGAGTTGCTCAAGACATAAAGCAAGTTGTGTTCCTCGTTTACTATCAGCAAGAGCGTGAATCTCATCAATCACGACGTACTCTGCTTTTGCGAGCATTTGAGAAAACTTGATACTTGCAAGCGAAATTGCGACGCTTTCAGGAGTTGTTACAAGGATATGCGGTGGTTTGGTGAGCATCTTATTTTTTTCTGAAGCTGTCGTGTCTCCCGTTCTTGTCGCAACACGAATACCAAGATGTCTTCCATTTCTACTTGCAATCTCTTGAATTTCTTTAAGCGGTACTTCAAGATTTTTGTGAATGTCGTTAGCGAGCGCTTTGAGGGGACTCATGTAAATTGCATACACATGATCTTCAAGTATTCCTTTATCTGCACGAACAACAAGATTATCAAGAATAGCAAGAAATGCGCTCAGTGTTTTTCCCGATCCTGTCGGGCTGCTAATGAGTGTGTTCAATCCTCTTTTTATGTTAAGAACAGAAAATTTTTGCGGAGGACTGAGCTTTCCAAAATGCTCTAAAAACCATTCTCTTACAAAAGGATGTAGGCTGTTAATTGTTTCTTCTTCAGGCCACTCTTGCGTTTGATGAGAAATTGCCATTCACTCACCTATTAAATCAAGAGCAATTCTTACGTTTGTGAGATAATTCATAGTTGCTGATTTAATATTTCCAAAACTCCTACCATCATCTTTTGCGTCATAATTGTGGAAGATGATTCCAAACATAATATCATCAGCACTAAATGATTCGTGATTTTGTGCGTACCATCTTGCTGCTCTTCCTTCAATTCCTGGATTCATCATATTAATAAAATTATTAACTCCAGCATGATACGAATGAACAAGAAAGTTCGAGAATAGTTGTTCTTTTTTCTCTTCAGGTAACTCGCCAAAGACATTGTTAAAATATGGCTCAATTTTTTGAGCGTTTTTCTTTGTCAGTGTAAATGCGCAATCAATTTGTGCAAGCTGATTATTGAATTCATCTTCTTCTAAGCCACATATGTTCTCAAGATTATAAGATATTATCTGCATTGCACCAATCGCATGTTTATCTGATCGTGCATACGCATTACCGCCACTTTCAACAACATATTGACCACGTAAAAGTTGTGCTGCTAACTGAGGAATAAAATGTTGTTGTTCTACTAAATCAAATGCTTCTTTTGGCGTTATTGTTCCAAGAAATTCATATGGTCCCCATGGGAATATGATGTCGTTATGATAACTATTAATTCCTTGAAGAATAAAATCTCTGTTTTCATCTGTACAAGAATAAGCGAAAGGATATCCTATATTATCATAAGCATCCAATACTTTCCTTGGTTGTTGCTGTCTCCATATATCAATCTGTTTTTGGTTAAAATTTTTTCGTGCATATTCTGAAAATTCCAAATCTACAACATCTGGTATTCTTCGAACATGATCAAGTAATTCACCATTCATTGAAACCATAAGAGTTCTATCCTCTTCACATTCGCCAATATTGAGAAGAATATTTGATCTTGTTTCTTTCCAGCGATTAGCAACACCTGGTGTGAGAATATCAAAAGGCAGTTTTCGAATCATATCACCAACACTTTGTGCGTTTGCTGGAAGGGCTGACGCAAATAAGAGCGCAGCAAGTGTTTTTTTCATAATATACCTATTGTTCGAAGAATTCTTTCTTTGTCAAATATTTCTAGGTCTCCATAACTCTGTCCTGTTCCTAAATAAAGTATGGGTTTTTTTGTGACGTAACTCACACTAATCGCTGCACCTCCTTTCTCATCAATATCTGCTTTGCTCAAAATAATAGCATCAATGCCTACCTTATCATTAAATTGTTCTGCTTGTTCAACACAATCATTTCCTGTTATTGATTCTCCAATAAAAATTTTCAAATCAGGTTTTGCAACACGAATGACTTTCTCGAGTTCTGCCATAAGATTAGTGTTACTATGTAAGCGTCCTGCAGTATCAATCATGACAACATCAACATTTTTTGCTTTTGCATGTTCTATGGCATCAAAGGCAACTGCCGCAGGATCGGCTCCGTATCCTTGTGAAATAAGTTTTATTCCAAGTGTGTTTGCATGACTTTGTAATTGATCAATGGCTGCCGCACGAAAAGTATCAGCTGCTGCCATCACAACACTCAAATCATTTTCTTGAAACATATTTGCTATTTTTGCAAGCGTAGTTGTTTTTCCAGAACCATTCACACCTATGAATGCAATGACAAATGGTTTTTTCTCTTGTACTTTTTGCACAAGATCAAAAGGCTCTTCAAAAAGCTCATCAATACTTTTTTTCAATGATTCTTCTATTAATTCTGCAAGCCCTTTTCGTGTAACTTTTCCTTCAGTTAATGTTTTCTTAAGATCATTCTTAATTTTTTCAATAACTTCTACAGCAACGTTATTTTCTAGTAAACTCATTTCTAAATCCCAAAATAATTCTTCAAATTTTTCTTCAGATAATTGAATTTTCGTAAACGACTCTTTTAATGAATGAAAGATTCCTTTCTTTGTTTGAGTTTCTTTGGTTTCAACTGGTTCAGCTGATGCTTTTTGGTTTGATTGTGTTTGAGCTTCTTTTTGATCAAGTGAACTGGTTTCTTCTTTTACTTCTTTTTCATTGTTCTCTTCAAATTTTTCAGATATAGGATTTTTTTGTAAACTTTCTGGTGCTTCTTTAGTTTTTTTTTCTGCTAGTTCTTGTTTCTTTTCTTTAGTTTTGTGAGTTGGTATTTCTTGTTGTTTAGCTGATGACTGTTTCGTTGATGACTTTTCTTGTTCGGGTCGAGCATCTTTTGATTTTTTTGTTGTTTGCGGTTGCTTTTTCTTTTCAGAAGTTTCAGCTTTAACTGTTGATTCCTCTTGTACTGCTTTTGCGATTTCTTCTTCTGAAGGTTTAGTTGTTTCTTCTTCTACTTTTTTTCCAAAAGAATCAACTGCTTTTTTGAACTTGTCTTTGAGAAACTTAAACATTTTTCACACGCTCATCCAATTTTTCCAATTCTTTGTATATTTCTTCCTCTCTAAGAAGCATCTTTTGTTGTTGTTTTTGCAAGTTTTCTAATTGTTGTTCAATAAGTTCTTGTGTTTCTTCTATAGTTTTATCAACAACAATGTTTTGTCCAACATTTACTTTAAGTTTCTCTGATTGAATGAGTGTTCCTTTTGCAAAAATTCCGTCTGCTACAGGGAAAAGAATTTCTTCACCTGTAGAAATTTTTCCAAACTCTTTAATGTTTTCAAGAAGTGTTGTAACTTCTCTTATTTGAATTTCTATACGAGACATAAAATTTTGAATTTGAGATAGTTCTGATTCAAAAATTTGAAACTTCATTGCATCTTCTTGTTTCATTCCTTCACCTGATTATAATTAAGAGCGTTATCAATATTCACGATTTCCGGACCTCCAGACTGATCACCAATTATGAGTCCTTTGTCGCTATTGAGTAATCCTGCTCGTAAGTGAGGACTTCCAAGATTCACCGTTGCAGGTTCTGCGGTTACTTGAAGAGTTTTTTCAATTATTGCTATGTCTTCTTCATTCGCATCTTTATGTACAATTGCTTTATCTTTATGGATGACTATTATCGCACCAGGTGTTGTGAGGCCTGCAATGTCTTTTTGAATACAAGGGACTGCGAGAGCTTCTTGAATTTCTTTTACTTCTTCTTGAGTGAACTCAGTGCTTAAAATGGCTCCTTTTTCATTACAAGCAATAGTGTTTCCTAAACAAGTCGTGTTTGTTGTGATAACAGCATAAGGAATATTGTTTTTTTCAAGAATTTCTTTTTCTTGTTCAAAAGCAAGATGGGGTATCAAAAGTTTTTTCTTGTTTGAAGCACACATCACACCAGGAATATCAGTTCCTGCTATTTTTATTCGTAGCATTTTTAGCCCAAGCGTCTTTTCAAAAAGTTCTTTTTCACGAATTTTCTCTCCAAAAAGCAAAATATTATTTACTACCACTCCAAATAAACCCACATTAGGATTTCCATTAACATTTGCTTTTATAATTCCCATATATATTTAGAACAAAGAGTTGCTTTTAAAGCTTATGTGATTAACTTTTCGCTGCTTTTGCAATACTTGCGACTTCTTCAAGGTCTATATCTTGCTCGAGAAGAGTGATTCCTATTTCTCCAAAATGGCTTTCTTGAAGTACATCGACTTTTCTTTGATTATCTAAATGTAGAAGTGGTATGAAGGTGAGAACTTTATCCTGTTTTTCTTCACTAGGAAGAATATCAGCAAATGTGAGCTGTTCTTTTGAAGCGCTGTAATGTTCATTTATTCTCTTGTACACTTCTTTAATCGTTTCAGAGATGTCTTGATGGTTTTTTGGAACTTTCACTTCTTTATACATTCCTTTTGTTTTTGTCGGTCTTCTCACATCTGTTTCAAGTGCGCCTTCTAGCGCTTCTAAAAGATCATAAACACTTACCTTTCTTTTTCTTGGTTGTGGTGTTTTCGGAACAAGTTTTGGTTTTTCTTGTTGAGCAGAAAATTCTTCGTCAGGATACTCAAGCGGAAATTCTTCAAGAAGTTCAAATGGTTCTTCAGAGCTTGCAATAAGATTTTCGAGTGCTGCAATCTCTTCATCCATGAGCTTGTCGCTCTTCATTTTTAGAAGTATGGCGCTTGCGAGTACGATTTTTCCACTTACACGAAAATCCATTGATTTTAGTTCCTTAAGCAATGATAAGAATTTATGAGCAATAATGGAAATATCCAAATCCCACGGATCCATCTGATTTTCTTGAATAAGGCCAAAAATAATCTTTTTCCAAGAAATGTCATCAGATTCAAAAAGAATAGAAAACACTTTGTCATTAGTAGATTCAGATGAAGGAAGAATCGTCGTCGTAGTTGTCATCATAGAAACTAGAGGAAGCATCATTTAAATAAGTATGTATATGGGGGCTCTGTTCCAAATAGAAAACATT
>CAZDJS010000042.1:0-9117 GCA_964505795.1 uncultured Methanosarcinales archaeon
GTGATTTGACGAGTGGTTTCGAGCTCAAAGCAGGCTTTAGTTACCTTTTACCGCTGGATACTACGGTGACACTTGGGCACGCTGAATACATCAAAAGTTCTCCAAAAAGCAGTTTGGGAAGAATATTTTTGAACGTGCGTCTTGTTGCAGATTTTCATCCAAACTTTGACGAAGTACACGCTCATTTCTCTGAAGGAAAAAAATGCCAGTTATGGCTTCTTGTTCAGCCTTTAGTGTTTAATGTCATTGTTCATCCGGGTTGTTCTCTCAACCAACTTCGTTTTTTCAAAGGTTATGGCGCTCGTCTTTCAAGCACTGAATTGTACGACTTTTGTAAAGAAACACCGGTTATTTACAATGCTCAATCGCCTGCTGAACATATCGTAACTGAAGATGGTCTTTGGTTGCATCTTAAGATACCGTATCAAGGAGTTGGTGCTCTGCGAGCAAGAAAAAATCCTCGACCAATTGACATAACAAAAACTGATGCTTACGATCCTCTTGAATATTTTGAGCCGGTGCAAAGCGAACAAGGTGTAGTTCCTATTCGTTCAGGAGAACATTATTTACTTCCTTCAAAGGAAATATTAAAGATTCCAAAAACACTCAATGCAGAGCTACGTAGTCATTCTCATATTGGTCTGCAAGGGCCCTTGCATTTTGCAGGGTTTATTGATAATAATTTTTCAGGCGATCTTGTTCTTGAAATAAAAAGCGAAGAAATAACTGATATGATGCTTGAAGATGGAATGCCTATTGGTGTGCTTGATTTTTACAAGACAAACAAGCCTGATATTCTTTACGGAAAAGATATTGGTTCGCACTATCAAGGACAATCTGGTTTGAGAATTGCAAAGTTCTTCAATTCTCTATAGCGTCAACCATTTCTTTAACAACGTCCATTCCTGCTTGCCAGAACGTTTCATCACAAATGTCAAACCCAGCTTCTTTTACGAGCTCTTCAGGACTTCGACTACCACCTCGCTCAAGCATAGTAATGATTTTTTCTTTAAACTCAGGATTCTTCTTGTACTGCGCGTAGAGTGCGAGTGAGAGTAAGCAACCAAAAGAATAGGCGTAACAATAAAACGGTGACTCAAAAATGTGTGGTATATAAATCCATTCGTAAAAGAACTGTTCAGGAATTTCCATATCACCATATTGTTCGTGTAACTGTTTTTTGTAGATTTGTGAGAATTCATCGATAGAAAGATTATCTTTGACGGCTTCGTGAGCTGCTTCTTCAAAAATCACAAACCACGCTTGACGCATTATAGTCGCGTAAAAATCATCAATTTGGGCTATAGTAATTTCTTTTACAAGCTCAGGATTCTCTTCACGTAATTTGTTATTAAGTAAAACTTCTGAGAAGATACTTGCTGTTTCACATACTGGAAGCGCCGCATGCTGGTGAAAACTGTTTTCTTTTTCTGCAAGGATTGCGTGAATGCCATGACCCAACTCATGAGCGAGTGTTCGCATGCTATTGCCATCGTTTGTGAAATTTAAGAAGACATGTGGGGTTACGTCCGGTGAAGCAGTACTACAATACGCTCCTCCTCGTTTTCCTTTGCGCAATTCAGAGTCAATATGTTTCTCGTCAATGATTCGTTTTGCTCCTTCGTAAAACCTTGGATGAAATTCTTTGAAGGTCTCGAGAATTTTCGTAATTGCTTCATCATACGATATTACTACTTCTTCTTTTGCAAGAGGCGCATAAATATCGTATCGACTTAGCTTTTCTGTTCCAAGGAATTTTGCTTTTTTCTTAAAGTACTCTTGAAAAATCGTTGAATTCTTCTTACAAACATCAAGCAAGACCCTCACTGCTTTGTCTGGAACGTCATTTTGGGCGTTACGCACCGAGATGCTTGAATCATATTTTCTGAGTTGAGCTTCACGACGCCAATCATCAATGATATGTTGATAAATGCTACCAAGAACTGCTTTTTGTTTCACATAAGGACGAAGTAACTCGTCATATGCTTTTCTTCTTACTTGAGCATCAGGACTTTTGACAAGCATGGAAACTTCGGTTTGCGTTACTTCTTTTTCGTCAATACTAAATTCAAAATTGCTCGTGATCATACTACGAATAGTGCTTAATGCTCCTGCTCCGTTAATGTCTTTTATCGAGATTATTTGTTCTGCTTCGTCAGAGAGCATGTGTTTTCTTCCCTTTCGAATGCATTCAAGATGATATTTGTATTCAGGACACGCTGCAATGAGTCGCTGAGCATTTTCTTCATCAAGACGCTTAAATTCTTGACTGACAAACAACAATTGTTGTTCAATTTCTGCACCGAGACTGCGAACTTTTGCAACAAGAGATTGTGCTTTTTGATCGTTCGTGTCAACAGAAAAAAGATTATTAGCATAAGAACCAAGGCGGCCCATGATGCGATCGATCTTTTCAAGCTCATCAATCATAAGTTTAAACTCTTTAGCAGGAATGTCTGCAAAGAGTTCTCTTTTTGCTACTTTATTTGCGAGTTCGCGAACTTGCGCTATTTTTTCGTCAAATTCTTCTTCTTTAACCAGACTAGAAAGATTCCAAGTAACCATAACAAGAAGTCACAGCGTCTAATATTTAAAGCTTTAGGAAGGGTAATCTGTGCTACAAAAAACACAGAACAAAGAAACACTTTTTGTCACCATTTCATAATAGATAATTATTTAAGTACTCTTTTCGAGCCCTATATTAAAAGAGTTGTGTTAGGGGGATTTCATGAAACAAACACACATTAATTATTCACAATTAATAACAAGCTTTACTAAAATACCTAATTCTATAACTAATAGGAGGCAGTATTAAATGGTAAAATCGATTGAAGATCTAAAACATGTAAAAAGAGGTGTTAAAGGTGGTGGACAAGTATATGTGCTTGACACAGGTGCAGTTATTTCTGCTGAAGATGAAGCTATGCTTCAAGCATTACACTCAAGATCAATAGGTGGTTTTGAAGACCATCTTACCTCTCTTCAAAATAGAGGATCAGAAGGTTTTATGAAGAATTTTTATGTAGGTTATGGCCATAAATCTATTGGTGATTGTGGAACAACAACTCTTTTTGTCGAAGGAGTCTCTATGCTTGTGGCTAAAGCAATTCAAGACTCCCAGCTATATTCTGGACAAGAATCTTCTACAAGGTATATTGATTTTAGAAACCAACCTTTCAAAAACCCTTTAGGCACTCCTGAAGGAGATGCTCTTTTAGAATCCCAAAGATCTTTTTTTGTTTCTGCATTAGAACCTACTATTTCATATTTACGTAAAGAAAACCCCATATCTGAAGGAGAATCTCAAAGTCAGTACGATAAAGCAATTAATGCCCGAGCATTTGATATCACTAGAGGGTTTTTACCAGCAGGAGCATCTACTAATTTAGCTTGGCATTCAAACTTGCGCCAAATAGGAGATAAGCTTCTTTTCTTACGACACCACCCTCTAGCAGAAGCTCGTGCTGTTGCTCAAGCAATTGAAGAAGCAGTTCTTGAAGCACACCCAAACTCTTTTTCAAAAAAAAGATATCCAGCAACTGAAAAATACCAAGATGTTATTGCAAAACACTATTTTCATCATGACCCTAACACACCTGCTAATGTTGAGATAGCTTCAAATATAGATATGAGTGTATTGGAAGCACATAGAGAATTATTAGCTACTCGTCCCGAGAAAACGGAGTTGCCTAAATATCTGAGTTCTGCAGGAACTCTTGAGGCCAAATTCCCTCTTGACTTTGGCTCATATAGAGATCTTCAACGTCAACGTTCAATTAATCAACGAATGCCCTTACTCACAACAGATTTAGGCTTTAATCGTTGGTATATTGATAACTTGCCTGAGTCTGTTCGCACAAGGGCAGAGGATTTCCTTGGTGGTCTTGAAAAATCTCTTGATAGGTTAGATTGTTCTTCAGAAGATAAACAATGCTTTGTTCCTATGGGTTATAATACTTCGAACCAAATTTCTGGAGACCTTCCTGCAATGGTCTATGTTACTGAGCTTCGTGCAACACGATTTGTACACCCAACTCTTCGCTCAGTTGCAAGAGATATTGGAGGCTATATACAGTCTGAATTAGGGGTTCCTCTTCATATAGATGAGATTCCAGATAGGTTTGAAATTGAACGAGGAAAACATGATATTACTCTTAAAGGAGAATAATACTGCAACTGATGTATATATATGAGAGAACATAATTATAGGTGACACAAAGAATGGTTAAAGATGATATGGGTCGAGGAAAATATGTTGTGTTTGAAGGTCCTGATGGGACGGGTAAGAGTTATTTTTTAGATGCTGTTGCTCAATCTTTTAGAGATGATGGTCGCCAAGTTTTTGATGTGAATAATTTTTGGAAAAAAAATCATAAGGACCCGAAAAGAATTCCTGCTTCTGCTTCTGCTCTTTATCTTTCAGAGCCCTCATACGCTCATGAAGGATTTGTTATTCGAGAACACTTAATTGGCAATCCTCCTGAAGGGTATTCTGAGCCTCCTGTAAGGTATATTGCAGAAGCTTTTGCTCGGGATCGTGCTCGTATACTTGAGCATTTAGTGTGGCCTGCTCTACAAAGGGGTCTGCACGTAATTTCTAGCAGGAATTTTTTATCATCATTTGCTTATCAACCAATACAAGCTCAATTGCGCCATCCTCAGGAACAATTACTATTAACTGATTTACAAAATATTCCTGGGAATAGATTGGCTTTAACAAAATATCAGCCTGACTTAGTTGTTATTTGCACAGCTTCAGAGAGTGTTCGTCAAGAAAGAATGGCTGGTCGATCTGAAGAAGAAAAAGATAACGCAACAACTGAGCGAGCAGATATCTCTGCAAGAGTTGCTAATTTTTATGCTGAAACCGCTCAACCTTTCTTAGAAGTAAAGGGGTTCGATGTCGAAAAATTATCTTTAGATGGCTCAAAAGAAGATTCAGTGCGTTTAGCACAAGAGTATTATCAAAGATTATTTCGTTGATTATTCTTCTTCACTGTCTTCTGAGAACGCATCGAGTGTTTGACATTTCTGTTGATCTTTGTAGCTCACTGTCATATTCTTATTAGCGTATGTTCTCTTTATAAGTTCAACTGCGATGAACAACCACCAATCAGAAAATATGCGTTAGAAAATATATTATTAAAAAGTGTTGTTATTTCCTATAGTTTATTGTACTGGTTTTCCAAGACTCATAATGCTGTGTTGTTCGTGCTTAATGATTTCACCAGAATGAGCATCAATACGAATATTAATAATGTTAAAAGCAGATGTGACAAGTGTTAAGTTCCATAACTGAGTCCCGAGTTTTTGTAAGACGCAGATCTCTTGAGTGACGTTCTGAGAACTATAATGCTCTTTCATCACATCATGCGCAGTCGACAGAGCATCATCGAGTGAAACACTCACTTGTGAAAAGTCTAGCTTTTGCACAGTGTCTTCTTTTGAAGCTGGTTCATCAGAACCCACAATGGCAGGTTCTTTTGAGAATGTTGTAACGAGTCTAGTGTTTGGACTAAAATATCCCATTTGTTCATCACGAGAGTTATTTTTCTGCATTGAGAAATAATGAACAATATAAGAATCAGGATTTTCTTCTTTGTATTCTTTGAACACATCACTTTTTTCAACAGTATCTTTTATTTCTTTCATGGTAATTCAATTATCCTTCCAGCAGGTCCACTATTTATTATTATCGTGTCTTTAATACTATCTTCTTGCTCGAAGGTTTCATGTATGTGACCGCAAAAAACATACATTGGACTGAATTCTTCAATAAACTTTCGCAAGCTCTCACTTCCAACGTGCCAATTCGCATCAAGCTCGTCAAGTCTCGTATCATATGGAGGCGGGTGATCCATCCATAATAATTGTTTGCAGTTTCTTAGCTCTTCTTTATTTTCTGAAACCCATTTTTCAAAATCAGGATATCGCATACGCATACCACTTGTTGAAAAAGCCCCTAGACGATATTTTTCTAGAGGAATAATTTTTTTATGAACAAAAGTAATATTCTCATAAGATTCACACAGAGCTTCTAATTCTTCTTCGTCCTCATGATTGCCGTGAATGAGATACACAGGAGAATGAAATTCACTAATTTTTTTCAGAATTTTTTCAAGTTCTTGCCCCGCATAGCTCAAGTCTCCTGTAATTATTACTGCATCGACCTTTTTACTTGCCAGTTTATGCTTTTCTAAAAGATTGAGATTCCCATGCGGGTCAGTGAAAACAAGGATTTTCATAGAATAAGATACGAAAACTTGTTTTTAAGCACTTCGGTATTGTTTTAAACTTCATTTCTTAAATCACTTTATGCAACCGGTTACGCAATCAACTGAATACACAACAGCTGCTGCTGGACTGCTTGCCATTCTTAATGAAATAAATGGTTTGGAACTTTCTCTTGAGAACGAACTTGAGATATGGCGTGAATCAGTTTTGCTTCCGACAAGAGCGTCAAGTGTTTTTGGTCTTGCTCTCTACGCGAAGAAACGAGGACTTGACGTTACTATTCTTGTAGAATCTTGTAATTATGATTATCCAGAGTATCGATTTAAAAGATATACAAAAAGTGATATTCTCATTGCTCAAAAAAATCATGAATTATTTGTAAAAAAAGTTCATGAAGAAAAGATTCCTTTTGAAGTAACTCCTTTACAATTTTCTCAAATAAAAGAATTTGCAAAAAAGCACTTTCTTCTTCTTCGAGTAAACGAGGGTTTGTTTCGCAACATCGCGAGCACGAGTAAATACATAGTTGTTTATGCCTATAATAAAGGAATTTTCAAGGTACTTGACCCGTTTCAAGAAAACCCCCTTCTCACTGTTTCCGAAGAAAAATTACGAGAATCATTTGAAACACTAGCTAGCAAGAAAAAACGCGATCACTGTGTTCTTGTATTTTAGAACTTACTGTACCTTTTGATATGTTCATAATCTTCAAGTATGATCGCGTCCATTTCATCAGAGTCTTTTGCAAGATATAATTTTCCGTTTCCTATGGTCGTCATTTTTCTTGCGAGTCGCTCGCCACTCTCATCAAGATTAATGCCGATAAGACTGATTGTGATGTTGTTTTCTCTGGCTTCGCCAACTGCTTCGAGTACGCGCTTTTGCGGTTCTTTATTTTCCTTTGTTCTCGTTGGGAGTGCATCAGTTAACAAAACAAGATGCTTCGTGCCTTTTGAATGTGCAAGAAGTTTATTCGCTTCCTCAATAGTGAGTGCAATGTCTGTTTCGAGACTTGCTCGAACAACAGTAAGTGCTTGTAAAATACTCAAAAAATCTCTTGAAGGAGCAAGACTATTTTCGATCTTACTCGTGAAGATAATGAGACCAACGTCATTCTTATCTTGTATTGCTTGATACGCAAGAGCAACACCTGCACGTTTAGCCATTGATAATTTTGCTCCTCGCATACTACCAGAAGCATCAACTCCATATACGACAGTGATTTTTGATCGTTCTTTTCTTTCATTCACAACAAGGTCTTCTTTTTCAACAGCGTCATGCCCTCGACGAATTGCTTTTTTTATTGAACTACGAAAATTAATATCATGAAATCGTTCTTTTTTGTATGGTTTGCTCTCTGCTCTCTCACCATACACTCCCTTTTCGTTTTTTTGTTCTTTTCCAAAGCCTTTATTTGTTAATCTGTCGAGTTCTTGAGTATAACGAATAATACTTGCAAGCTTAATTCCTTCTTGTGATATTCTCCCTTTATTGTCAATAAGTTTTTTTTCGTGTAACTCTTCTACTTTGTCTTTTATTCTGCTTTTTAGATCTTCTCGGAATTCAGGAATATTAACGTTTTTTTCGATATATTCTTGATCGTATCCGGTCAATTCTCGAATGAGTGTTTGTCCAAAAAGTTTTTTTGCTTGACGATAATTGTTGCATAGTTGCTCAAAGAGCAGGTCAGGTTGAAAACTACTCAGATTATAATCATAACTTTCAGAAAGTAATTTTCCATTCTCAACATCTTCATCATGAGGTAATACTGAGTGCATCAAACCGTCTTTTTCAGGGTCAGAGCCAGTATCTCCTTCGAGAGCTTCAGCTTCTTCAAGCTCATCAACTTTTTCTTCTATACGTCCTCCTGTATCAGGGGCCGTCAGCAGAAGAATCCGATTCTCGCGCGAAACGTTGGAATTCTCTTTGAATATATTCCTCAGGACTTTGCAAATATTTGACGCTCGCTTTGAGTCCGATTCGGTGAGCTAAAACACTTACGATTATTGCGCTCAAGTCACTAAACTCAACACTTTCTTTACCAAGAACTTTTGCATGCGCTTGCGATCTGTCATATAATCCGAGACTTGCACGAACACTTGGTTTTTTTTCAAGTCGCTCATCTTCTCGAAGGCGTTTGATGAATCCTGTGATTGCATCTGTGATTTTTTGAGGAACTGCAACAATTTTTTGGCCATGATTTTCTATGATTTTCTTCTCGATTTCTTCAGATTCAGGATAGCTCATTTCGACAAGATCAAAACGATCCAAAAAAACATCGCTTAATTTTTCTGTGCTGCTATCTTCGGGATTCATAGTTCCGATAAAGAGAAAGTTTGTTGGCACATCAACAGCGTAACTCCCAATAGTGACTTGTTTTTCTTCAAGGGCTTGTAATAGTGCGTTTTGTAATTTTTCTGAACATCTATTTACTTCATCAAAAAATAAAACTCCACCATTTGCCTTAAAGATTTTTCCCGGAGCAAATGCTTCTTTACTTTGAGGTCCGAATTCAAGTGCTTTCACTGGATCAATATCTCCTATAAGGTCTTCCGCGGTTAAATCAGGACTGCCTTGCACACGAATAAAAATATCTCCTGAAGCTTTTGCAATGCCCTTTGCAATCGTTGTTTTTCCTACTCCTGGAGGGCCGACAATGATAACGTTGCGTTTTGCGAGGACTGCGCTTTTGAGTTGTTGTTTTACGTTCTCTTGACCGAGAATTTCATTTAATTGTACATTTTGAATTTCCATAACTAAAAAAGTGTTTTCTTAGAATTTATAATGCTAGTGGTTGATTTTATAGAACATTCTCGTCTGTGCCAGCTTTGCCACGTAGTGCGTAGCACTGCTGGCAGGCCAGACGTCGCTTACCGCGTTCCC
>CAZDJS010000043.1:0-9031 GCA_964505795.1 uncultured Methanosarcinales archaeon
CACCCCCGTAAATCTTTGATTTTCGATGGGCGCTAGTGTGGAAAAAAAATCATTCCGGACAGGGCCCAAAATGGTTAACTATAAAAAAGACTCCTCCAATAAAAAACTAAAAGGAGGTGGGGTGTAAACAATCTGTTTGCACAATTTCAATGGTTAATACTCTACGACGCGCACACGAAGATGATGCTTTTGTTCTTAGTAACGGCATAAAAATAACAACACTCGAAGAACTCTTACGCGAAGTAACCTTAATGTCTTTTGTTGAGTTTGATAGTTACGCAAGAAGAAATGATTTTAGCAGATGGGTGGCAACCGCGCTTTACCATCAAGAACTTGCAGACAGAATCTACGATATTACTGATAAACGACTTGTAGAAGATATTATTCGAGAGTATTTGATACAACCTCCTCGAGAGTCATATCATTCCCGAACACAAACGCCTCAGCAATCTCAACAAGTTCAATCTCAGCAAGCGCAACAAGCTCAGCAGCGAACCCAAGCACCTCAGCAAGCCCAGTCAGAGCAATCCCGGTCTGAAGCTCAACAGTCTCAGCCTTCAGCACCTCAACAAGCACAACCAGTGCCTCAACCAGCTCCCCAACAGTCTCAGCAACAATCTCAGCAAGTTCAGTCAGAGCAACCAGCTCAGTTCGAAGTATCTCAAGCAGAGCAACATCCAAATCAGCAACGAGTGTCTGATGAGGAAGTACTTCAACAAATGACCGGAGAAGATCAACAATACATGCCAGAAAAACCTGCTGAAGATTCACTGAGTCAACACGAAATACAAAAAACAAGAGAGCTATTAGAACTCGCACAACAAGAAATTAACAGAATCTTTATTGGTCAAGAAGAAGTCGTAGAAAAAACATTATTAACACTCATGTGTGGCGCTCACGCATTACTTGAAGGAGTTCCTGGACTTGCAAAAACACTCTTGATTGAAACCTTAGCAAAAGTTGTTTCAGGAACCACATTTAAGAGAATTCAGTTCATGCCTGACACTCTGCCAAGCGACGTTATTGGTGGACAAATGTTCAATCCTGCATCAGGAGATTTTAAGACAATTAAAGGACCAGTCTTTACGAACTTCTTACTCGCTGACGAGATAAACAGAGCACCACCAAAAACACACTCTGCATTAATGGAAGCGATGCAGGAAAAGAAAGTATCTATTGACAAGACAGACTATCCTCTTGACAAACCGTTTTTTGTATTAGCAACACAAAACCCGCTTGAAAACAAAGGAACCTATGAATTGCCAGAAGCAGTCATGGATCGTTTCATGTTTAAGATCATGCTCGGATACCCGAAAAGAGAGCACGAAAGAATTATTCTAACCGAAAACTCCACAACAAAAAAAGATATTTTTTCACAAGTAAAAACTGTTATGACAAAAGAAGACATTCTTGCGATTCAAGAAAGAACAACAAAAGTCTTTATTTCAGAAGAAATACGAGAATACATTCTTGACATTGTGGAAGCAACAAGAGGAAAAAACAAGAAAGTGGAAGGAGTACGTTTTCTTCAGTACGGAGCAGGAGTTCGTGCATCGATTTATTTAACCATAGCATCAAAAGCTCGTGCATTATCACAAGGAAGAGCATATGTGTTACCTGAAGACATTCGTAGTGTCGTTCCTGACATCCTCAGACACAGATTAGCACTCAATTACATAGGAAAAGCACATAATATTTCAACCGATAAGATAATTGATGAAGTGCTCAAGAAAACAAGCGCATTATAATTTTGCGGAAGGTTAGTGTATGCCACAGTCAGAACTCAATATTAATTTGTTTAGCTTTGAAGAGCTTACAAAAGAAACTATACAACAGTCAACACGACTCATGGAGTATTTTAAACTCAATCTTATTTATTATCAGTTAGTTTCAGGAAAGGGTTTAGAGTTCGACAGAATCAGAGAATATACTTATGGTGATGATGCGAAAAGAATAGACTGGAAAGCACTCGCAAGAACAGGAGAATTACACACTCGCTCCTTTAAAGAAGAAAGACATTTTGATATTGTTATTGTCGTTGATGTTTCTAACTCGATGTTACTTGGAACGTCACAACTCGTAAAAAATGAGTTTGCAGCACTTACGGCAGGAGTGCTTGCCTATGCGGCAATTGATGCAGGTGATGAAGTGGCGATTGTCATGTCTTCAAGCGATGTTTCAGTTGTTACAGAAACACAAGGAGATTTTTATCAACTTATTCAAGAACTTACAAAAAAAGAAAATTATGGCGGAGAAAAAGATTGGCGTAAACTCACTTCAGAACTATTAACTAATTATGATGAACAAGCAATAATTTTTTTGATTTCTGACTTTATTGACACCGAGCCTGATGAGTTTCTTGCGCCGCTCTCTTCCTCATTCACGAAAACTTACGGGATCATGATTCGAGATAAAGTAGATGATACTTTACCTGAAGGTGTGGGTTCTATGTACTTGGCTGATTCTTCAGGAAAAAAATCGTATCTTACTGATTTTCAAAAACTTAAAAGAGAGTATGAAGAGCTTAACAAAGCGCAACTTAATAGAATAAAAACTTCTTTTTTATCGGAAGGACAACTATTTTTTAAAGTACGAACTGATGAAGATTTTGCTTCAGAATTTATTAAAGCGCTGGGTAATGAGAAGGTTATAGAATGATATCAATAGGAGATTATACAATAGGACTGACAGACCCTTGGACGAACATTCCTCTTCTTGCACTTCTAATTGTTCTTACTGTGGCTATGTATTTTATGATGATTCTCTCAAGAAAAAGACGTCTCACACGATTCGGAAATATAAAGACGCTTGAGCGAATTCATGGTTTCAGACGATTCTACATTAGTCCAACAGTATTAATTGTGAAGATTATTGTTGTGACTTTGCTCTTTTTTGTTGCAACGGATGCTATTGATATTCGTTTAGAAACACAGGCTTCGGACTCTGATTATGTGATTATGATGGATGCTTCTGCGAGCATGGCTCTTGATGATTTTTCTCCAAGTAGAATCGCTGCATCAAGAGAAATTTCTCAAGACTGGCTTTCATCAACTCCCAACGGTACTGCGGTAGGGCTCATTGTTTTTTCAGACGCGGTTATAACTGAAATTCCTCTCACTTACGATAAAGATTCTTTACAAGAAGTAGTTTTTGATGTGCGTATTGATTATTCTCGTGCTGGAACTGGCATTGATGAAGCGTTGTTGCGCAGTGTTGAAATCTTGCGAGAATCACAAAGAAACAAGACTGTTTTGTTATTGACGAGCGGTTTCGAAGATCTTAATAATGAGACGATTGCACGTTTGAATGAGTTTGATGTTCGTGTAGACTCTTTTGGTATTGGAAGTAATCAAACAATGAATTTTCTTTCTCGTGATGAAGAAGTTGTAGATTTTGAGGATTTTGAAGATTTCTTTGATTCTTTTGATCTTAATTTTGAAAGTCTTGAAAAATTATCGCAAGCGACTGGTGGCGAAGCGTATCAAGTAACAAGTGCCCAAGAATTGCGTGACGTCTTTAGTGACTCGACTCTCGAAGTCATAGAAGTGCCGATTAACACGCAATTATATGTTATTTTATTAATTGCCTTACTCTCGATTGCTGAATTTTTGCTCTATTCTCGCTTTGGCGGCTTATGAATAGTTCTTTCTGTTTTCTTTGATATTCTCTTTTTTTTTTCTTCATTTTCACAAAAAATAAAACAAAATATTACTATATAGAAAATAAATAATTTTATAAACCTTATTTTTAAAGTAAGAGTATGTGTGGTGAGATGAAAAAACACCCAGCAATAGCAGTAGCTCTGTTCATCTTACTTGTAGTGCTGCTTCCTTCTTTTGCCCTTGCGCAAACAGTTATTTTTCAAGAAAACCAATTAGTTAATGATTCAACACAAAACGATCCAAAACAAAATACTCTGATACAAGACATTTTGAAACAAAGCCCTCCGATACAAAACACTCCAGAGGGATGGATAGTCTTGCGAGATGATTTCTTCCAAAAGACAGGCACACTCACGATTTATAACAAAACAATTTCCAAATATACAACTGATACAACTGAATTACCAAAAGCTCTAGTGAGAGGAGAAGAAAACACAATACTCAATGATGGTTCATGGTACGTGAGTCTTGAAGACTTAGAAAAATCACCAGAGGTAACGCAACTATTTTCTCAAATAATTAAGGATGTATACGAAACAGATGATCAAACAGATAATCAAACACTTGATAGAACACTTGATCAAACGCTTAAAAATTTAATAGAAGAAGATGCAACATTAGAAAACTTACTTCTGCGTCAAACAAACTGCTTACAAGAAAATTGCGAGGATCTACGAGAATTAATTCTTGAAAGATATCGTTTCTTAGTTGAAAACCCAACGCTTCAGTCCAACAAAGAGATATCAAATAAATTATTTCAAGGAAACGCAACAACAAAAGAGACTACTCGATGGTCAATGATTATAGAATCAGAAGAAGCTTTGGAAGAACTTTCTTTAGAAATCCCTTCTGAAGCAATGAATGTACGAGTCGAAGTCCTTGATGAAGTATCTCAAAGTATTTCTGGTGCGCCAACACTCAAAAGACAAGAAAACCAAAAACCAAAAAAAATACTTGAAACAAACAACAGCCGTGTAGACTCTCGAGTGTTAAGTCGGCCAAGTAAAAAAGTCAGAGTAGAGTTTGAAACACCACCACCACAAGTTGTTGAAAGAACACTCAACAACAACCATAAACAAGTAGTCATTAGTAGTGACTTGCCATACAAAAATATCTCATCATCAGCGCAACTACCAAGACAAATTTCTGTTAATGAAGAAGTTGTTGTTGAGTGGGTGGAAGAAGGAATGGTTGTTGAGAGTACATTACATGACACAACTGGTGATGGCCTATACGATGAGGTTCGTTGGATAACACCACACCTGAGTACACAAACATTTAACATAGTAATAATTGAGATTTCCGATGCTCAACACCTTGATAATAATCGTAATTTTCTAGCTAACATCTTTGCTGAAGTTGCAGAACTTGATGATTTGTGGAGCCCAGTAATTTCTGATGGAGAATACCTACGAATTACTTTTGAAGAAAACTTAACAAACAAAAAAGACATCACTATCTTTGCTCGAACAATAAATGGAACGCCACGCGTTGAAGTATACGAAAAAAACAGCACAACAGTACTTGCTGAATTTAATCCAATAACAGATAATGAATACCAACAAATCTTGTTAACAAGTCTAGTTGGCGAGCAAGACACCTTTGATTTGCGTGTTGTGAATGGTTCAGTAGAGTTTGATCACATCATAGACCCGACAATCGATGGCTTCGTCGTAGAAGTATTCAACACCACAGGAACATTCAACTGGACAATACCAGACGGCATAGAAACAGTTGACGTACTCATAGTAGCTGGAGGTGGCGCAGGTGGTTCGAGCCTTACTTTTAGTAACGCAGGAGCAGGTGGAGGAGGAGCAGGAGGACTCATTTACGAAGAAGACTTTAACATAACATCATTTACTAGCCCAATAACAATAACAGTTGGAGACGGAGGAGTAGCTCCACTTGCAGGAAACACACCAGGAGGAAACGGAGAAAACAGTGTTTTTGCAAACCTTACCGCACTCGGTGGCGGCGGAGGATCAGGAGGTAACGTTCAAGGAAACGCCGGCGGTTCAGGAGGTGGTAGCCGTGGAAATAACGGAGGGGTAGCAAACCAACCAGGAAGTGCAAGTGGCGGCTTTGGAAACAGAGGAGGAAACTGCCCAGGAAGCCCAACAGGAGGTCCAGCAACTGGAGGAGGAGGAGCAGGAACAACAGGGGGAGACAGTGCATGTAATGGGGGAGACCCAGGAACTACAGGAGGTGACGGACTACAAAACAACATCACAGGAACGCCAACCTACTACGCAGGAGGTGGTGGTGGTGGCGGAGCACAAACAAACGGCTTTGGAGCAGGAGGACTCGGCGGTGGAGGAACTGGTGGAAATAATGGTAATCCACCAACAGCAGGTCAAGATACGTTAGGAGCAGGTGGTGGTGGTGGAAACAACAATGTAGCAGGAGCTGACGGAGGATCGGGAATAGTTATCTTACGATACGCAGCACTAGAAAACCTTTCCGTCTCAACACAACCAGAAAATTCTACTGCTGGAGAAACCTTGCAAGGACCGCCAGTAGCACTTCTTAGCAATCCTCAAGGTGACCCTATTGTAGGAGAAAACATTACAGCAACACTCATAGGAGGAAATTTTAGTTCAGGAACAACAACAATTACAACGAACAGTCAAGGAGAAGCAAACTTTACTGATTTAGTAATAGAGCAAGCAGGCGAGTATACGATAAACTTCACTCATGATAATAGCTCTGCCTTTAGCGAATCAAATTCTTTTAGTGTGCAGGCAGCAAGCGCAACGAATCTTTCACTCACTACACAACCGCAAAACTCAATACCGAATGAACCAATACTCGGTCCACCAACAATACAAATAACTGACGCATTTAACAACTCAGTAGCACAACAAAATACTGCTATTACTGTCACAATAAATGACTCGAGTCTAACTGGGAATACTACAGTTTTAACAAACGCTTCAGGAACTGCAGTTTTTGATGATCTTGAAGTACCGCTTTCAGGAACCTACGAACTAACCTTTAGCGCAACAGGATTTGCAAACGTTACTTCAAACGCTTTTTTGATAATAGACTCTGGACTAAGTGTTGTTGAAGAACCACAAGACACAACAGCAGGAACAACAATAAATGAAATACAAGTGTTTTTTGAAAACACAACGCTCGACCCAGTAGCAAACGCAAACCTTACCATATCATTTGAAGGAGGAAGCTTTAGTTCAGGAACAACAACACAAACAACAAACGCTAGCGGTGTTGCAGTGTTTGATGATCTTATAATAACCCAAGCAGGAACGTATCGCTTACGAATTGATAGCGATGACACGTTTGACTTTATACTCACACAACAATTCACGATAAACCCTGATGAAGCCAGTCAAATACTTATAACGCAAGAACCATCAAATACCGTACTTAATAATTTTATACAAGGCCCTCCAAGTGTTCAAGTAATAGACCAATATGATAACAGAATAATCAATGAGCCTGTAATAGTTGCTCGTAATGACTCATTAGCGTTCACTTCAGGAACAACAACAAGAAACACGAACCAACAAGGACAAGCAATCTTTGATAATTTGCTTATCGACCAAGAAGGATTCTACGAACTGAATTTCTCGTTGCAAAACAACGCGAGCATAATAAACCAATCATCAGCTTTTGAAATTTTTATTCCAACACTAACTTGGGAGACACTTGATGATTGGACGAACGCACAAGCAAGAACAAACTTGAGCATTCAAGGAGTTGATGAACAAGCAGAGCTCTTTTTAAAAAACAAACGATACGCGCTTAACTTTAGCGGAACAAGCGAGTATTTAGAAACAGCTGCTGTAGCAAGCGACCTTAATATTGATGGCGCAAAATCAAGAACAGTAAGTGCTTGGGCATATACAAGAACCTTTGATGACAACGCAGCAATATTCTCATTAGGAACAACTGGATCTAATGGACAAGACTTTTCTCTAAGAACGCGTCCATCAAGTAATACTTGGAGAGCACAGTTTTGGGGAACTGCTGACGTTGACTTTGACACAACAACAGTAGGTGTTACTTCATTAAATCAATGGGTTAATTTTATCATAACCTATGATGGAACAAACACCGTCATTTACGTTAATGGAACAGAAATCGCAAATCAGACAAACACCTTAAACACTGTTGACACACAAGAATTCAGAATAGGTTGGTGGACGAATAGACCAGCAACAGATACTTTTGACGGGCTCATACATGACGTACGAGTGTATGATAGAGTACTCTCGAGCACAGAAATTTCTGACTTGAACAACGGAGATCATATTACAACAGGATTGACAGGTCATTGGCCTTTGAGTGAAGGCGAGGGAACAACAGCTTTTGATAGCACAACAAATGATTTTGATGCGTCATTTGTAGGAACTCCTGACTGGGTGACTGACGTGCCTCTAGAACAAGACATTATTCTAACACAAGGACTTTTAGAAACAGACACGAGAACAATAAACACAATACTACGACCAAATATTAAACTCCTTAATTACACCCTAAATAACGGTTCAATTAACGTAACAGTGGTAGGCTCCCCAGGAACGATAAATGAGGAGAGCTTAACCTATGAGCTTAGCGGGCAATCAGAACAAGCAGTATCTTGGCAAGATTCGCACGAGAATTTTAAACTATTCATAACACTAACTAATGCTGAAAATGAAACAACTACGCCAACTTTTGATTCAATAACTTTGCAAGACCAACAACCAACAAACCTTTCAATACTAGTTCAGCCAACAAACACGACACAACAAGAAAGTATTAGTCCAATACAAGTAAGTTTACTCGATGAGTTCGCGCAAGTAATACCAAACAGAGACCTTTTAGCAGAACTTAACACGAGTACGTTTAGCTCAGGCACAACAATACAAACAACAAACGCGAGCGGAATAGCAACTTTTGATGACTTAATAATAGATCAAATAGGATTATACACAATAAACTTTAGCATAGGAGTACTCTCAACAACATCGGATGTTTTTGAAATACTTTCTTCAGATTCTTTACGAGTAGAAAATGTTAGTTTCAACCCAACATCCGCTATTGAAGGAGAAACAGTAACGATATCGGTAAATGTGAGTAATAATGATACTTCTGTAGTAACTGACGCTCCTCTCACCCTTACTATTTCACTTATTAACGACACAATAACAGAAGTTGACTTCTTATCACAAAACGTTACAATCCCTGCAGAATCATCTATAATAGCAAACTTTACTTGGACTGCACAAATAGGAACATATCAATTCAATGCAACAATAGACTCTGATAATTTGTTTGTTCCCCAATCAAATAATAAAACACTAACAAATAATCTTACTATTAGTGCTTGGCATACTTTTTATGGTTCTTTTGATTCTTTGAAT
>CAZDJS010000044.1:0-8466 GCA_964505795.1 uncultured Methanosarcinales archaeon
AGACTTTGCTCTCTGGAAAATAAGTCCTGAAGACGTAAAACGACAAATGGAATGGAAGAGTCCCTGGGGAGTTGGATTTCCAGGATGGCACATTGAATGTAGTGCAATGGCTACAAAATACTTGGGAAACCAATTTGATATTCACACAGGAGGAACTGATCATATTCCTGTTCATCACACGAACGAAATTGCACAAGCAGAAACAGCGCTTGATTCTCATCCTTGGGTGAATTATTGGATGCACGGAGAATTTCTTGTTCTTGACAAAGGAGAAAAAATGGCAAAGAGCGAAGATAATTTTCTCACGCTCAAAAGCCTCAAAGAAGAAGGATACTCAGCAATGGTATATCGTTACTTTTTGCTCACAGGACACTATCGCCAACAACTCATGTTTTCTTGGGAAGCACTTGATGGTGCAAAAGCAAGTTATGAGAGAATAAAAAACATTATTTCAGGTCTTAAAGGTAAAGGAGAAGTAAATCAAGAATACAAAAAACGATTTGAGACTGCAATAACAGATGATATTAACGCTCCACAAGCACTCGCAGTACTATGGGATTTGCTCAGAGACAAAACAGTAAGTGATGGTGATAAACGAACAACCATTGAAAAGTTTGATGAGTTTTTCGGGCTTAAGCTAGTCGAAGAACAAGTAACCATACCTGAAGATATCAAAGCATACGCTGACAAACGACAAGAAAAAAGAGAAAACAAAGAGTGGGACGAAGCAGACAAGATGCGAGAAAAACTCAAAGAAAAAGGATGGGAAGTACGCGACAATAAAGAAGGGTACACACTCAAGAAACTTTCTTAATCTTTTGGCTCAAACTAATAATGGCCTGAGCGAGCTTGTCAGGATCATGACGCATCCAATCACGCTTCGCCCATAATACGGCCTTTTCACCAGGTGCAGGCAATAAATCTTGTTCAACATAATCTCCATCAATAGGACCTAAAACTAATTCTTTACCTTCAATAGCATAATTTTTAATAATATCAGCAGGTGGTTTAGTGTTATTCAATAAAAAATAGTCGACGCGTCCGACGTATTTACGAACTTCATTAACATAATCTTGAGCAGAAAAATTATCCGTCTCTCCAGCTTGTGTAAATATAGGGTGAACAAAAACAATCTTTGCAGCAGTTTTTTCTAAAGCATCACGAATTCCACAAACTAAAGTGTTCGGTAAGATACTAGTGTATAAACTACCAGGACCTAAAACAACAATATCTGCTGCTAATATTGCATCAGTTGCTTCTTTAAGCGCTTCTGGTTCAGGCTCGAGAAATAATCGCTTGATTCTACGAGTTCCATGATTCTCAACTTCGGGCTCAGTATGTAACAAAGTACCGTCTTCAAGCTCAGCACAAAGATGATGCTTAGTAAGCGAACAAGGCAAGACTTTACCGTGAATATTCAGCATCCGAGCAGCTTCAATAATTGCTTCCTCGAAATCACCAGTTATCTTAGCAAGAGCAGTAAGAAAAAGATTACCAAAACTATGACCTTGTAAGCCACCTTCTAAAAAACGATAATCAAAAAGTTCATGTAAACGTTGAGGATCTTTAGCGAGAGCAACAAGACAATTACGAATATCACCCGGAGGAAGAACATCTTGTTCGCGACGTAAGACACCAGAACTTCCACCAGCATCAGCAACAGTTACGATAGCTGTGATGTCACTCGTACAACGCTTAAGTCCTTGCAAAAGAACTGGTTGTCCTGTACCACCACCAATACTCACAACACGCAAACCTTTTTTCATAATTTGGACTTGACAACCGAGTTCACGACCAGCTTTAATTTCGCTTTCTTCACGATCACCAATAACAAGAACGTCCTGAGGTTTCAAACCTTCTTCCTCAAGAATATTTTCAAATATTTCTTTCTTATCTCCTTGCGTGATTATTATTTTATCAAAGTATTGCTCAAGACCAAGAACTTCAATCTTACGTCGTTGTCTTTTTTCATCACCATACGTGACAAGAAACTTACGACCTTCCAGACTCTCAAGCCAGTTGCGCGTTTGTGCATCAAGCGAGAGTCTGTCAATATATTTTTTGATGATGTCTTCTGCAGGATCATTGAATTTTTTAATAGGACGATTTTCTCCAAGCTCCTTTAAGACAGGTAGAACAATTTTTCTTCGCGTGTCAATAAGCGTATTATCCAAATCAAAAATATAAGCACGAATCATTAATATAAGATACAGGTAATTTTTTAAATATTTACCTATGAAAGTGTGTATGGGACATCACATTAATGAACAAGGAAATTTTCAGTCAGATAAGTATCCAGAGCTTCCAGAAAATAAGATTCTTCTCAGCTTTAACGATCCAAGTGCTAGAAAAGCACTTCGTGTTTTTGCTCAAGAAACAACAGATGAAGAATTATCAGAGGATATTCTTCAAGTTCTCAAAAAGTTCGAGTGATTATTTCGCCATAATCTCGATAATTTCCCCATCGTCAAGAACGTGATCTTTGCCGACGGGAAGCTTTGTGCGAACACTTATTGCTTTGATAAAATTCTTACCAAAATCAGTGTGAAGACGATAAGCGAATTCAAGCGCGGTTGTGCTCTGAGGCATAAGGAAACAGTCAGGAATAACATTGCCATCACTGTCTTCAAGTTTTGAAACACCGCCTGGGTAGAGCGTCTTGTACTTGAGTAGTTTGAACACTGCAGTATTGAGTACTTCTTGAACGCCGGTACTTTGTTTTGTCAGAAACTCTTTAATGAATTCCAAACCTTTTTGTTGCTTCTCAGGAAGCTCTTTAAGAATACTGAAGTCTTGCTCTCCAGGAATGTATTTGATTATCTCATTTTTGTTCGCTTCTTTAAGACCAAGCTCGAGTTCGGCACTACAAGGAATAATATAATATTCAGGAAATTCTTTTTTGAGTCTTTCAATATTCTCTTGAGCACCAGGGCGATCACACTTATTAGCAGCAATCATTATTGGCTTGCTACGACGACGCAATTCACTTGCAAAAGAAAGCAACTGTTCTTCAGTCCATTCATTAGGCTTTTTAGCGTCAAGATTAAGTTTTTTGAACGCTTCTTTTGCCATGTCTTCAGTAACACGAACACCAGAGAGTTGTTTCTCAAGAGCAACAGCCAAGTCTCGTTTTTCTTGCATGACTTGACGAATAAACTTCTCCCAACCCTTCATCATAATGGAAAGATACCAATGATCGAGTTCGTTCTCAAGGAATGCGACGTCTTTGAGAGGATCGTATGAGCCAAGCTCAACATCTTCTCCTTTCTCATTTATGCTTCCTGAAGCGTCAATAACATGAATAAGTACATCTGCTTGATTCAGGTCGTTGAGAAACTGAGAGCCCATACCTTCGCCCTTGTACGCGCCCGGAACGAGTCCGGCGACGTCAATAAGATCGACAGGGACAAAACGCCAATCATCCATTACAAAACCCATTCTCGGATTACTTGACTTACCAAAATCCTTAGCAGGGTCTTTCACTTTCACAAAACCAACAGCATGATTAGGCTTGATTGTTGTAAAAGGATAGTTAGCAATATCAACGTCAGCAAGCGTGCTCGCTTTGAAGAACGTGGACTTTCCACAACTTGGTTTTCCGACAATTCCGATTAGCATCTACTTGTGATTTGACAGGGCTTTAAAACCATTTTGGGAAAATATATAAATTAAATACCATTTTCGAGTGGTATGAAACCTGAAGATAGATTCAGAGGCCTTGATTGGGCTCAAAGTGCAGGTATTCAAACTGTTTTGCTCTACGATAATGAACAAGTTCTTGCAGGAATTCCAGGAGAAAAAGCCGATTCTGCTGCAGACACTGTTGATTTAGTGCTACAGAAGGTTTCTCGGAGCTTAGATCCTCAACCATGTGTTGATTATTTTCAGTCGAAGCCTACAACTCTTGATAGGTGGGTTCAAAATTATGACTTACACTCTCTTGTGCTCAGTTTTAAACAGCAAGACGGCAGGTCTCAGGCTGAAGCTTATCATATGGGGGATTTAGCAATGGGTAATGGTCCTGTTATTTCGGCAGAGGGTGCGCGTTTTCTTGATGCGTATGATGCTCTCAAAGAGCGTTTGTCTGATGATTTCATCGACGAGTATCTTGCTCAACAATTCAAGGAGATTCAATAGATACTTATCTTTCTAACTATTCGCACATCTGAGTGCGTTCACAAACATCACTTGGTATTTGTTTCCCAAGATTTTGCATCTTCTCTTCGTAGAATCTATAACACACCTTTTTTCCTTCGATTGAGAGGTCGTAACACTGCGCCAAGAGTAATTCAGGATTGTCATTCCAGACTTTATCTTGGAGATTATTGAGGATTAAGGACTCTCTGTCAAGAGCAGCCTCAGCAGAACAACCGATGAGAAACACCACTAAAAGAGCAAATATGAATTTCATAAGACTTTTTTAGGAATATTTCCATATAAATCTACCGAAAACATAAAAGCGCGAACAACTTTTCAAAAAATATGAGACTCATACTTGTGCGACACGCAGCAACAGAAAATAACGAAAAAAAACTTCTTCAAGAAGATCACACTCCTTTGAGTGAAAGAGGAGAAAAACAAGCTGAGCTATTAGGCGAGAGACTTAAAAAAGAAAAAATAGTATGTATTTATTCAAGTCCTCACAAACGAACCCAACAAACTGCACAAGCAATCGCACAACATCATTCTAAAGCAAAAGTTAGCATTGCTCAGGAAATTAGAGAAAGAAATTTTGGTATATTTAAAGGAAAACCAGGAGAAGAATATGCTAAGTGGAGAACAGAGAATAAGCTTAGTTGGAGTAAAGCAAAACCTGATTCTGGCGAAAGTTATGAAGAAGTTTATGCTCGCTCACGCCCATTTATTGAAAAACTTCGTCACGAACATAAAGGAGAAACTGTTGTTATAGTGAGTCATGGTGGTGTTCTCACAACTCTGGTGCTTTATTTGAAAGGTTTAGATGAAAATAAAACTACTTATGACGCTCACTTTCATCATAATGCCGCAATAACAATAGTTGATTTTCCCAATTTTGAAATAATTGGTTGTAGAAATCACCTACCTGAAAATTTGCAATAATAAAATTCTTGACGAAAATATTATATGATACAGATGGTTTTTAATCTACATGAGGCTCATACTCGTGCGACACGCACAAACACCAAACAATGCAGAAGGTCTGATGCAAACTGATGATATAGCTCTCTCGAACAAAGGAGTGAGACAAGCACTACTCGTTGCACGTCGACTCATGAAAGAAGATATTGACCGTATCTATACAAGCCCGCATACGCGCTGTCAACAAACAGCACGAGCTATTGCAAAGTTTCATGATGCAATTCCCATTATAGATATGAGGATTAGGGAGTTGGAACACGGAGACTATGCGGGAAGACCAGGACATAAATTCAAAGAAGCACGAACCAAAGCAAACTTACCTTTTGGCAAATGGCGTCCAGAAGGAGGAGAGAATAATTATGATGTCAAAGAGCGCGTTAAGAGTTTTCTTGATGAGATGAGATGTAAGGACTTTGGAACAGTTCTTGTTGTGAGTCATGGTGCTCCGATTGCACATATGATTATGGAATTACTTAATGTAGAATTTACACAAGAAAATTATGATACTTATATGCACGATAATGCCGCGATAACAATAGTTGATTTTCCCAATTTTGAAATAATTGGTTGTAGAAATCATTTACCTGAAAATTTGCAATAATATTTTTAACTCTAACATATTAAAATCACAATAGTTCAACTTTCTTCACTTGCTTTCGAAACAACCGCCTGCGCCAAGCATCTTGAATAAAAATAGCAGCGATAATAACAGTGATTGCAGCGAATAAGAGGCTTGCAGCAAAGAAATAATTCTCCGGGTATAACTGAATCAGAATACTGTCAGCAGGAAAAGACCAGTTACCTTGAGGAAACAAGACATGATGAAACTTCTCCCAAAAACCACTAAAACCCTTAAGCGCAATCCCAGTTAAGAATGCAAGAAAAAGTAATAAACCATAACCTGAGAAGCGATGAACGCCAAAATTTCTTGAGCTCCACAAGGACAAAAGAAACAAAACAACACTCGCGTACACAAGATTTCTTACATCAGACATGTGGCTTTGTTCATCTTCGTTTAGAAAAGAAAGATTAGGGTTGATAAAGGGAACGAATGACAACTTTATCGCAGTATGTTCATCACTCTCGTGCGTAGGGAGTATTCCAAGAATCAAAAACGTAATAATGACAGCAGCACTTAATCCGAGAAAAAAACCATTCAAAGTTTTCACAAGCACCTTTTCTTCTTGCATATGTTACTCTAGCACTTCTCCTACATAAAGTTTACGAGAGTATCACGAATAATATAATTTACCGCTCTTCTTTTGTTCTTGATCTTTCTGACTGTCTTTTTTATTCGCTCGAGGACGATGATTCTCTTCATCACGACGAAAGGTTACCTTGAGGTCTTTGAGGAAATGATTCATACCATCAGACATGCTAAAAGGACCCGCAACGAGACCTTGCTTTCCAGGTTTTCCATCAAAGACAACAAGCTTTCTACTCAAATAATCGATAAAAAGAAGATCGTGATCGACAATAAGGCATGCTTTTCCTTTGAGCTCCATCATCTCACGAATAATACGCGCAACTTTGAGACGTTGTTCAACATCCAAATACGCTGATGGTTCGTCAAGAAGAAACAAATCAACATCTTCAGCAAGAGTTTTTGCAATCACAACTCGTTGTAATTGACCACCAGAAAGTTCGCGAAGACTTTTTTCAAATAAAGGTTCTAAATCTAATGATTCGATAAGCTGATGTTTATACTGCATAGCACCTTGCAAGTAAGTCATAACAAGATCATCTTTGGGCTCAATATATTGCGGTTTAAGAGCAATTGTGAGCTCTCCCGTTTTAGTCTCTCCTTCAATCTTTGAGAGTTCTTTTACAAACGTTGTTTTTCCAATTCCGTTCTCTCCAAGAATACCAATGATGTCGTGCTTGTAGATAGTACCCGAAGGAACTTCGAGTTTGAAACTTCCAACTTCTTTTGTAAAGGAAGGCCAGTCAGTAAGAACGCTGTCTTGAATGCTCTCGATCGGAGGTCGTTCTTCAAAACGAATCTGCTTGTCACGAAAACGAATGTTCTCATCACGAATGTAACCAGCAAGATACGTGTTAATACCAGTCTTAGTCGCTTTTGGCAAGCTCACAATACCATAGGCATTTTCTTGACCGTATAAGATATGAACAAGATCAGTCATATAATCAAGAATGATAAGATCGTGCTCGATAACCATAACTGCGGTTTCTTCATCAGCGAGTCCTTGCAAGAACTTACTCACTTTAACTCGTTGTTTAATATCAAGATAACTTGTTGGTTCGTCAAAAAAATACACGTTCGCTTTCTTGAGCACTGTGGCCGCGATAGCTACTCGTTGCAGTTCACCACCACTAATAACACCAAGGTCTCTCTCGAGAAGATGGCTTAGCTCGAGAACAGCACAGACTTGCTTAAACTCTTCTTCTCCTTTCTCATTCGTCTTTTTGAGTAGATCGCCAACTGTCCCTTGGAATGCTTTTGGGATTTGTTCAACCATTTGTGGCTTGAACGCAACCTTGATTTTTCCTTTTGTCAATTGCTCAAAAAAACCTTGTGCTTCAGTGCCTTTGAAATGCTCAATAACTTTCTCACGAGGCTGCGCTTCTTGCGTGCCTAGGTTCGGTTCCAAGGTTCCTGCAAGAATGCCCATCGCAGTAGACTTTCCAATACCATTTCTTCCAATAATACCAACGACCTTCCCAAAAATGGGAACAGGGATGTTGTAGAGTGAAAAACCATTCTCGCCATAGCGATGAATAGGGTCTTTATTGAGTTCTTCAGGAAGACGAACCATCTTCAAGGCATTAAAAGGACATTTATTCACTGCGATACTATCAGCGTCAGAAACCATGCTCTCGTTGACTTTGATTTTTCCATCAACAGGGTCTTTGACAAAAGCTTCTTTTCCCATTTTATTGCTCGGACTCACACGAGCGCACAAATAGCCTCCGCAACCGACAGGATTGCACTTTTCTTTCTCGACAATAACAATACGATTTCGCATAAGAACAGGAGAACTTTTTCTTTTATAAAAGCTTGTGGCGGATTTTCCCAATCATATCATACACAAAATCTCTGATTGGCCGAGGAACAATTTTTCCCACCAAAATAAGTTTGTAGACTCCTCCGCGCAGACTAATAATACGAATTGCAGCGTCTGATTTGAGAAGAACCTTGCCTTTTTCTTCGACGACCATACTTTCATATTCGAGATACTTAGGCTTTTCTGAAAGTGGCTTCGTCGGAACTCCTTGCTTCTTCGCCCAACGAGTGCAAAACGAACAAGAATCATCATAATACAATTTCATAGTATTAACAAGGTTTTTTCTTCTTTTTAAACTTGCGTGTAGTTGTAGAATACTTTC
>CAZDJS010000045.1:0-8160 GCA_964505795.1 uncultured Methanosarcinales archaeon
TTTCGTCAGAATTCTAGGCAATCTATTCCTTGTGTGAGCTGTTCTGCGATTTTTTTTCTTTCTCGCTTATTGGGTTTAGTACTTCCTGCTCCGATAATGTCAGGCACAGGACACATTTTTGAACCATGTAATCGTAACTTTCCTGTTTTTTTTGATCCATGAACACAAGAGTATTGAGAAATACCACAATCTTTACCAGTCCCTACAAATAAACCTTCTGATGAGAGTTGACGATATACTTTTTGAATGACGAACATTCTTTGTTCTATTTCTTGAGGTAAAGCTGCAGAGACGATGATTCGGTCGTATTTGCCAGAATCTTTTAAACCATTACCATGATTAAATTAACAGAAGTGTTCAAATAAGGTCGTAAATTCTTTTCAGCGAGTTTATAAGTCTCCTTATTGATTTCATAACTCGTTACTTGAGCGCCTAGTTCTACAAGTAAAGCAGTTAACCAACCAGTGCCCGTGCCAATCTCAAGAACTGAGCGTTTTTTATTATCCAGATGAAGATGTTCAAGATAGTGTCGTATTGTGCGAGGATCTTCTTGAACAAGTTCTCCAGACGACCAAGGTAAACGCTCATCGCCTGGTGTTAGAAAATACTTTTCTCGAGGATGCGCTCTCATCGCTTGAATTTCTTTGTGTTGTTGCGTAAGACTTCCTTTTCTATTTCTAAACGCATAGTTGATAACAGTATCAATTGACATGAAGTTGGTAATTTGTAGTTCTTTTTGTAGTTATCTTTTTATAAGAAGAACAGATTGCTCGATTAGTAACTCTGTTTCGTGCCAAGGTCGCATACTCAGAAACAGGGTTTCTGGTCGCGACTTGTCATTACACTCATGCCGAGGTCGCATATGGTCGCTTTGAGCTTCCATCGCGACTTGTCATTACACTCATGCCAAGGTCGCATATGGTCGCTTTGAGCTTCCATCGCGACTTGTCATTACACTCATGCCAAGGTCGCATTCCCTCATTGTATTCGGGACGCGACTTAGCACTCAACTCTGTTTCGTGCCAAGGTCGCATAATCTGGTACACGTACGGCAAGGCCTTCTGGTCATCGCACGGCGTGCGGAAGATTGCGCAAGCCTGGAAAGCTTGTTCCTTCGGGAATTCCCGGTTCAAATCCGGGCCTTGGCGTTCTCAAGAGGCTTTATGCCTCTTTCTAGGACCACGCCCGGATACAGAACTGGGTTTCGAAACTTTCAGGCACTGAAAGTTCAGAGTGAAGCGAATGAAGCTCCGCTTGAGATTATCCGGCTTCAAATCCGGGCCTTGGCGTAGAGGGGTTCTAACCCCTCAATTCAAATCCTGATTGAACCGGTCCCGGTTCACACGCAGAAAGCCAAGCTTTCTGGTGTCCCGAAAATCAGAGATTTTCTTGACTCAGTCACTTCGTTCCTGGGTTTGACTACGTCAAACAACAATCACTATCGCTCTTGAGTTTGACTGCGTCAAACAATCCGGGCCTTGGCGTTTTATATTTTACAGTTACTAATATATTTAAAAAATACAAAATTCCTAATAACATTTTAGATGGAATCTAAAAACAATTCTCAAGACTTTGATTTACCCACAACAATAGATAACATTGTTTCTGAATTAGAACAAATGGAAAAACGAAATGGACAAAAGCCTACAGTTGGGGTTAGTGGAGAGTTTTCAAAACCAATTCGATCAGCTCTTGAAGATAAAGGGTATATGTGTGCTGAGTTCGGCCAGTACAATTTAAAAACAAACCCTGAAGATCTCACAACGTATAATTTTCTACCAACAACTCACTTCCCATAGCTCAACCTCAAGATTTTTAAATAAAGAGTTCTGAGACGCCACCATGATAAACGATGTGTTTTTGGCATTTAGTACATTAATTGCAATTATGAATCCTGTGTCAACAGCATTCGTCTTTAATTCTCTCGCACATCAAAATCGTAAAGAAATAGCATTTACTGCGGCAACTACAGCAGCAGTTGTTTTGATAACATTTTTTATCATGGGAAATTATATTCTCAGTTTTTTTGGCATCACCATCTACGCATTTAAAGTAGCAGGAGGAATCTATCTTGCAAAAGTCGGTTTTGAAATGTTGAGTCCTGAACTGAGAAAAAACCCTGAACAATACGAGGACGCAAGTAAAGATATAGCAATTATTCCTCTTGCAATACCTCTGTTGAGTGGACCAGGAACTCTTGCAACAGTTCTTGTTATGACTGAGAGTTATAATTCAATCGCAATCATTTTTGCTATTCTCCTTGCGTGTTTTGTGAGTTGGTTTGTGCTCACGCAAGCAAAATACTTTGACAAAATTCTCGGAAAAATGGGAAACATCGTGCTGGAGAGAATTCTTGGTCTTATTGTGCTTGTGATAGCAGTTCAATTCATCTTTGATGGAATAAGTGGATATTTACTTATTATCTGATTTACAAAGATTTAAATTATATAATATCTTCAAAACCATATGGGTCTAAAACAAGTACTTCTTGTACGAGCCGATTTGAAGCTTCCAAAAGGAAAAATAGGGGCGCAAGTCGCTCACGCAGCTGTCGAAGCCACGTTGAGAAGTGAAAAATCTCTTGTTCAAGCTTGGAGACAAGAAGGCATGGCAAAAATTGTTCTCAAAGTAGCTGATGAAAAAGAGTTACTTACATACAACCAAATAGCAAAAGATGAGGGTGTTGTGACTGCAGTTATTACAGACGCAGGAAGAACAGTAGTTGCTCCAGGAACAAAAACTTGTGTTGCCATAGGGCCTCACGACGAAGAAAAGCTCGATTCATTCCTCAGCGAACTCAAATTATTATGATGTGTATTAATAGGGTCCTGTCCCGAATGATTTTTTTTTCCACACTAGCGCCCATCGAGCCGCTTTAGTCTCCTCGAGAAAGAGGAGACTAAGAAATCCAGCGGCGTGCCCTAGTGTGGAAATGTTTTCTATTTGGGACAGAGCCATTAATAGGAAACTTTTTTAAAACAATCTCTTTACAATTTTTTTATGTCAGATCTTATTGAAGAGAGGAAAAAAAAGCTACACAAGCTCAGAGAACAAAATATTAATCCATATCCTCATGTTTTTAGACCAACTACCAGTGCGGAAAAAATAAAGAAAAAACATCTTGGTCTTGAAGCACAAAAAATAACGTCTGACAAAGTTGTTGTAGCAGGAAGAATCAAGCTTTTTCGAAAAATGGGCAAAGCAAGTTTCTTACAAGTTCAAGATGCGTCAGGAACTATTCAATTGTTTGTTGCAAAAGATAACGTTACTGAGTATGACCTCTTAGATCAATTAGATCTTGGAGATATCGTTGGTTGTTCTGGACTTGTTATGACAACAAAAACTGGCGAAATATCCGTTCGTGCAGAATCAATAGAGCTTCTGGCTAAATCAATTCGGCCGCTTCCTGAAAAATTCCATGGTCTCAAAGATAAAGAAGCAAGATACAGAAAAAGGTACCTTGATTTCATTGTCAATCCCCATGTAAAAGAGACCTTTGAAAAGCGTGCACTCGTGTTTAAAGCAATCAGATCGTTTCTTGATGAGAGAGGATTTATTGAAGTGCAAACGCCAATTTTACAGCCCATGTATGGAGGAGGTATTGCAAAACCATTCAAAACAAAAATTAATGCTTGGGATATGGATATGTACTTACGAATAGCATACGAAATTTATCTTAAGAAGCTCCTTGTTGGAGGTTTTGAAAAAATTTATGATTTGAGTTATTGTTTTCGAAATGAAGGTTCTGACAGGACTCATAATCCAGAATTTAGCATGATGGAAATTCAATGGGCCTACGCAGATTATGAAGACGCCATGAGACTTACCGAAGATTTGTGGGAGCACGTTGCAAAACTACTCCATGGAACTACAAAAATCTCTTTTCAAGGAGAAGAAATAGACTTGAAAGCACCTTGGCGAAGACTTCGAGTAGTTGATGCACTCAAAGAATATGCGCAAATAGATACTGAAAAATTAAGCGATGATGAATTATACTCAATCATGAAAAAAAATGGCATAAAATATTCAGGAGATATTAATCGTGGCATTGCAATTTCATTATTATTTGAAGAACTATGCGAGCAACACCTTATTCAACCGACACATATTATTGATCATCCTGTTGAAATCTGTCCTCTTGCAAAAGCTCACAGAGATGATTCTCGTTTTGCAGAAAGGTTAGAACCATTCATATACGGCTGGGAAGTTGGAAATTGTTATACAGAACTCAATGATCCTGAGTTACAAAGAAAACATTTTGAAGAACAAGTCCGACAACAACAAGCAGGTGACGAAGAAGCACATCCTATGGATGAAGATTATATTGAAGCGCTTGAACATGGGCTTCCTCCAAATTGCGGTATCGGCGTTGGTGTTGATAGAATGATTATGTTATTAACAAATAGTGCGAGTATTAGAGATGTTATTTTGTTTCCAACAATGAGGCCTGAGGATGACTGAAAAAACAGTTTTAGGATTAACAGAAGAGATTGTCGTTCGCGGACCAAACTCTGAACAAACAGTACGCGCAAGAGTTGATAGTGGCGCTATAAAAAGCAGTATTGACTTGCAACTCGCTTCAGAACTGCAATTAGGACCTATTGTTGAGAGTAAACTTATCAAAAGTGCAAATGGTGCAAAATTACGACCGATTATTCGTGCAGAACTCGAAGTTTGTGGCCGGACAGTAAATGAGAAATTCAGTATGGCTGATAGACGTCACATGAAATATAAAGTGCTTATTGGACAAAACATTCTCAAACAAGGGTTTTTGATTGATCCATGCAAATATGAGGAAAAAGAATGAAAAAATACCGTGCAGCACTAATGTCACTAGGGTCAAAAAGCAGTCAAATGACTATTGATGCTATGAGAGAATATTTCTCAGAAGTTGAAGACATCAATATAAAAAATATCGAAGTGAATATTTCTGGAAAAGATGCAGAATTACTCTATAATGGGGAACCATTATCTAACTATGACTGTGTTTTTGCAAAGGGAAGTTTTCGTTTTGCTCCACTTTTAAGTAGTGTCTCAAGCCTTCTTCAAGATAACACAGTGATGCCAGTTGATGCTAGTGCATTTACTATTGTTCATGATAAGTTACTTACACATCTTGCTTTGCAAAGACATAATATTCCTATGCCAAGAACCTACATTGTTGCAACAGCAATTGCGGCAAAACAAGTAATGAAAAAAATGAATTTTCCTTTAATAATGAAATTTCCTCAAGGAACACAAGGAAAAGGTGTTGTGTTTGCGGATTCGTATAGTAGTGGAAGTAGCATACTCGACGCGCTTACTGCACTACGACAACCATTCATATTACAAGAATTTGTTGATACTGGTGGTGAAGATATTCGAGCATTTGTTATTGGCAACAAAGTTGTTGCTGCAATGAAAAGAAAATCAAGCGCAAACGATAATCGAGCAAATCTTCATGCCGGAGGAGGCGGAGAACCCGTATTTTTAGATGGCGTCACTGAACGAATCGCTGTTAAGACAGCAAAGGCATTAGGAGCAAGCATTTGTGGCGTTGATATTTTGTTTAGTGCAAAAGGACCTCTGGTTATTGAAGCAAATATTAGTCCAGGATTACAAGGAATCACAGAAGTTACTGGCGTTAATGTTGCAGAACAAATTGCAAAGCATCTTTTTACACTTACAGATGAAAGAAATAGTCGTTTGAAGAATAAAACAAAAGAGAAGCTTATTGCTGATGTTGAAGATGATAAATCTCTGATGACGAGTCTTGACTTTAGAGGAAATAGAGTTTTGCTTGCTGAGATGTTAACAAAAAAATGTGGTTTTAATGAAGACGACATGTATGAAATCAAAGCAAAAGAAGGAAAATTACTTATTTCTAGAATGAATATTAATTAGAATTAATTAAAAAAATTAAAGAACAGAGCGGATGTCGTCGATTGATTGGGCAACTTTCGTTCCTTTTTCAGTTAATTTAAGAACTTTTAATCTTCCTTGTTTCTTAAACTGTACTAAGCCTGCTTTTTGCATCTCATTAAGAATTTTTACAATATGACTATAAGTACAATCAACTATTTTTGCAAGAGAAGAAGCATAATGTTCAGTAGAAGTATTGAGAAGCGTGACAAGCATCATTGCTGGCTTTTCACGAAAAAAGACATTGAATATTTTTTTGTTTCTCATGTTCCCCCATACATATATTGAACTCTCTATTTTCGAAAGAATTCTTTCTTTTATATATCTTTCGAATACAATTGTTATAGTACAACTATGTATTTGTCAAGTTAGAATCCTTATATAAAAAGCTATTCTTTTATTCACAAAAAGTTACAAGCAAAAAATAAAAGAAGTTAGTAATTATCTTACTCCTGAGTAAAATACGTTTTCAACAGAAAGAGAAGAATCTAACTGTTGTCTTTTTGTCTCACTCATTGGTTTTTCTTGAGATTCACTTGGAATGCTGTCTTGAGCAGGTGTTGCTTGCGCACTCTGAGCAGGTGCTGCTTGCATAGTTTGTTTAACTTCTTGAGACGCAGGTGCTGCTTGAGAAGAAACATGAGATCGTAATTTTGATTCTGCACCATCAAGACGAAGCAAGACTTGCTTAAGATTTTCTTGTGTCTTTTGTAATTCTTTATGTAGAGAATCTACTCTTCCAGAGAGAAGGTGTTTACTCCTCTCAAGACTTGCAATCTTATTATCGAAATTGGTTGGTTCTTGCACAGCACTCTCTTCTCTAATTTTTGGAGGTACAGATTCGAGAATGGTTGTTGGCTCATCAACAATGCCTTGTGCTTGTGTCATTGCTTCAAAAGTATCTGCAGCAAAACCATGTTGTCTGAGAACTTTACTTAATTCATTTGTTTTTCGTATTGATTCTATTGTTTGCATTTTTCCACCTTCTAAGTTTACACCTTTTGTCGCAGACTAGGAACGTTAAACCGTTCCTTTGCCATAATTATTTTTTAGCAACACTTAAAAACGAAATAAGATATTTATTCGCTTTTAGTATAGTAATACATATACTGATATAGCCAGTATTTAAATGTTTCGTATCTTTTTTAGAAAGCTTTTTATAATGAAAAAGCAAAAAACTCATAGCGGCAGAGGAAAAATATGGAATGTCACCTATGTAAACAAACAATGAAAAAAATTAATAGCATTAATTCATGCAATAGTGTTTTTGAAGAACTTGAATGTAAGGAGTGTTCGATTCGAAAAACGATATGTACGGGAGTGAGTACATGAACTGGGAAGAAATTCAAGGTCAATGGGAAGAAATAAACATCCAAATCTCGCAATATTTTTCGAATTTGACACCAAATGAATGGTATGGATGGGGTCTTGAAGTACTGGGTCTGCTTTTTTTTCTGGCAGGGATCATTCTTTTTTTACTGTGAAACAGTCAAAATACAGCACATTTAAAGGTTCATTTATAAAGAAAAACAAAGGTTTATAAAATACAGACTTTCATAGATTGTAGGGGGTTGAAATTATCGGACAACAAGAAGTCTACGATTTTCTCTGCAACAACAGAGGAGAATGGTTCACATCACGCGACATCTCACAAAGATTAGGCGTTTCTATAGGTAGTGTGACGATGAGTCTTAAAAAATTACGTAAGACTAATCTCATTCAATTCCAAAATACAGGTGTTCGTAATACCTACAAGTATATGGTCGAGTTCGAAACACAAATACCTCATCATGAACCTTTAATGCCTAGTGAAGAAATAGAAATCATAGGCTCACCGGCTAATGAACAACCAGAAGTTGAAGTGGTTTTTGATCAGCCTGAAAGAATTCTTACAGCTGCAAAAACAGCAGCTAAAAAGAAAGCAGTAAAGAACGCTGTAAAAAGAGCATTGCCTGTGAAGTCTGCAAAAAAAACGGCAGCTGCTAAGAAAGTAGCGAAAAAAGTAATAAACAAAACAAAAGTTATTCCTTCTAAAAATCTTAAAAAAGCTATTCGTAAAACAACGAAAAAGAAAGCTGCAAAAAAAATTGCGAAAGCTGCAAAAAAGAAAGCAGTAAAAAGAGTGAAGACAGCAAGAAAACTAAAAACTGCAAAGAAAACTGTCAAATCAACAAAAAAATCCACTAACAAAACAGCAAAGAAGAAGGCAAAAAAAGCAGCGAAATCAGTAAAAAAAACTGTAAAAAAGGTAAATAAAAA
>CAZDJS010000046.1:0-7680 GCA_964505795.1 uncultured Methanosarcinales archaeon
CGGCTTCGCTCGTCGAGCGCCTCGATGGGCGGCAGTAGGGGTGTTGCGGTAAGCAAAGTAGGGAATGTTCTACACAGCTTACTCCTGAATAAACTTTAAAAAGCCTTTTTTTACTTTATCTTTATGTTAGAATTTTGGTTTATGTTTCCAGTCGCAGTCTTGTTTGCAAGTATCGCGATGGCGGCAGGTATTGGTGGCGCGATTCTTTTTAGTCCTTTTCTGATTGTAGTCTTGGGTTTTAGTCCTGTTGAGGCTATTGCTGCTGGTCTTGTTATTGAAATGTTTGGTTTTACGAGCGGTGTTGTAGGGTATTGGCGTAAACGACAAATCGATTTTTCTGTTGTGAAAGCTTTAGTTAAATTTACTCTTCCTGCTACTATAGTGGGTGTGATAATTAGTTATTTTGTCAGCCCGATCATATTGCAAATTGTTCTTATTCTTCTTCTTTTGTTTCTTGTGTGGAAATTTTTAGGAAAGAAAGAATACGACACTTCTGGTGTACGTGGAGAAAAAATTAATCTTGAATGTACGTCAGCAGCGGGGTTTGGAGCTGGTCTTATGGGAATGGTCTCAAGTGGTCTTGGCGAGATTGATGAGTATATCTTTCTTGATAAGCTCAAGCTCCCTCCCAGAATAGCAAGTGGGACTTCTGTTGTTCTTGTTGCAATGAGTGCTGCAATTGGTGTTATTACACACGCAGCTTATTTGATACTAAATAATGAACTTGCTACCATTGCTCAAGTCGCTGGTGTTGTTATCTTTGCAGTTCCAGGCGTTATTATTGGCGCACAACTCGGCGTGTATTCTGTTCAAAATATTTCTGCGAGTAAAATGCGCCTTTTTCTTGGTTTGCTTTTCTCATTTCTCGCTATTGTCTTATTACTTCGTGTCCTTGGAATTCTTTAAGCATAATTTTAAAAACATGAACTGTTAAAATGACTGTATGGTACAGATTAGCATTGATACAAAAAAAGACAGCCCTGAAGAGATTCGTGAGATAATCAAATATTTGCAAGGTGTCGTTGGTGATACTTCCGACGCTTTTTCTGACTCCAATACTTCAGATGCTTTTTCGATGTTCGATACTCCATCCGAAGATACTTCTGCTGATTCTTTTTCGATGTTTGATAGTCCAAAGAAATATTCTGAAAAAGATTCTGATATGAGTTTTAATGCTGATGAAGTATTTGGTTCTGACGATGACGCACCTTCTGATGTTGACAGTTCAGACGATGAGAATTCAGACGAACCAGTCATAGAAATTGTCGAATTTTAATTTCTTCTAATTTCTGGCTCTTCTCCACTTAAGTCAATAATTGTTGATGGTTTGTTATCTATTTCTCCTTCTTCAATCATAAAAGGAATCTTGTGTTTCCAAGAATTAGGAATATCTTGCTCACTTCGCATATAATTTTCTCCATGAATATTTGCTGAAGTACTAATAATGGGCTTTTTTAGTTCGCAAACGCATTCGCTAATCCAATGATTAGGTATTCGAACACCTAAGGTTTCAGCACCACACGTTACTTTTCTTGGGAGTTTTGTATGATCTTTTATTTTAAGAATGAGCGTATATGGTCCTGGGAGTTTATCGAGCCACTCCTCAGCTAATTCATTAACCTCACAGATTTTTCGAATCCACTCTTTACTTGGTGCAATGACACTAAAAGGCATGTTTTCTCTTTGTTTTAATTCCCTGATTTTCTCGACAAGAACGCCATTCGTAGCGTCACAACCAATACCATACACAGTATCTGTAGGGTATATGAAAACGTCTTGGAGTATCTTCCTACAATAGAGTACTTTTCTTTGCGATAACTCCTCTTTTGTGAGCGTTTGCATAAAAGAGAGAAAAAAAGTGTGTTTAAATGCTTACTGGCCGAGTGTAGGCATCCTTTGAATGTACTCTTGGCGGCTCCTTTGGGTGAATGCGAGCGAATCCCAGGTTTGAATCATTTCTTCATAAGATTCCCAATTGACATAGTCTGCTTTCTTTTTCCAAAACATCTTAACACCCTAATAATCGTTTAAAATCTTCTGTCTCTGGTCCTTCAAGGATTCCTTGACCAAGAGCTAGTGTTGTGACTTCTTCTATGTATTGTTGTTTCTTTTCATAATTCATATTCTCACCTCTAACCAAGCATCGCTGTGTTGGAGTTCAAAGCTCTCTACTTTTGCAGCTGTGTTTTTTGTTAAGTCTTGTATTTGTTTGTAAAAGAGTTGTTCGATGAATGCTACATTTTTGTGGTCTTCCATGGTATCGCTCCAGGCTTTGTTGCCTAATAGCTCTGTTCTCTATTTTGTTTATATACTCTATTTGAGGATGTCCAGTGCTCTGCGCTGTTTTTCGACGAGAAAATTCTCACTTTCTTTTTGTCCAGTCCTCTCATTTTGCGGAATTAGCAAGGGAGGCTGTGTAGAAGATTTTCTACACACCTATTAAGGAGAAATTTTTTATTATAGAGAAAAAACAGTTCTTGTATGAAATTGCCTTAGGTCTTCCTCTCAGCTTTTATTTTACTTTTATTACTAATGAACTTTGGTTGGCTCGGAGTAGGGCTTGTTCCTAACTTTGCTTTTTCTTGGTCTATACCTCTTATTATCTTGTTAGGAGTAATTGTAGCTGTTATTATCAGAAAACGATTTGGTTAATTACCAAGTCAAGTATTTTTTGACGAAAACGTTCTCTCTTCTAATGAGGTATTTGCGTAGTTCGTCCCCAAAAAAGATGAGTAGCGCGAATGGTATTGGGATTAGCCATGCGGTAAGTGGAAGGCTTGCTGTGTTAAAGATGAGCTGTCCAACACTTGTTTCACTGATAAAATAGATGATGGCAAGTTCTGTTGCGATGCCGATGAGGATGAGCTTGTTTGAGAAGACTCCTTTTGAGAAAATACTCTCTTTTCTTGTTCGACAAATCATGACGTCAGCTATTTGTGCGATGACGATGCTAATAAAGAATGCCGTGATTGCTTGCTGGTATATTGGGTCTGTGAGTGCGAGTTCTTGCCCCCAAGTCCATCCGTTACTGTAGAGTACCCAGAAGTATGCTGTAAACCCAGCAGCTGCTTGTATCATTCCGATAATTCCGTAGCTCATAAAGAGAAGTTTCTTTGAGAGGAGTCGTTCTGTTCTGTCACGTGGTTTTTCTTTCATAACGTTATACTCTGCTTTCTCAGTGGCGAGGCCTAATGCTGGTAAGAGGTCAGTTCCTAAGTCAATCGCCAGAATAAGTACGACAGAGAGTGGCAGAGGAATTCCTAAGAGGACAAAGGTGATGAAGGGAAGAATTTGCGGAATGTTACTCGTGAGAATATAAGCTATGAACTTACGAATGTTACTGTAAATGACTCTTCCTTCTTCAATCGCATTCACGACGGTACTAAAGTTATCGTCCATTAAGACCATGTCGGCCGCTTCCTTGGCTACTTCGGTTCCGGTGATTCCCATCGCAACACCAATGTCTGCTTTTTTGAGTGCTGGAGCGTCGTTCACTCCATCGCCAGTTACTGCTACGATTTCGTCGAGTTCTTGCAGTGCGCTTACGATTCTCATCTTGTCTTGTGGACTTGTTCGTGCGAAAATGATTTCTGGTTTGCTCAGTGTTTCTTTGAGTTTGCTGTGACTCATCTCACTTAATTCGTCGCCAGTTATGACTACTGGGTTTGTGCAAATACCAATTGATTTTGCAATTGCCGTAACAGTAAGAGGGTGGTCTCCTGAAACAACGATTATTTTCACACCTGCGTTCTTACATCTTTCAACTGCTTCTGCCACTTCTTCTCTTGGAGGGTCGTACATCGCAGCGAGTCCGACAAGAATGTAATCGTTTCCTTCTGCTTCTGCTCTGTGTTGTACGTGCTTATAGGCGAGTGCTAAGACTCGTTTTCCACTCTTTGCGTATTCCTTGGTTTGTTCATGGTACTGTTCTTTTTCTTTTTTCGTGATTTTTCTGATTTTTCCGTTATGAAGAATCTTATCGCATTGTTCAACAATAACTTCTGCTGCTCCTTTGAGATACGCTGTTTTTCCTCCTGCTCCTTCGTGCACGGTAATCATTTCTTTGGTTTCAGAATCAAAAGGTATTTCTCTAATTCTCGGGTTCTTTTCTTTAAGCCAATCAACATTTGGTCCTTTTTTTGACTGGTCGGCAAAGAGAAGCAGTGCGGTTTCTGTCGGGTCACCAATCATTTCGAGTTCTGGAGTTCTGTGCATTGACGCATTATTACATAAGGCTGCTGTCATGACTGCCTTTTCAAGAGTTTTTTCATTGACTTTCTTTTCGTTATGCGTCCATGTTCTTTCATAATCTTCTGTGCTCTCGATTTTTTCTGTCGTGTAATCAGCGTTGTCTAAGAAAAGGTTCGTGACGTGCATGTTGTTGATTGTGAGCGTTCCTGTCTTATCAGTTGCAATAACTGTTGTGCTTCCGAGTGTTTCGACGCTCTCGAGTTGTTTGATCAGCGCGTTCTTCTTTGCCATTCTCTGGCTTGCGATGCTCAAAGCAAGAGTGACTGTTGGGAGGAGTCCTTCAGGAACATTCGCTACGATGATTCCGATCGCGAAGATGATGTTGCCCCAGAAGGGATTGCCAATAAGCCATCCGACGATGAAGAAAAGAACGCCCAGTGTGATTGCGATTCGACTGATGATTTTGATGAAATACTTGATTTCTTTTTGCATCGGACTATCAACACTTGTTGTTTCTTGCGTTAATTGCGCTATTTGTCCGATTTCCGACTCGTCTCCAGTAGCGTACACGACTGCTTTTCCCGAACCAGCACTTACTAATGTTCCTGAGAATGCGAGGTTTCTGCTATCAAGGTGTTTTTTGTTTGTTGCTTCTGTTGTTCTCAGTTGCGGTTCGCTCTCGCCCGTAAGACTTGCGTTATTGACTTTAAGCGCGTTCACTTCGAAAATACGTGCGTCTGCGGGTACTTTGTCGCCCTCGCTTAAGATGAGGATATCGCCAGGCACTAATTGTTCAGAGGGTATTTCTTGTTCTCGGCCGTCTCGAATAACGCGTGCTTTGCTTGAGAGCATCATCTTGAACGCAGCCATTGCGTGCTCGACACGAGACTCTTGCCAGTAGGTGAAAAATGCGTTAATAAGAACAACAGTAACAAGCGCCACTCCAATAAAAATCATTCCTTGGCCTGGGTCGAAGTATTCCGCAAGAAAACTCAAAATTGCGCCAAACCATAATAAGAGGGCGAACTGGTTCACGAGGTGTTTGCCGAAACGGATGATGAAGGGTTTCTTCTTCTTTTCCGTAATGCTGTTCTTGCCGTATTGGGCTTGTCGGCTCTGCACTTGCTGCGTTGAGAGACCATCGTGACTCGTGTCAAAAATGCCAAAGACTTCCTTAATAGGAAGATTGTGGACGTTCTCTTTAGAGAATTGTTTGTAAAATCCCTCAGCCATGACTCACCTAGGTTATTTTTGTTTTTGACTGCTTATAAATATATTGGCGTTGGTTTGTTTTGTTTTTTTCCCAGTCTTCTACGAAAATATCTTATTGATAATGAGACTCACTAACCTTATTAAATTCTTGCAAGGACCTCTCATTATGAAAGATGCAACTCGCACACGTCTCGGCACTGGTCTTGCTGTTGTTGGAACTGCGCACCAATCAATATGTCCTGTTCATGGAATTATCCCAAACACTATTTACTTCCTTTCAGGCACAGGCGCTGCCACGTCCTTCATTTCTGAAACAAAACTCGGACAACTCGGCGAAGGTATTCATGATTATCTTGTTGACAAAGCAGCTGGCGGAATTGCGCTTGTGCATCCAGACCCTCTTAAAGTTCACGAGTCACACAAATCGTTTGCTCCTCACCTTGAACAATTAATTGAAACAAGTCATGTTGGTGAGCACAGGCACGAAGGAGAATACAAAGACTCTGTGTATCACATGGCAGAGGCAGGGGTTACTGGTCTTAATCTCGCAATCATTGCTCTCGGCGTGTATAATTTAGGAAAGGCTTACAGTAATAGACGCAACAAGGCGCATTGTTGCGAACACCAATGATTCCCACAACCTTATTAATGATATTAGCTGTTTTTGCAGTACTCACGAGTTTTGTTCAATATCCAACAATTATTTTGATACTTGCAGGAGTGTATTTTGCGTTTAGAGCGCTCAAACTTCCTTCTCATTCTGGTTGTATGACGTGTTGGAAAAAAGCGTTCTTTTCTGGACTGATTTTCTTCTCCTTGCTTGTCACACTTCCGATACAAGCGATAGTCGGAGTTATTCTCTTAGTGGCTGTGGGTATATTGTCTTTCTTCACCAAACCGAGTGCACACTAGGATTGTCTGTATTTTGTTGGTATTAGAAATAAATTATTAAACAGGGAATCTTTCAATCTCCCAGTCAGTAAAATTGAATCGAGGTTTGTTATTTCTCTTGTTTAAAGCAACTTCAAACATCTTTTTTACATTTTTATTCACATTCTTTTCAGATAGTTGTTTTGAGGAGTTATTTTTTCTTTCAATATATTGTTGAGCGAATGATCTACTAATAGTTTGTATTTCTTGAAAGTCAATCGAGATTAATTTATGATTATTTTTGTGTACAGCATCCATTAAAATATCAGCATTAGATCTCATCGTACATAATTCGATGACTTCTTTTACTTTAATATTAGCTTTTGACTGTTTCATAAAATTCACCATTTGGAACGTTTTTTGCTGGGTACGGTATTCGTATAGTTATTAACGTTCCCGAATATGAATATTCGTTAGGAACCTTAAAAAACTTTTTATTGTTTTTTTCTGCTAAAAATGCTCCGTTTCTTGATATAAGGAAAATTTGACCTAATATTTGTTCACATACAAGTTTTACACTTGTTCCTAAACCGAATCCTCTATTTTTTTCTTTTTTTGTTGATTCTCCTAATAGTGCTTTTTTTAGATACTCATAATCTTCATCACAATTAACACCTGCTGACTCGTAGGAACCTGGTATTGTTTTTCCATCATCAACAAATACTATTTCAACAAATTTTCCTTTTGGGTATCTTTGTAACATGACATAACTATAGTTAAATCCAGAGTGTTCGTAGATGTTGGTTGTTAATTCATCTAATAAATATTGGAAGGTGTTAGGGCCTCCGAGCTTTTCTCCCTGTTTACAAATTTTAAGGATGGTTGAGTAAATTGAGTTAAATTCTTGGGGCTTTGCGGGTAACTTCACCAGTGGAGAATATGTTTGTTTATATAAAATTCCCGGAGGTCTTTGTCCAGTGATTAGCTCTAGATAATTTTTGACATTTGAGTTTGTAGGTGGTGTTATTTTCTTTTTGTGTTTGTTGATGTACACTGCAAGAGGAAGAAGAGTTGTAGGGGTGAAGAAAATTTCAGCACTAAGATCTATTTTTTTTGTTTTTGTTAGTGTGCAAAATTTTTTGTAAGAATCAAATATTGCTTCATAATTGGGAACGTTCATCAGAAATCCGTAATTTTCTTATTCACTATTGTCGTGTTGCCGCCTTCGCCTGTTTTGCGTTCCAAAGTGACGAAGCGACTCTCATCAAGGTAACTAATCTTGCGCTGGAAGGTCTTGTAGCTTGCTTTGCCTCCTTCTTTTTGATATACGCGAAAGAGATCGCCGATTTTTTTGCCGGTGTGCTTTTTGATGATGTTGTAAATGAATTGTGCTTCTTCATCAAGATC
>CAZDJS010000047.1:0-7256 GCA_964505795.1 uncultured Methanosarcinales archaeon
TTTTAATGCCATCTTAGAACTTCTTTGCAAATTGTCCTATGAGGAATAATTCTGTTTTCTTATCTGTTGCTGCGTAGATAATACCAAGAATCCACCAAATAAGAACGAGCAATCCTCCGATTGGTAAAATAATAAACCATCCAATAATTGGAATTAATGTTCCTACTACATTAATTATTACACTTGTTATAAGCAGTACGAGTGCTTGTTTTGCGTGGAACTCTGCGAACTTGTTTTTTTTCATTTGGTCATCAACATAATACCAAATAATTCCTGCTAAGAAATAACTCAGAATCGCGCATAATTTTGCATTATCATTTTTTGCCATAGTGAAAGCCTCACATTTCTTTACTATCTGTGTATAAGAACCTCTATTTATAATTAGCGATACCACCAAGGCAAATAATAGCCAGTTTCTGAAGCTCCGATTTTTTCTGGTTCTTTAGCTGCGTTACCTACTCGGTTTGGAATAAAATCATATTCTGTTGAATGCTCAACTGCTCGACCTATATTATTTGATCCTCTTGGTGCATGCATGTAAATATCATATCCAACTATATTTTCTTGAGTGAGTTGTGCCATAGACGCTTTTTGTTCATCTTTTTCAACAACTATTCCCACTATTGCAACAAGTGCAACAAGTGCAACAAGTGCAACAAAGCTTATTGTTCCTAAGAAAAAATTATCCATAATAGGCCTCATGTAGCACCACTATTCCTAGACAGACGAGGGGCGCAGCTACTGCGAGCGCTGCTGTTAGTTCTGAAAGAAATAATACGCCATTCATCGTCTCATGTCTGCTTGTGTTACTTTTCCTGTAAGCGCATTAGCAGATTTCGTATCGACTGCAAAATCAACAACAAGAGAATATCCTACTTGGTTTCCTTCGTTATCGAGCAATGGTGTGAGGCCTGAGTTTTGAAATCCTGCTCCGTTTTCTGCGTTCATTACGAGTGCTACGAGGCCCACTATTGCTACGAGCGCTACGAGCGCTACTACTGCGAGATTAAGTTGTGTTTGTTGAGGAGTCACTGTTTTCGTCATCGATACCACCATAGTAATTTGTATACTAATACAATTATTGAGCTATTATATATTTAAATGTTTCGAAATATTCCTTTAACAAGAGAAAAAACCAAAGAGAATGAGCGAAACTGTAATGAGGAAAAAAATGAGAAAAAATAGTTAGAAATTAGTTAACAGTTCCAAAGATTTCTCCTTGAGTGCTGTGATCATAACGACCACCAACTTCCTTGTAGTTGACTCTTAAATCAAAGCGAGTTTTTGAGCCTTCACTAGGAAAACCACCTTCTCCAACATCATAGTCTGTTCCTTCAGTAAATGTACAAGTGAATTCATCAGCTTCTGAAGGAGAAATAACAACATCTGTCTCTGCACAAGTCACTTCTGCAAGAGTCACACCAGATGTTAGCGCTTCGAGCGAACGAACAGTCACATTGTTAACTGTTGCCGTACTTCCAAGATTGTTTCTAATAAAAAGATTTACTGTTACATCATCTCCATTTCTGTCAATTTGATAATCATCACAGCCGAACTCCGATGAGAATGTGCATCGTTCAGGGATGAATTGTTGTGGGTTCATAACTCCGAAGTACGCAAGCGCACCAATCGCGATAAGAATTACCAGAAAGGCCCACGCATATGTTGTGAGAAACTCTAATGCTGCTTGTCCTCGTCTAACCATAAATAATACCTCGTTTAACTATATAATAATATTTTGCAAAAACTTCTTTATAAAGTTATCGTGCCGCCATGTACACAGAATGCAACATATCACTTGCATGTAAAACGTAGGTTTCTACAGCAACACCAAACACAAAAACAAGAATTGCCATCATGAAAAGCTTTGTGTTGTAAGAAAATACTCTGCGATGATCATCGTTTTCAAACGAAAAAGAAAGAAACCACAAAAGCACTCCTGCTGAAATAATATAGAGTAAACCTTTTATCGCAGGACTTGGAATTGCACTTGAAACAATAACAATCGTGAAAAACGCAAGTATCGCAGCAAGAAAATACATCAAAAAGTGCGGTATTTCCCCTGATTCGGAAACAACATCTTCGCTAATAATAGAACCTGCTATCGCTGCAAGAATATACGCGCCTGCTTCTATAAGTAAATGAGGAAGCGTAATAAGAACAATAACGAGAAGGTTTACCAAAGGGTCTCCAAAACCTGCTCCTGCAGCATCGAGCGCTCGTGAAGCAAAGATTGCCCCCCATGCTGACGCATTCCATGCGATAAAAAATATTGCTCCATCTCCTGTGAGGAGCGCAAGCAAGAAGCAAGCAAGTAAAACCCACCAATTATTAAAAAAGATTGTTTCAAATGTTGCAAGGCTAAAGTCTGCTCCTCCTCGAAGGCCATCAAGAGCAAGTTGTTCACGAAAAATAATGCTTGTGTCAGCACCAAATGCTGGAAGGAGAAAAGAGTAGAGCATGAACGCAAAATAAATTCCTAAAAATAAAACGCCATAGACTTTAATTCCTGGCAAATTGTCTCGAAAAAATTGTAATATATTAAATCCTCCTTTTTCGTGGAGTTCGGCAACTTCTTCTTTCAAAAAGAGCCGTTGCAAATAGGGAAGAAGTAAAATACTTGTAAAGACAACTGCGACGAGTCCGCTGTTTCCTGCAAAGAGCAAACGAGCAGCAATAATTGATACCGTACTATAAACAAAAGCAAGAATAAATGCATACCTGAGCTTCTTTTCAAGCCAATCTTCAGGAAATAAATGTTCTAATACCAAAACCTCACCTTGTATGACAGAAAGATTAGTCTTTAAAAAACTTCTTACAAAGAATTTATATACTGGAAATCTCAAACGAATAATATGAAGTTATGGTTTATTATTGGTGTGGCTCTGGCAGTTTTCTTGACTGCGTGTGCAGTTCAACCTGACAATGGCACTGTAGAGAACGAAAAACAAGAAGAAACAAACAATCAGGAAGCAACGAAAGAGAACGAGACACAAGATGACGCCGAAGAACCAATAGGGGAGAGCGAAGAGCCAAAAGCTTGTTGTCTTGCAATGACTGCGAGTTGTCTTGCCTGTGCTGAAGATATATCTGTTGAAGAATATTGTGTAAAAAATCCGGATACTATTGGTTGTGAAGAGTTCAGCAATGATAATAACGAGTTAGAGAATATTATACCTCGCGAACCACTCACAAACGTTTCTTGTGAAGGCAATAGCTTAACATTTACTCTTACAAACACACTTGAAGAAACTATTGAATTTGCTGCTCTTCCTTTTCCAGCACCTCGTGATAAGATTCAAGGACAACTCACTGTTAATACTTTTAATGCATGGTCGAGTCCTGATTATTTTTCTGAGCAAAGCCTCTCTGAGTGTGATGACGGAACTCTTAACCCAGGAGAATCAATTCGTTGTACACTCAAGCCAATTCCTGTTGTGACTGAGAACGATTTTTCGCAAAACAGTATTGTTTTTCAAGCTCAAGGGTTTCGTGCACAAAAAACATTCACATGCTCTTGAACATTTCTTTTGTTGCCTTTGAAGCTTCACTGTGATCAACGATAGGCTCAGGATACTCGCAAGCGAGTGGTCGTTGCTCAGCAAGCTTATGTATTGCTTGTGGAGAATAATTCTTGAGTTCTGGAATCCACTTTTTTATGTACTCACAATTTGGGTCATGCTTTTTTTGTTGTAACCAAGGATTAAAAATCCGAAAGTAGGGTTGCGCGTCACAACCAGTTGATGCTGCCCACTGCCAACTCCCGTTATTCACACAAGGATCATAATCAGTGAGTTGTTGCGCAAAATATTTTTCTCCAAGTCGCCAATCAATTTGTAAATCTTTTGTTAAAAAACTCGCAACTACCATTCGAAGACGGTTGTGCATATAGCCTGTTTGGTTAAGTTCACGCATCCCAGCATCGACGATGGGAAATCCTGTTTTTCCTTCGCACCATGCTTGGAATAATTTTTTGTTGTGAGACCAAGGAACTTCTTCATATTTTTTGTTGAATGCATGGCCAAAGACTTGGGGAAAATGATATGCTATTTGTGTGAAGAAATCTCGCCAATAAAGTTCTCGTAAAAAGGAAGAGAAAGCACCATATTTTTTTCTCCCTGCATAAAAAGATTCTCGAATACTTATTGTTCCAAATTTGTGGTGTGCTGAGAGTTGCGAGCAATTCATGTTTGGATCGTCTCTACTCTCATCGTACTTTTCTGGAAGGTCGTGTAATAGTTTAAGAGCTTCATATCTTCCGCCTGAAACAAGAAGACCTTCACGTTTTGGATTGAGTTTTTCAAGTAAAGAGCTTTCCTGTCCAGAGATTGTTGTTTTTGAAAAGTTAGTAAAAGTATTTTCTCTTGGTTTGTCAACAGGGAATTCTTTTGCGACTCGATAAAAGGGAGTGAACACAGTATAAGGAGTGCCGTCTGCTTTGAGAACTCGCTCTGGCGGATTCAAAAGAGCATCATCGTAACAAAAGCATTTTTTATTGTGTTTTTTACAAAGTTCCTCAATAGTTGCGTCTCTTTTTCTGGCAAATGGCGTATAGTCCTTGTTAAAGAAGACCGCATCTACATGTTCAAAAAGTTTTTTGAGTATTTCTTCTTGTTTTCCATAAAAAATATAGAGCTGCGAACCTTTGTTTTTGAGAGCCTCATCAAGTTCTTTTAGAGAAGTAATGAGAAACTGAAATCCTGCTTGAGAAAAATACTCGTTATTTTCAACTTGTCGAGGATCAAAAATAAAACAAGGAATTACTTCCTCGCTCTTCTCAAGTGCAGCAAGTAGCGCAGTATTATCTTCGAGCCGAAGGTCACGACGAAAAATATGAATTGACTTCATAATACAGAGAATTTTGTTTGTTAATAAAAAAGTATCTTTATTTGAACATCTTCATTAATGGTCGAATCATAAAAAGGATCCCTAAAAGAAGATACCAATACCATGCAAGACCTGCTAAGGAAGGCCAAATAGCAACAAGAAACAAGGTCCAAAAGAGAACACTCCATTTTATGAGCGCAATATCCCATATTGTCATGTTTGAGTCTTCATAACAACGCTTTAACCAAGTGATCATAAAATTATTTTATTTTCTTAGTTTAAATACTTTTAGAGTAAAGGAATGGCAATTCCTAATTTGTGCAAAAGAAAATCGTAGAGAATAAGAACGAGAATAATGAGAAAAATAAAAAGTAGTAAATGATGTTTTGCTTTATGATTCTTATGATGATGGCGTTTATCTTTTTGTTCTGAAGCAACATCTATAAGTTCATCACCAAAAAGAACAGACATGAACGTTCCTAAGGCAGAGAGAAGAACAATACCCCAGTATGGAAGAGGATGGGAGAGAATGTATTGAAAAAGCGAAAGAATAATTGTCGCGTCATATATTGAAGGAAAAATAAGTAGAGAAACAATGTTGAGACTAATCGCGAAAAGCCATACAAAAAGTTCAGAGAAAATCATTCTTACTCCAAGAAATATCCGTAAAGGCAAATCAAAAAGAACACCAGCGTCTGCAATGGGTGTGCAAAGAACAAAGAACGACCAAGTAAGTAAACTAATAAGGAATCCTTGATCCATCCCGAATTTGAAGCTCGTAAAAATAAAGTAACCAAGAAGAAAAACAAAAACGATAAAAAATCGAATCATAGGGTGTTCATGAAGTTCATAGCCAGTCCATGAAACAATCTTCCTCGCCTCTTTTTTTAGCATATGAAAATCCTTACTTGTCAAGTTTAAAACAATTACGAATACATTTATAAAAACAAATTCGCTCTAAAAAGGTATGTTCCACATAAAAAATATTGACGAGTTCAAAGAAATCATTATGAAAAAATCAGTTGTGATGATTCATAAAACAAATTGTCCTTTTTGTGAAAGGGCAGAGCCTTGGATGGAAGAGCTTGCTCAAGAACACCCTGAAGCGACGATTGCAACTGTAAATAAAGACGATATTGCGAAAGTTCTTGAAGTATTTCAAGTAACGATGTACCCAACCTTTGTGTCTTTTAACGAAGGAAAAGTCATTGATATGTTCTACGGTGACACAAAAGAAGAAAAAGTAAAAAAGTTTGTCCTCGAAAACATTTAATATGCTCCGAAGACACGTCCTTTGAGTGCGTTTCTCTCAGCTAAGATGTCTCCAGCTTCTGAAACGTAGACGTAGGTTATTGATGAGGTTCCTTTATCAAGTCCTACTTTATAGGCTGGTTTCATCTCCGCTCTGTGAAGCAAACCAGTTTTTTCAACGCTAAAAACGTCTCCATTTACTCTTTCTTGTGCTATTGCTTCAGCTTGATCTTCGCTCAAAGCAAGTCCTGGTTGCGCTAAGAGAACAAACGCTACTACTGCTAATATTCCTTTCATTTATACCACCCAGTAATAATAAGATATTGAAGTATATAAATAAAATGAAGCTAAGCTCTACGAATATTTAAATACAAAAAGGAGAATTATAGTATATGTTTAAGAAATACAAGAAACTTTTCATACTCTTTGCATACTTATTGTTGATAACTGCGCTGGTCACTCAAAGCGTCCACAATTCATTTATGTTGACTTTAATGGGATTGTTCTTTCTCATTTTTTCCTTCTTCAAAGTCATTCATTTGAAAAAATTTGTTGCGAGTTTTGCGCGTTATGATTTACTTGCAAGAGTTATGAAACCTTATGGATATGTCTATCCTTTCATCGAGATAATTCTTGGCTCACTTTTTCTCTACGGAGCGTTTACTGAAGTTGCTGCTATTCTGACAGTGGCTGTTTTAGGAATAACAACAATAGGAATTATTCAAAAATTACGACAAGGCGAAATACTTGAGTGTGCTTGTCTTGGTGTTGTGTTCGATTTGCCTTTGAGCAAAGTTACCGTGTTTGAGAATACTGCAATGATAGTGATGGCACTAGTACACGTACTATGATACTCGAAAAAAATATTATACTCGGTTTCGTTCTTGTAGTTTTGTTTCTTATTGAATATTTTGGTGGGCGACAAAGAATTGTTCATAGCTTAAACAACATAGGAATTGGATTACTCAACATTATCATTGTGAGTTTTATTCCTTTGTTCTTTGTCGATGAATTTTTCTTAGAAGTACCATGGGTTCTTGAAATACTTATTACAATTCTCATTCTTGATCTTATTACATACTTTTTGCATCGTGCACACCACACAGTTCCTTTCTTATGGCGCTTTCACAAAATGCATCACTCGGACACTGCAATGAACGTAACTACTGCTGTTCGCT
>CAZDJS010000048.1:0-7212 GCA_964505795.1 uncultured Methanosarcinales archaeon
GGTAGACTCGCTCTTGCATTTGCGAGTACTCATAGATCACTTCTTGTGCGGCATTAATTTCTTGTGAGAGTGTTTCTCGATTTAAGTCGTGGTTCCAACAACGAATCATGTCGTCCATAAAGCCCATTTTGATGTTTTCAATCTTCACTCTTCTGTTTCTCCCAACAAGAAATAGTGTTTCTGCTGCTTTTCTTGAGAGTTTATGCAGGTGCTCATCGCTTTCTAAGTCGAGTATAATGCTTGCTCCGATAACGGCAACTCCTTCGTTTTTTTCTCGTTGAGGAAGATATTTTTTCCAATCTTCCTCGCTCATAGTGTAGGGCCCTGCAGTCCCACAAATTATTGGTGCTTTGTGCACGCTTGTATTTCTAAAATTTATTTTGATTGTTTGTTGCATGAATTGTTCGATTATTTTTTCTATTGTTTCTCTGTGTCGTTGTAATATTGTTGGGTTTACTGTGAAGACTATTTGAACATTTTTTGGTCTGTTTTGCGAATAAGCCCGACAAAAACGTAACACTTTTTTTGTGTCTTCAGGAATGCTTATGCAAAGCACTATCATGCAAGATTGTTGTCTCATTTTGTCAAGGAAGATGTCTGGGTCTCCTGTTCCGAGCATCTTTTGAAAATTAAGTAGGCCTATCGCGTCATTGACGTGTTGTGCTACTTTCTCAACTTTTTCTGCTATGATATCAAGTGTTTCTTGTTCTTCAAGAAAAACAGCGTTTATTTTGTGCAGCCAATTTTCTGAGCGATAGGCATGGGCTTCTTTTAGTTCGTCAATTGGTGTTTCTATTACTGTTGGTTTGTGTATTGTTACTTGTTTGCGTCCACTACGAATGGTGATGTCTCCGTCGTGAACGAGACTGAATTTTTTCTCTCCTCTTCCTTGGATTCCGCTCACGCAAAGGAGTTCGTCTTTTACGAGTTTGTTAATGTGATAGAGGAGTTTTCTGTGTAATTGTGCTTTTTTTCTTTTTACTTCTTTTTCTGGGGAGTCTACTCCTTCTTGCAGTTCTTTTTTCATGATTGTTTGCACAAGTTCTGTTGTACTTTTTGCTTCAGGATGCTTTGCAAAACAGTCGAGTATGTCATATTCTAGCGTATGCATGCTAATTGCGAACGAAGAATTATTTATAAATGTTTCAAGATTTGTTTCAGAAAAATATTTTTATTTATAAATGAATCACTTTGTTTCAGAAAAATACTGAAATAAACCTCTTTCTTTCACAAACAAGCTACTTATAATTTGAAACAAAATGTTCTTTCCAGACAAAAAATGTCTGGGGGAATATGATGGAGTTGCAAGACAATGAGCTACGGTTGTTAGGGTATTTTCGAAGGAATGCGCGCTTAGCACTGACAAAAATTAGTAAACAAACAGGAATACCTGTGAGTACAATATTTGATAAGTTGCGAAAATACGAAGGAGATATTATTCAACGACACGTTGCTTTGCTTGATTTTCAAAAAATGGGCTACACGACAAGAGCAAACGTCTTTGTTAAGACCACACCAAATAATAGGATAGCACTCGCGAATTTCTTGAAGTTGCACCCAAATGTGAATGCAGCCTACAGAGTGAACAACGGCTTCGATTATTTGGTTGAAGCAGTATTTCGTAATATTCAAGAGCACGAAGAATTCTTGGAGACGCTTGAGCTCGAACAGGGTGTGACTGCTAAAGAGGTCTACTTTGTCATCGGAGAAGTATCTCGAGAACATTTCATGTCCGAGCCGAATCCAATAAATTTATAACTAACTTTTTCTTTTTATGAAGTATGTTTGACTTTAGAAAAGCACTTATCGTACTTGTTATTGCAGTTCTTTTTGCAATATTTGTTTTTTCAACAGTCGAAGCAATCTATCCGAGTCCAGAATATGGGGATTTTTGCGATAATCGTCAGCCAGTCGCTAAAGGACTGGAGAATGAGTGCGAAGCTCTTGAGGTTCCACAATCAGCATATGATAGTTGTGAAGGGTACATTGATTATGAGTATAATAGTAATGGTTGTGCTACAGAATATTTCTGTAACACTTGTCAAAACGAGTACGATGATGCTCGAGAACAACACCGACAAATTATTTTTTATGTAGCAGCAGTCTTAAGTCTTGTTGCAATCTTTGTCGCTCTTTACTTGCCCGAAAACAAATCAAAAATGCACGAGTGGGTCGGCACAGGATTGCTCCTCGGCGGTGTTTTTGTCCTCTTCTTTGGGACAGTACAAGGGTTCACGAGTCTTGATCGATTCGTCAAGCCAATCGTGATGTTAGTAGAATTACTTCTTGTGATTTATTTAGCATACAAGAGGTTGCAATAAATTTATTCTGATAAATCCATAATCGCTTGGGCTAAATCACCATCAGCTTTCTCGATGGCTTCTCGTGCTTTCTCAGCAGAAACATTTGTTTGCTCAATAACGGTTTGAATGTCTTCATCAGAAATTTCAGCGCTCGTATCAAGAGGATAGACTTCAGGATTACCAGTAACTTGAATGCTCTTTTGTCCCATCATCGTCACTTCTGCAACAGAACAAGGCTCAATAACAATTCTTGCAGTCTTTGTCGTAATCTCTACGCGAACAGCGTCATCAATTTCGTCTTGCTGAACGCCCATCTGCTTCATCATTTGCTGCATCTTTTTCGGATTCATTCCAGGTAACATGATGAAAAAGAACATCATTGGGCTTTTATTATTATCGGAAATATTATTAAAGAACAAAGATAAAAAATTTTTATGCAACGCGCTCAAGCAGCTCTTGAATTCATGGTAACCTATGGTTGGGCTTTGGTTCTTCTTGTAGGGGTATTTTCTTGGATAGCGTACATTGGCTTTTCAAACCCGACAGAGCTTGCCGGTGATGATTGCCAAGTGAGCGGAGAGTTCGGTTGTTCTGAAGCAAAACTCTCAGCACCATCAACACTTACAGCGAGTGAAGCTTCTTTTGTCTTACGAAACTTACAGTCAGAGAAGATTTCCGTGCAAGAAGTGATTGTTGAATACGCAGGGATGCAAAGTAATTGTACAAGAATTCAAAACCTTGACGGAACCGACTTAGATTTTGTTCGCTCAGGCGAGGAGTTCGAAGTGCTCTGTGACGACAATAATTTACAATTTGTTCCAGGTGAGAAAGCAAAGATTGAGTTTACGGTAAAATATAGTAAATCAGAGGGTTTTGTTCGCGAAGCAAAGGGTGAGATTATTGGTCTGATTGATGATTCACAAACAGAAATAACGTTCTGTGGCGACGGAACACCTGATGCTGGTGAACAATGTGATGCTGGTGAAGATAATGGAGTTGTTTGTACTCCTAGTTATGATTCTTCTTGTGAATATTGTAGTTCTAATTGTGAGTCAGTAACGCTTGATGGAGAATTTTGTGGTGATGGAATTCATAATGTACACCAAGAGCAATGCGATGATGGCGCTAACGGCAATCCTCTTGATGGTTGTACCGACGAATGCAAGTTCACAGCTTGTGATAAGGCATTAGTTGGAGACCATGGTGGCTGTACAAATAGTATTGATTCTCCAGGAGAAATAGAAAAAAGTGCAGGTCATGATTCTTGCACAGCAAAGGCGGCCTCTCTCTGTGTCTCTTGTAATGTGGGTTATGAATGGCTTGGCACTGATTGTGTGAAGATAGAGGAAGACCCTGTTTGTGGCGATGATATTGGTGATGGTTGTACTAGTTTTGTCGATCCTTTCGAAACTCCGCACACTCAAGCAGATTCTTCATGTTCATGGTCTACAAGGTTCTGTGTTTCTTGTAACGGGGGTTATAAATGGAATGTTAGTCAGAATAATTGTGTTCCTGAAGCTGCGGCACTAAAGACTTGTGATGTTGCTGGTGGTGATGGGTGTACTAGTTCAGTTGAGGATGGAGAAGAAGAAGTTGAAGGTGTTTGCTCTCAAAAAGGCACAACATGTGTTTCTTGCAATCCTAGTTATGAATGGAATTCTGCAACAAATAATTGTGTTCCAAAAGAATTATGTCCTGGCCAATGTGACCCTGATGCTTATCCAACCTGTACTGGTGCAGGCGATGTTCTTAACTGTGTATTAATAAATGGTTGTTATGAAGAAATAACATCTTCTTGTTTAGGAAGTACAGAATGTGAGGCTGGTGTCTGCGTCGATCCAAACGCTTGCACAGTCAAGAATGATTGTAAAGAATTTGCAGAAACTTGTCCTTCAAAAGCTGCAAGTTGCTCTTCCGGAACCTGTGTGTGTGATTCAGGATGGTTGTGGTAATATGAGAGCACAAGCAGCAATGGAGTACTTGACGACTTACGGCTGGGCTATCATGGCATTAGTTGTTGTCATGGGCGGAATAGCCTATTTTGGCTTCGGCAGTATCAACGATTACATCCCGCAAAGTTGTGAATTTCCAGAGCCTTTGTTATGCGAAGATTTTTTTGTGAGTGAGGAAGAAATTTCTTTGCTCTTAACAAACATAGGAAAAGACACTCTTCTTTTTTCAAAAATGAATGTGAGCCATGACGGAGAATTTGCAGGTGAAGATTGTGGAGACCTACGATATGTTGATGGCACAGTTGAGACAGAAGAATTCCTTCTTGTAGAACCAGGACAATCTTTTGAAATGATATGCAACAATGATTTGTTTCTTCCTGAACAAGCAAAAATTGATGTTGAATACGTTCAAAAATTAGTCGATGGTTTTCCTCGTAAGAGAGAAGGAATGGTTATCTCGAACCTTAATTAAGACCTAAGAGTGCGTAACCATTAGTATACAAGAACACTTCGATAAGAATCACAAGAATAATTAACAACACAACATGTGAAGGCTTGATTTGAATAGTGCTTTTTGTGTCGTAATATTGTGTGATTCCTGCACCGCTTGAAGGCATTCGAACCTTATTATTTTTTGCCATAATATTCACGAATTTCTTTTAGTATTAAAAGATTGGTGTTTGGGCGACCCTAAGCCTGCTTTTGTACCGCGCGCTTTGCGTTCGCGGTTGACGATATTCGACTAAGCGTCTAAGACTTGCATCAACTGGGTTGCTCGTTCCATCCATTCCTTAGCAACGTCAAGGGGTTAACGCAACTGTTCTTTCGTCCAGTCTCCGCACCTATCATCCTGCGCTAAGGGGGTCTCGTTTCTATACCTACAGTGCCGCACCCTTTCGGATACCCCGCTTGAACGGGCAGTTGGAATCACGAATGATTCCTTGAGCATCGAAGCTCTGATGGCAGGACTTTACTCACTCGCTTTGCTCGTTCGTAACTTCGCATGCTGCGAAGTTTACTCGTTCACAAAGCAGCGGGAATCGTCTGGTCGCCCCCAATCAAAATTAAGTGGTGTTTTTTTCTTTATAAAAGATAAGGATTAAATTTTTATTTTCTATATAGTAATATTCTCTTGAGAAAATATTTAAAGAATTTTTCTTCAAATCATAATGTTCCTTAGGGAATGGGGGGTAAAAATGAATGTAGCAGAAAAATTTTTAGTACACAAAGATGCTTCTTTGCTATTCTTGCGAATCTGGATTGCCATTGTGTATTTATACCATGGAGTTCCAAAAATGCTTGATTGGGGAATGGCATCAGAAAAGTTTGTAAGCATGGGTTTCCCAGGACTTCTTGGTGGGCCAATTGGACTCATCGAAGTAGTAGGGGCGATTCTTTTACTAACAGGACACTGGTTTAAATGGACGAATTGGATTCTTGCGGGAATTATTGTCGTCGCTTTCTTTGCGGTACACGTACCAGCAAGTATTGCGTCAGGCACACTAACAGTAGGTCTTGAACGAGACGGTGCCCTTGCGGCAATGTTTTGGATACTCAGTGCCTATGGTCCAGGAAAGTATGTCTTAGCAAAGAAATAATTTTAAATTCTTTATTTTTTATTTTCTTCCAACCTTCTTTGAAGTCATCAACACACTTTAAATATTCTCAACACTTTACAGCAAGATGAACAATCAAAACGAGGCTTACGATGAGTGAACAGCCCTTTGTCTTACTTAGTCTCAAAGACGACAAAGCAAAGAAGCTAGCGCACGCGCTCACAAACAAAAGCGCAAACAAGATTCTCACCTATCTTGCAAACCATGAAGGATCGTCAGAAGCAGAGATTGCAAAGGAACTCAAGATTCCGATTAGTACGGTCAATTACACGATGAAAGTACTCATCGAAGCAAAGCTCGCCGTAGCAGATGAATATAGTTATTCAAAAAAAGGTCGTGAAGTCAATCATTACAAACTCGCAAAAAAATACATAATTATCGCGCCAGACGAAAAAGAAAACTTTTTTGATCGCATGAAAAAGCTCTTACCAGCAGCGACAATAGCAGTAGCAGGAGCAGGAATAGTAAGGCTGTGGCAGTTACTCAGTTCAGAATCTGCTGTTATGGAAACTACGATGGCGCGTTCTGCAATGATGGAGTCTGATTCTGTGCACGCCTTCAAAGCCTCTGAAACAACCTCGTTTCTCTCCAACCTCTCATGGTTCGAACCCTTCTTGCTCGGAGTCGCTGTGGTACTTATTTTGCTCGCGCTCCTTGATTATCTAAGAAAAAAATAACTTTCACTCAAAAGTGGTTTTGTTCTGACCTGCACATTTATAAATAATTACTTGCTTTTTTTATTGGGGGTAGACGATCGAAACCATCTTTGACATAAAAGGATTGCACAAGGACTATGGTGAAAGACCAGTTCTCAAAGGACTTAATTTTGAAGTTCGTAGAGGAGAAATTCTTGGCCTTATAGGAGCATCAGGAGCTGGTAAGACGACCATGCTCAATCTTCTTGTCGGTTTTATTCCCGCAACAAAAGGCGGAGTCTACGTTAATGTTCCAAGAAAAAACAAGACAGAACGCTACAACGTCTGCAAAAAACCACTTCTTGTGAACAAACTCTACGGTTTTGCAAGTCAAAGACCGAGTTTTTATGAAAAACTCACTGTACGAGAGAACCTGACTTACTTCGGAAGCATGTATGGGCTTAGTCCAGATGCAATAAAAAAAAACAGCGACATCCTCTTACGACTTCTCGAATTACAAGTAAGTCAACATGTGATTGCAGATAATTTGAGTGGAGGAATGAAACGACGACTTGACATTGCCTGCGCACTCATACACAACCCAAGCATCCTTATTCTTGACGAACCCACAGCAGACCTCGACCCCGTCCTCAGAAACCAAATTTGGGAAATTATCAAACGAGTAAACATGCGAGGAACAACAATA
>CAZDJS010000049.1:0-5693 GCA_964505795.1 uncultured Methanosarcinales archaeon
TTGGGTAGACGACGAGTCCTGTTATTGTTCCTCCCCACATTGCGAAGAGTCCGAAGACTCCAAGAATAACCATTGCCGCAGCGACGATTGGCCATCGCGGTGTTGTTTCTTCAACAATGCCGTAGTCGTGTGCGAGTATTGCTTCGTATTCTCCTTTGGTGATTGTTCCTTCATCAAGTGCTGCTCTGATCTTATCGAGTTCTTCTTCTCTTCTGAGTCTTGCTTCGAGTGAGTTCATTTTTTCTCACCCCATACGACTCTGTTTCCGAGGCTTCCTTTTTTGACGATGATTCCTTCTTTTTCGAGCAGTTCTTTTGTTTTTTCTGCGTCGAGGAGTTTTTCTTTTGCGCTTTTTTCGAACTGTGAGACTGCGGCTTGGCTTATGTTGAGTTGCTCAGAAATTGTTTTTTGGCTGTGGCCGTCTCGCCGCAATATGAGTATCTCGAGTTCTCGTTCTGTTAGCATGCTATTTCTTCTTCAAACAGTTCTTATTTATAAGTATTATTGTTTATAATAGTTATGTTGATTTTTTAATTTATATTATTTATATAAGTTTTTTTACTTATATTAGAGAAACACTCTTAAACACTATTCCTTATTAGACAAAAAGAGGTGGGTAGTATCGATTGGTACATGTATGCAATTCTTGCAGCAGTCTTGACGAGCGCAGTAGCGCTTCTTGATAAGAAACTTTTGTTTCGTAAGCACGCGATGGAATTTGTAGCAATCATTGCTATTGCAAACGCAGTCATTGGTGTTATTGTCGCGCTAGTTGCAGGTGCTGATTATTCCTTTCCTTCTTTTGTTTATTCCTTTATGGTCCTTGTTGCACTCATCGCATCAGTTGCTTTTTTGTACACAGCAAAAGCAATTCGCCACATGCCTGTTTCTCTTTCAAGTCCGCTCTTTGCGCTCGGACCTCTCCTCACTGCAATCGTCGCTTTTCTTTTCTTAGGAGAAACACTCACTATCATAAACATGGTAGGCGTCTTGTTTGTAGTTGTTGGAGTGTATATTCTTGAGCACAGCGCAGGAATTTCTGTATTGAATAATTTTCGTGTGATGTTCAAACAAAAATATTTTCATTATATACTCATCGCTCTGATATTGTATGCTATTTCTTCAACATTTGACCGTTATGTTTTGAACACACTCAAAATTGACGTGCTTGCGTATTTGAGCATTGTTCAAGTGTTAATCGCAGTGTTCTTCACAATCTTAGTCTGGTATTTTTATGACTTACACGACATTAGCAAAGGACTTCGTGAGTTGTGGCTTCCTGTCTTACTCGTTGCAGTGCTTACTGTTGGTTATCGTTATTCGCAGAGTCTTGCATTAAGTCTTGCCGAAGGAAAAGTGGCGTTGGTAACGTCAATTAAACGATCATCAGCCTTACTCACAACTATTATTGGCGGTCAGTTATTTCACGAAAAACATTATTTGCGCAATGTCTTTGCATCCTTTGTTATTATCACAGGCGTTGTTTTGATCATTCTCTAATTTTAAAAAGGCTGTTTTGTTTCTCAAAGTATGTTCGCAGGAATAGACTTACAAGAAGCGCAAGAACTCAAAAATTATTTGCGCAAGAATGACCTTCTCATCGATGGTTATCGTTATCATAAGGAAAGAGGTAAGATTTGGTTTCCTGTTAAAGAAAAGTTTGACTACGATGGTGTTGCGTTTGCAGATAAAGAATTGATTCCTCTTGAGAATCAGCAATCGTGGCGCGAAGCAGCACGCGATATTCTCTCTGAAGAAGAGCACGCTCTTGGCCGCTTCGGCTATGACACTGTCGGGAGCATTGCAATCATTGAAATTGTTGACGAATTAATTCCTAAAGAAAAAGAACTTGCGGGACTTCTTCTTGATTCTGACAAGCATGTGAGTACTGTTCTCAAAAAGGCGAGTGCTCATGTCGGTGAGTTGCGTCAACAAAAAATGACCTATCTTGCTGGCGAGGACACTCGAGAAACTATCGTTCATGAAAACGGTGTCAAGCTCAAAGTCAATGTTGAAGAAGTGTATTATAGTATTCGATTAGGTACTGATCGTAATCGTATCATGAAACGTATCAAGTCTGGCGAAGATGTTTTGTGTATGTTTTCAGGACTCGGACCCTACCCGATTGTGTTTAAAAAAAATACTGAGGCTGGTCGTATTGTTGGTGTTGAGTTGAATAAAAAAGGTCATGAGCTCGCGCTTGGGAATGCAGGTCTTAACAAAGTTGATGTTGAATTATACCAAGGTGATGTGAACGAAGTTGTGCCAAAACTCGAAGGTTTGTTTGACAGGATTACGATGCCGCTTCCGCACACAGGAGAAGAATTCTTACCGCTTGCGCTCGAGAAAATACGAGATGGTGGTGTCATTCATTATTATTGTTTTATAGAAAAAGAACATCTTGAAGAAGAACAAAAAAGGATTGAAGAACTTGTGAAAAAACACGAAAAAACAGTTTCGTCTATAGAACCAAACATTTGCGGCCAGCACAGCCCGAGCCGTTACCGAGTTTGTTTCGATATGGTGATAAAATGAAACATGTTTTTATTGACGAAAGTGGTGATTTAGGCCATGGACCTAAAGGCTCAAAGTACTTTGTTGTTTGTGCTATTGTTGTTGATGATTACGACAAGAGTAAAATTCGCAGAATTCCAAAAAAAATAAGGCAAAGAACGTTAGGTAAGAAATCAAAATCTCCTAAAGAATTAAAATTTTCTAACTCTTCACCCTTAATTAGAGAACAATTTTTGAAAAGAGTGGTAAAACATGACGTTCACATTTATGCTCTAATTATTAAGAAAGATTATACAGAAGAAAAACTTCAGAATAATTTGCCAATCTTATACAATTATCTAATGAAAATTTTATTGGAAAATATTTTGTCAGATATTAATTCAAACTCGAACTTAAGAATTTGCCTTGATAAATGCATGTCCCGATCTCAAATGGAGAACTTTGAGAACTATGTTAAAACTGAATTATTTTCAAAAAGCTTTGATTTTTCAAATGTAGAAATCGTTCACAAAAATTCATCTTGTAGTAATTGTCTTCAAGTTGTAGATTTTATATGTGGGGCTTTTGGTTACAAATATAACACTGCATTGTTGGGTGTAGACTCATCAAGATATTCAGATATTATTAAGACAAAAATTAAACTTGAAAAAAATGATTTTTTTTTTTGATAGAAGAAGATGAACCCTGTTTACTCGTCCTGACCTCCTCTGGAGGCGTCAACCTTTCAACAGGTCTTACTCATCAAACTTAGTGTTGTTTTGTTAATATATAACTTTTTCCCTCTACTAACTAGTGTTCTATTTATAAATGGTTTACTTTTTGTTCTTCTAAGAAGTAATAGTGTTGAACGTAACTTGCGTCTTTGCCGAATTTTTTCTTTGCGAATCGTCTGACGTAGTCGTAGCTGTAGCTTTTGAGCTTGTGTCGTCGTTTGACTGCGCGAATCACCCAGACGTCTTGTGGGAATGCGTAAGGACAGGCGAGTTCTGAGTATGCCATGATGCAATCAGCAACCTTTGGTCCGACGCCAGGGAGTGTTAAGAGTAGATTTCGTTGTTCTTCGTAGTCTGATTTTTTAATTTTGTCTAAGAATTTTTTTGTCAGGATTTTGTTTGTTGCAGCGACGTTTTTTGCTCGGTATCCAAAGCCGATGTTGCGCAGTTGTTCTTCCGAGAATGTTGTAGGTATGTGTCTTTTAGGGTGAAGGTCGCGAAAAGAATCCATCATTTTTTTGATGCGTTTTTGATTGTTGTTCGCGGTCATGATGAACGTAAGTATTGCTTGGCGTAGGTCTTGCCTCACAAGTTTGATCTCTGCGTGTTGTTCAAGTTCTTTTGGCAAGTTGAGTTTTTTATCATGATCGAAAAATGCGTGGAGTCTGTCTTCTGTAATTCCTGAGAAGCTAAGTTTGTTGTTTTTTTGTTTGACAAAAAAGCTTGTGTTCCCATTTACGATTTGAAATCCGTCGTTGAGCTCGTCGTAGGCGAAGAGGTGTCCGCTCGTCACAGTCTTTTTGAGGTTCATAATGTGTAGAGTTTTTGCCCATTCAAAAAAATATAGTATTACTTAAAAGTGGTTATAATAATAAGTTTTTTAAGTTCGGTCTCGTTTATACTTGTATGGATGACTTTAAATTCACAAAATCAAACGAATTTCGTCTTGGTAGATTAGTTCAAAACACTAAGCGTCTTTCAGTCGATGATACTGTGCAAGAGTTCAGAGGACTTGTTGATCATCCTCTCTTTGAGCGTTTGCTCAGTGAACATTACAGTGCAGCATTTCGTTTCGAATGCCAAGATGATGTTTTGTACACATTTCGTAATAAAACTGAGATTGCCTTTGGAGGTGTTTTAGGAAATGCAGTTCTCGGAATTTCAACTCCTGGTATGGCTGCAGATAATGATAGTAAATATGTTGCTGCTTCTCACCAATCTCCTCCTCGATTACTTCACTACCTGAATCGAGGCTTAATTGTTACAGGTAATTCTCAGTTTCCTAAAATAGAACTCTACTCGCCACGTGATGACTCAGTGGAGGAATTAAAGAGAGAGTATGATTTTTTGCTAGCTCGTTTTGATTTAATTAATCTTGAAGGTCTTAAGTATACTCTAGAAAAAGGTTCAAGAAGGAATTTGTATTATTAATTTTTGAAGCTGAAAGGTTTGCATAACTAGTAGAAAGCAGCCTAAAAAAAATAAAAACTACTATTTAGTGGTAAAAGATAACAAAGTATATAAATCTCTTCTGTTTTCAAACTGTATGGATACTAACTTTTACCTGCCTGAACGTTTCAAACTGGAAAACATGTCTCCCTCTGGGAGCTCTCTTGACAAGGCATTAGAATTTGCAAATGAGCAAAAATCACCCTTATTTGAGAAATTCATCCAACGAAACCCTGATCAAGTTACCCAATACTCTGGTTTTACATCAGAAGCATATCTTTTGCACTCCGCTGAACAGACAGTTTTTATGGGTCATTTTCCTAAAATTGAGTCAGATAAGCTTTTACTCGGAGTGTCTTTTGGAGCAAGTAATGATTTAACTAGAGCTGTGTATGGAGCTTCTAATAAAATATTTTGCATGGGGGATGTGAAGAATCCTTGTCTTTATCTTAGTGGTTCTGATGACAGGCAGGAGAGATTTTTAGGTAAGTTAGAAGGCTTGGCATACCATACAAGACCTATGAATTCAATTCTTCGTTTAGAACCAAAGATTAATTAATTGTTGGAAACCCCAAAGGTTTTTGAGGACCCTCAGAAATTTCAGGGTGCTGAAAACCGAAAGGTTTTCAAGCATAACTACTGATTCTCGATGATGACGTCACAAAAAAATTGTGATGCCAGCAACTTTGTTACTGAGTATGAACACCCGCCGAGCTGACGAGCGGATGTCATAAAAAGCCCTCTTACTTTCCTTTCCCTACCCCGATGATGACGTGAACACCCGCCGAGGTTTTGCCTATGACGAGCGGATGGCCTCAGAAAGCTTTGCTTTCTGGGCTCCCAAAAACCCAAAGGTTTTTGAGGATAACTACTGTTTCTTTTCTTTGCGCGATGATGACGTGAACACCCGCCGAGGCTTTGCCTATGACGAGCGGATGTAACTACTGAGCGCATTTTATTTTTATGACGAGCGGATGGCCTCAGAAAGCTTTGCTTTCTGGGCTCCCAAAAACCCAA
>CAZDJS010000049.1:5793-7161 GCA_964505795.1 uncultured Methanosarcinales archaeon
AGGTTTTTGAGGATAACTACTGAGCGCTTATTCTCCTGACACTCAAGAATAAACTTTTCACATCTTGAAAATATTACTATATAGAAAATAAAAGTTTTTGAGTTTCTAGATTTGTGTCTTTTGTATGAAGAAATGATTCTCTGTTATTTCCCTCTGCACAGGGAAACTATCTTATGTTAGCACTTGATTGCTTTACCTTCTTTAAGCTCTTTAAGTCCTTGTTTGAAGTCATTCACTAGTTCCCAATCTATAGTTCTATTCCTTTTTGTATTGCTTGTTGTAGTTTTTTGCTCGGGTTGTAGATCCATGTTATGCCTTTGCTGCTCATTATTACTTTGTTGTTTCTTTCGAGATGTTCAAGTATTGCTTTGAGTCTGTTTACTTGTTCTGGGAGTCTTCTTTTGAGTTCTGCTATTGTTATGATGCTGTCTGCTTCTTGCAGTGCTTGTTCTACTGTTTTGACAGTTTCAAACTCCATATTTGCTGTGTTCATATAGGTTGTGAGTCTTAGTGTTATTTTTAGTTTGTGTTTTTGGCAATTTTTGTCGTTTCAAACTGCAAATTATTTGTTTTTTTGTCGTTTCATACGACACATTTATGGAAGTTTTCTTCCATTTTTGAAACAGAATTTTCTTCTTTTTCTCGTGTATAAATTTTGTTTTTTTGTCTTTTGTGTTGCGTTACAACATGCTTTCTTCTTTTTCTATAGAAAATATATTTTTCGTACTTGTTGGCGCTCCTGAGATTTGTAATAATGTTGATAATGATTGAGATGGTGTTGTTGGTTGTTTTTCGTAATGTTTTTATAGCTCTCTTTCTTTTCTTTTTTTTATGACGAAGACTTTTACTATTTTGGTTGAGCGTGACGAGGAGGGTTGGTTGGTTTCTGAGGTTGTTGGTCTTCCTGGTTGTCATACTCAGGCTAGGTCTATGGATGAGTTGATTACTCGTACGAAGGAAGCTATTGAATTATATCTTTCTGATGCTGATTCTGGTGATTATGCTGCTCGTTTTGTTGGTATGCAACAAATTGAGGTGTGATGTTTGTCCAAATTGCCTTCTGTTTCTGGTAAGGAGTTGTGTAAGGTTGTTGAGAAGCTTGGTTTTCGTCTTTTGAGGGTTTCTGGTAGTCATCATTTGTATAAGCATTCTGATGGTCGAAAAACGGTTATTCCTGTTCATTCGGGTGAGTCTTTGGGTCCTGGGTTGTTGCTCAAGATTGTTAAGAAGGAGTTGGGTTTGTCTCGTGAAGAGTTTCTTGAAATGTTGAAAAAATAATTTTCTCTATAGAAACTATTTATTTAGTCACTAAGTAGTGGTATCCAATAGGAATATATATAAAGGAGTATTACTCTAGTATTCTTATGA
>CAZDJS010000050.1:0-6730 GCA_964505795.1 uncultured Methanosarcinales archaeon
CGGACTGCAAAAAATAGATGATAAGCTACGCGAGAGAATAGAAAAACTCGCAGGTTCGCATCCTTTGCTTCGTCGCAACATATTCTTTGCAGGACGTGATCTGAAATGGCTCTTTGATGAGTACGAAAAAGGAAACAAATTCTATCTCTACACAGGATGTGGACCATCAGGAAACATTCACTTAGGCCATATGTTCTTATGGTATTTTACAAAATGGCTACAAGACGCGTTTGACTGCGAATTATATTTTCAATTCACAGATGATGAGAAATTTCTTTACAAGGATATGAGCTATGAAAAAATACAAGAGTTACTGCAAGAAAACATGAAAGACGTCGCAGCAGTAGGTTTTGATCCGAAAAAAACCTTCTTTGTTATTGACACAAAACACGCAGGAATATTGTATCCAGAAGCGATAAAAGTAGCGAAAAAAATAACCTTTTCCACAATAAAATCAAGTTTTGGGTTTACGGACTCAAATAATATTGGTAGTATTTTTTATACGGCAATGCAAACAGTACCATCATACTTGCCAAGTGTGCTCAAAGGAAAAAAAACACCTTGCTTAATACCACACGCTGTTGACCAAGACCCACACTTCCGACTAACTCGCGACATACTTCCAAAATTAGGACATTACAAACCAGCGAGCATACAATGCATGTTTTTACCACCGCTCGAAGGACCAGGAAAGATGAGCTCAACTGGTGACGCAAAAGCAATCTATTCGACCGATACTGCTGCTCAGGTGAAGAAAAAAATCAATAAGTACGCATTCTCTGGTGGTCGAGACACGCTTGAAGACCATCGAAAACACGGCGGCAATCCTGAAGTTGACACAGCCTTTCAATACCTACGGTATTTCCTAGAAGATGATGTGAGACTAGCTGAACTTGAAGAGAAATATCGAGCAGGAGAATTACTCTCAGGAGAAATGAAAGCAGAAGCGATAAATTGCATTAGTCAATTTCTTGAAGAACACCAAAAAAGACGCGAAAAAGTCAAAGTAGAGGATTTCATTTTATGAAATTCCTTGATGTCAAAGAAGAACCACCAATTTGGCTCATAGAACTCAACTTGTTCTTGTTATGGAGCGTTTTCGGATTGTTACTCTTACTTCTCGTTGGAGGAGGATTGTACTTTACGCTCGTCATGGCAGCAGGAAACATCTTTCCCTTCCTAGGAATCATCATTTTTGTCCCGATAATTTACGCCTTCATACTCAAACCACAAATCTACGCGCTCAAGAAGTTAAAAGAAGAAATAGAACGAGAGATAGGGAAAGAAGTCTAGAATTATGAAATCCCCCTCCGAGAATAACTCACTTGCGTTCGTAATCTCATCGGTTGCTTTCTCGTTGCACTCGAAAGCCCCCTCCGAGAATTGCACTCGGGACCTGCAGCTTACAAGGCTGCCGCAATAGCTACTATGCTAAGGGGGCGCGAAACATAGTTGAGTGCACCCTGAGCGACCAAAAATTAATATTTTTAAGTATGCTAAGGGGGCGCATCAAAAAGACCTTTGGTTTTCCTTATAAACATTTCGCAGAAAGCTCTGTAGAAAATCTTCTACACAGCAGAATCATACCAACTCTTTCAAGAACTCGAGGCTTTCGTTATAGATTTTTGTCATTGCAGCACCTTTAATCTCGTGATCCATTGAATCAATAACAACGAGCTTTTTTGGTCCTATTACCCGAGCGTGAAGACGCTCACTATTCGTAAGGGGAACACTCTCATCCTTTGCCCCATGAATAAAAAGTGTCGGGGTTTTTAAGTTTCTTGCAGCACGGTCCATATCTATTTTTATTCCGTCCTCATAAAAAGTATAATTTATTCGTAATTGATCAGCGTTATGCTCGATATGAAAATATCGTTTAAGACGAATCTTCATCATATCATGCTGACTTTTTCTTGTATGCTGTGTTTCTTCTATACGTGCTGGAGTGCTCACAAGAACCATTCCAAGAAGATCGTTTTGGAAGCCCTCCATAGCAAGAGCAGTCATAGCACCATAACAATGACCAAAAACAATGATTTTATCGTCGTTAATGAAACTGCGTCGCCTAGCGTAACTAATTACTCTTGTCAAGTCAGAAACTCGTTGTGAAATAGTAACATCTTCTGCTTTGCCACCGGAATCGCCGAGACTCTGACTGCTATCATAGGTTAGAACAGCAAAGCCTTCATCTAGGAATTTTGTTGATAAAGTCTTGATGTATGCTGCTTTTCTGTCTTCAAGAAGTCCATGAACGAAGATGATGCAAGGGAATCTTCCTTTCTTTTCTTTTCGCAATAATTCGCCCACGATGTCGTGTTCGTTTTCATTCACGATAGTGAAAGACTCTTTTTCCATTTTTAGAGAGAACTAAAATCGATTTATAAAGGCTTCGTGCAAAGTTTTAAAAGAACAAAACTGCATTGAATATTTATGGATAGACATTCGGTGTTTCGGTGGGGTCTTATCATTACCTCGCTCGTTATTCTTTATTTGAGTTATTTAGTCGTTGAACCTTTTATGATAACTCTTATACTCGCGTTCATAACTTCATTCATTTTTTATCCGATTTTCAAATTCTTTAACAAAAAATGTAACAAGCAACTTAGTAGTACACTCATTCTTGTTCTTGTTCTTCTTTTACTGATTGTTCCTTCTTCACTTCTTGTAACAAAGCTTGTGACAGAAGCATCAGCGACGTATCGCTCATTCCTTGACGCGGATATTCAACTAGAACAAATACCCATTATTAACAATCTTCCTTTTGAATTACCTTTAGAGCAGGGTGATACAGCTATTAATGCGATACTCAGTGGGGTTCGAGATTATCTTGTTTCGAGTTCACCAAATGTTCTTGGAGGAGTTGCCTCAGCAATACTGCATTTGTTCATTTTCTTTTTTGTTTTGTTTTTCACTAACATGCACGGTTCTTCTTGGTATAAGAATCTTAGAAATACAATACCTTTACGTTCAGAAGTAAAAAAACACTTATTTGATGATCTTGAAAAAGTGGTGAATGGAATGGTTTATGGGCAATTTCTTACAGCAGTTATTCAAGGAACTGCAGGTGGTCTTATGTTTTTTGTATTTGGCATTCCCAACCCTATTTTTTGGGGTTTTATCATGATTCTCTTTTCATTCCTACCACTTTTGGGTACGCCTCTTATTTTTATTCCTGCAGGAGTTATACAATTATTACAAGGAGAGTATATTAGTGGCTTTGGTGTGCTCATTGTCGGGTTCGTTCTTATTATGAATCTTGATAATTTTGTACGGCCGTACTTGGTGAATAGGTTCACAGAAATACATCCAGTAATTGTTTTAATAGGAGTTCTTGGAGGTTTACAAGCGTTTGGCTTTGCAGGAATGGTCCTAGGACCTTTAGTTCTTGCTCTTCTTTTAACTCTCATTAAAGATTTTAGTAGTCACAAAGAATTACTCGTAAAATGAATCGAAAACCTTTATATGAAGCAGTTATGAAAGCTCTATATTTACCTAATAAAAATGAGCTAGAAGGTCTAATGGATTGGAGAGAATCTGTAAATTACGAACAACAATTTGCAAATAATATTTTATATCCGTATTATACTTACAAGAAAAAGATTGAAAAATAGTTGAGAAAAAAATTTACTCAGCAGGTGCTTCAGCTTCCTCTCCGCCTTCTACGTCAACAAGTTCAACATTGAAGTTCAACTTCTTCCCAGCAAGTGGGTGATTCATGTCAAGCGTGACTGTATCATCAGCAACTTTGACGACTTTTGCAGGAATTGGTTGCGGTGCTTGTGGGTGATGAACGCCAAGCGTCATTCCTTCTTCAACCTTATCTTTCATCTCGCCAAGAGCGTCTTTTGGTACTTCTTGGATGAGCTCATCACGAGGATTACCATATGCTTGTTCAACCTCAAGTGTGAATTCTTTCTTGTCGCCGACATTCATGCCTTCGACTGCTGCGTCAAAACCAGGAACAACTTGTTGTGCACCAACTTCGAAACTCAAAGGATCTTTTCCTTCGCTTGAATCAAAGACTTGGCCGTCTTCTAGTTTCCCTGTATAATGAACTTGAACTTTCTTTCCTTTTTCAGCTGTTGCCATATTATCAACTCCAAAGACTACGAGCGAGAGACCATTTAAAAGAATTGTGGCGCAAGAGGGTGGTGAAAGTCCTCTTCCATCAACTTCTTTGGCAAAACTATTAATAATTAGTAGCTTTTCAAGGAAAATATGAAAGGAGCAGCAATAAAGATTCTCATTGTAACAATTGCAGTATATATACTTCAAACTTTACTTGGGCCAGCATTTACTTCTAACTTTATGCTAGTGAGCGCAGACTTGTTCGAAAGACCATGGACACTTATTACTTCAATGTTTCTTCACAGCCCAAATAATGTTTTTCACCTGATTTTTAACATGTTCATGCTCTTTTTCTTTGGACCGATAGTTGAGAGTAGAATAGGAACACAACGATTTCTTATGCTCTATTTTGGTTCGGGAATACTCGCAGGACTTTTTGCAAGTCTCTTTTACACAGCAGCACTTGGAGCAAGCGGAGCACTCATGGGAGTATTAGGGGTGGCAGTCATACTCATGCCAGACTTACGAGTTCTTTTATGGGGAATCGTTCCGATGACGCTACGTAATCTCGCGATACTTTTTGTCGTACTCGATATTTTCAACACTTTTGCTTCAACAAACATAGCAACAATGGCACACTTCGCAGGACTCGCAACAGGGCTTATTTACGGTTATCGACTCAAAAAAACTCAAAAAAAATTCAGAAAACGATTCAACAAGACAGAACTCGACGATGAAGACATACAGGAGTACCTTCGTTCAGGAAGAATATGATATTGTAGGATCAGTGAAGACTGTGTAGAAAACCTCCTTCTTACCCTCAGTGAACGGCTCTGTCCCAAATAGAAAACATTTCCACACTAGGGCACGCCGCTGGATTTCTTAGTCTCCTCTTTCTCGAGGAGACTAAAGCGGCTCGATGGGTGAAAGAAACCTTCTTACACCCCCGTAAATCTTTGATTTTCGATGGGCGCTAGTGTGGAAAAAAAAATCATTCGGGACAGGGCCCGGTGAACAGAACACTTAAAAAGCCTGCTCTATATTTCTTTTTTCCATGGTCTCATGGATTGTTGTCACTGGTGGAGTTCTCTCAGGTCTCGGAAAGGGCGTTGCAGTAGCAAGTATTGGCAATCTTCTCAAAGAATACAACGTTACTCCAATAAAATGTGATGGTTACTTAAACGTCGATCCAGGCACGATGAACCCTATTGAACACGGAGAAGTGTTCGTTCTTGATGATGGTGCAGAAGTAGACATGGATTTTGGTCATTATGAAAGATTTCTTGGTGTTAGTGCAAAAAAGTCATGGAATCTTACCATGGGTAGAGTTTATGAAGAGATACGAAATAAAGAAAGAAAAGGAGATTTCTTAGGAAAGACAGTTCAACTCATTCCTCATGTAACCGACCTCATTAAGGATTGGTGGAGGCAGGTCGCACAAGAAGAACAAAGCGATATTGTGCTTGTTGAAGTAGGAGGAACGGTCGGTGATATAGAAAACGAACTTTATCTTGAGGCTGCACGACAACTCAGGGATGATGGAGAAAAAGTCTTGTATATGCACTTAACCTATGTTCCCTTGCTTGCAAATGTCAATGAACAAAAAAGCAAGCCAACGCAACAATCAATAGCGTTATTACGTTCACGAGGAATACAACCAGACATTATTCTTGCTCGTTCGCAAGATGCTCTTAATGCAGGAATTCGAGAAAAACTTTCTGTTATGTGTGGTGTTCCTAAAAAAAGGATTATTTCAGCAGTTGATGTTGAGAGCGTCTACAAAATTCCTCTTTCTTTTGAAAAAGAAGGGCTTGCACAAGTGCTCGAAGAATTTGGTTTTCGAACACAAATTGCTGAGGACTGGAAAAACATGCTTGAAAAAATGAATGATAAAGAGTTAACAGTCGCCATATGTGGAAAATACACTCAATTAGAAGATAGTTACGCAAGTGTTGTCGAAGCGCTCAAACACGCTGCAACACAACAAAACGCAACAGTTATTATTAAATGGTTTGAAACTTCGAACGAACAAGAATTAAGTGAATTAGAAAGTGTTGACGCAGTCATCGTACCAGGAGGCTTTGGAAGTCGAGGAGTCGAAGGAAAAATCAATATTATTCGTTATTGTAGAGAAAATAATATTCCTTTTCTAGGAATTTGTTACGGCTTACAACTTGCAGTTGTCGAACACGCACGACTGCTAGGATTAGATGCGAACACTGCTGAAGCAGATCCGAACACAAAAAACCCTGTGATTGCTATTCTTCCTGAACAACAACAAATTACTGATAAAGGAGCAACGATGAGACTTGGTGCATACCCAGCAATTCTCAAAGAAGGAAGTATTATTGCAGAGCTTTATGGTTCAACAAAGGTTTCTGAGAGACACCGACACCGATACGAAGTAAATCCTGAGTATTATGAACAACTCGAGACAAAAGGGCTTGTATTCTCAGGAAGAAGCGATAAAGGCTCGCTCGTTGAGTTTATTGAACGAGATGATCATCCTTACTTTGTCGCAACACAAGCGCATCCTGAGCTCAAAAGCACACCAACGCATCCTGCGCCGTTATTTACTGGGCTCATCCAAGCTGCTTTGAGAGATAAATAAGAACTACACGGTTGTGTAGAACATTTTCTACTTTGCTTACCGCAACACCCC
>CAZDJS010000051.1:0-6721 GCA_964505795.1 uncultured Methanosarcinales archaeon
AGTGTCGGTTCGTTTGCTGCGAGTTCTTTGAAAAAAGCCATTTTATCCTAATTGTAAATGTCCGGTGTAATATTTTGCCATTCGTAATCCAATATCATCAACGCTATCAACTTCTCGAGAGACAAGCCATTTGAGTATAGTTACTTTTTGTCGTAAATCATTTTGAATTTCTTCTCGAGACATTCCTGTGTAGAGCATGAGCCTCTCAAACATTTCTTTTGATTCACGAACGTTTTCAAGAGTGTCTTTTTGCGCGCTATATTGCATAAGAACATGAGGGTCTCCACTCGCTGAAAGCTCAGCGATTTGTAGGGTTCTTCTGTTTCCTGTTCTTCGGTTTCTGTTTTGCACGAGAATCATCGAGATTGCTGCAACCATTGGCTTTGGAATACCAATAGGAGGGTTTGTTAAACGAGTAATAGTTTCTTCTGCTGTGTTTGCGTGAATAGTAGCATAAACTGAATGTCCCGTGTGCATTGCTTCAAGTAAGACTTCTGCTTCTTCTCTTCTTCTAATCTCACCAACTAAAATTCTATCTGGACGCATACGAAGACTATTCACCAGAAGATCAAGCATCGAAATACCTCCCTTCCCTTCAGGGTTTGGCATTCTTGTTTCCATAGGAACCCAGTGTAAATTCTTTGGAAGGACAAGCTCACGAGTATCTTCAATACTAAGAATTCTTTGGTTTGGCGGGAAAAAATTACTAATAACATTAAGCATACTTGTTTTTCCGCTTCCTGTTCCTCCTGCGATGAGAATAGAAAGCTCGTTTTGGATTCCGAGCCACACCATCGCCGCTGCGTCGTAGGATATCGTGCCGGCGCGTAAAAATTTAGTTATCGTCCAAGGATCTTCAGCAAACTTCCGAATAGTAATCGTGTTTCCTTTTGAACTAATTGGAGTGAGTGTAGCATTTACCCGATCTCCTGATTGTAAATGAGCGTCCATTAATGGTTTAAGGTTAGTAATTTCTTTTCCTACATCACGACCAATCATCGTAGCAAAATGTCGAATTCTTCCTTCTGAAGGAATAAGAACATTTGTTATGAGCCAACCATATTCTCTATGATAGACCCAGACAGGATCTTTGTGATTGTTAATGACTACTTCTTCTAATCGAGCGTCGGAGAGAAGAATATCAATTTTTCCTAAACCAAGATTTTCTTCGATAATATAATTGATAAGAATGTTCATGGTTTTTTCATCGGTATGAGGAAAATACTTGTTGATAAGACCCTTAATTTCTCTCTTAAATTCTTCTTTTATGTGGTCTACGTTGTCTGAAGATTCAAAACGCTCAAGACTCTCAAGATTCATCTTACTTACAAACTCTTGTCTGATTTTTTCAAGAATTACTTTTGTTGTAGAAGAAATGTTTGCGATAGAAACAACGTATTCCGGAACGCTTTCTTCCTCATAATTCACAATAACAATATCAACAAGAATATTATTAATATCTATACGATACTTGTCAAGAATGGTTGCTTTTCCTCGGGATTCGTTCATGGTTTTCCTGATAACCTCCTTTCTTTTTCATCAAGTGCTGGATGTCCTGACTGCCATGAATTCCACGCTGACATTATCCAAGAATAATACTTTTTTGCTCTTTGTATCATTTCTGATTGTTCTTCTTCAGGAAGTTGTTGAATGTATGAACGAAGTTCTTCGTAGTGTAACATCGCTTCGTGTAAGTCTCCTTCATTCATCGCTTGTTTAAGGTTTTCTTCAATGGATGAATAGTCTGACGAGGTATTTTGCGACAAAGTATCGAGGATCATTTGATGGACTTTGAGAAGTTTATTGTGATACCATTTTTTTTGTTGTGGTGTGAGTCGAAGAAATTCATTTTTTGCTTGCTCATACGCTTTTTTTGCTGTTAATACATCATCAGTTGCTATTGCGTGTTGAATATCGAGCAAATACACATCAAGAGCATCATCTGATTGAGTAGTCGGAGAGTCAACTGATTGAGAAGTAGGAGAATCAACTTTTAGAGGCGACGAATGACTAGGCTCATTCAAGGGTTGATTTAAAGGTTGATTCAAGGGTTGGGGTGATGTCTTTGATACTTCGGGATGTTCTACGTGTTCAAGATCTTCTTCAAATTTATTCACAAGAGACACTGTTTCTATGTAGTGTTTGAAGCGTTTGTATAAAGTATGTAATGTTGCTTCGAGTTGTTTTCTTTCAACACTACCAACTGGTTTTTTGAGAATTTCGTCTTTTACTTCGTGAAGAATTTTTTTTGCTGATGCAACATCATTGTTGTCAAGAGCAGAAAAGAGTTTAGTCTCATAGGTATCTTCAGTAAATAAGCCCGCATAATCCTCATTATGTGCTTGTGACGTTTGTTTTTTGAGATTATCAGTTGAGAGTCTTGCATCAAGAAAATCAACCATATCCTCTTCGATAAACATTCGTAAATCCATTTTTATTGTAATTGTTGCATTCGAGAAACTAACTTATTAACATATTCTTGCCATAGTCCTTTCATTTCTCTTGTGTCTTGAACGCCCCTTCGTTGTGCTTGCTCGGTAAAAAAAGGTTCTAAATACGAGAGTTCTTGATGAATATGTGACTCCCATAAAGAAGGAATTCTTTCTTGTGGTATTTTCTTTGATTTTGCTCGAGCAACATACTCGTTTTTTAATTCTTGTAAGTTTGTTCCTTGAGAGCTTTTTTGCACTTTTGTTTCTTCTTTATTCATATAAATAAAAGGTTTCGTGAATTTATACTCGACTCCGATTATTCTTTCTTCTACGAGAAAGTCAACCCATGATTGTAAAGTATCTATAGGTAAATGAAGCTCCTTTGCTGCGTCTTGCAAAGAAACTTTTTCTGTTTTTCTTAACAAATCCAGAAGTGCATCTACGCCAGTCGTTATTGTATCATCCACCATAGCTAGAATTTGCGCTCCAAGCTATTTAAAGTTTGTTTATCTTTCAAGAGTAGTTAGAGCTCGTTCTCGACGGAAGAAATTATTTGTCACTGCTCAGGTAACTATCAGAGTTTAGTAAATATTTACTTAACAACCAGTCCAGTTTCCACCAGGAACACCAAATAGTACTAAAGAAGTAACATCTAACCAGAAAAAATCCTTCGTATCAACAGTATTATTTACGAGTGCTCGAACCTGAATTCCTGAACCATCACATGAATAAAGTGTTGGTGTGAATGAACTATCTCCGCCGTAGAGGATGTCAAAGTCGACGTGAGAGTAGTTTGATTCAGTTCCTGGAGGTCCATTTGCCAGACTTTCAGTCCAGACTTCGGGAATATTATCTAAATAACCCCCATCGACAAAACTTGCAATTCCTTGATCAGAAGGAGGAGTAAAAGTATGCAGATAAAATCGCTCTAAAAAGGTCGGAGCCTTCGACCAGCGAAAATACAATTCATCATTAAGAACAGAGATCACTTCTTCATAACCAAAAGGGAGACTTCCTGAAATAGAAAATGACTGAATAGTCCTATTAAAATTACTATCTGCACTAGCACTTTGTGCTACTTTCTCGACAAGAGGGTCTTTTAGGCCAATAATAGGAACTGTTGTAGAAATGGTTTTTTCGGATAAAACCCACTCAGCATTACTCGAAGGGTCTCGCACAGTAATTTCAGGAAGCGTCACGTTAGCGCGAAGTTGAAAAGGCAATTCTTGACTAATATGAAATGTAGTTTCATCAATTGATTCAAAACCAGTAATTTCGACATTGTAAGTTTTATTCACGAGGTCTTGGAATTCGCGAAGAAGCGAGGAATAATTCTGAAGATTACAAGGTACTGCATTTCCAGGATTTACACCGGCAAGTTCAATTTCTGACTTTGCTCCACCAACAAAGCAGGTCGCAACAGCATCCTCAAACTCATCATGATCATCAAAAAAGATTGTGAGTTCATGATCAGAATATGCAGAAGTATCTCCGTCTTCATTCGCCAAAAAAGTTGTCACTTCGTCAATACTGCTTCTCGTTGCTGTTCGTAGAGCAGTTCTTGTATATTCTTCAAAAGACAAGACGACATTACTCACAACACCCACGCGAAACAACTCCGCACTCTCCTCCTCAACCTGAGCTGGTGAAATCACCGCAACACCAGCAACAATAATAGCAGCAATCACAATAGCCATAATAGTAAAAACAACACCACGCTTGCCCTTCATCGCCACACCCTCACTTCGGCAACATAAGGAACATCACTAATCACGATTCGTTGACTCACCACTTGCAATCGCGCATCCTCGTTACTAACAAAAGAACTGTCATTATACAAAAGAACAGGGTCTTTTTCAGATTGTGTTATCCAAAAGCTCGTTCCAGCGTTACTCGGCGCAAGACGCATCGTGTCATTGAGAAGAATCGCAGCAGCAGCATCATCGCCGTTCTCGTGAAAACGCACTATTTGTTCAAGAACACTTAAAGAAGAATCAAAATAAGGATTTGACGCGAGCGTAAACCGAGATTCTCCTCCATAGGATTGTAATTGTGTAGACTCCAAAAAAGAAATCGTTGTTTCTGCAAGAGAATACGATTGTCTTGAATCATCAACAACAGCAAAAGAACCAAAAATCACGGTAATAGTGGAAATAATAATGATACCCGCAATAAACGCATCCAAAACAAAAAAGTATGCACCTCTCTTCACAATCAACCCTCCCTACCTACCATTATTCGGGATAAGTATTTAAAACCTTTCTCATAAAATAGTTTACGACAAAAGAATCACATAATATGTTACGGAGGTCTGCTGCGAGTCCCTCGCAGAGAGTACGAAATCCCACCTGCTCGGTGTGATTTCTGCCTTTACGCAACATATTATAAGTACATGATGTCGCAAACTAGAAGAAAATGGCATTGTCAAAAAAAATTCTTGAAACTGATGAGCTACTCGACCTTATAGCTAGCGATATTGACACCACAATCATCAACCCAGTAAATGCGCAGGCAATAAAAGAAACCTATCAAGAAAGAAAAACCCATGATGAACCCGAGTTTATCTACCACCACCCTCCGTCTTTTGTTATCGTGCAAAAACAACTCAAAAAAATGACTTTCCCCAACACTCCAGAAGGAAAGATGCTCAAAGAAAAAAGAGATTATTTGTATTTAAAAACAGAATTATTACGAAATATAGGGACAAAAAAATTTTCGCAAATCAGTAAAAAGATTTATCCACTACCGAGTAAAGAGCTCATTCTCGAAGCGGAAAAAATTCTTGATCAAGACAATTCTCAAAAAACACCAAAGGTTGAGTTGCACGATGCTTGTGAAGAGTTACAAAACTGCTTTAATCAACTCGGCATTCCTTGGGAAGTCAAAAAAGCAGATATGATTGCGAGTGCAAACGTTGTTCCGAGTAAAAGAATACTCTACATAAAAGAAAAAAAACAATTTAGTAAACGATTCATTGATCGATTAAAAATCCATGAGATAGGAACTCATGCGGTGCGAGCAGAAAACGGCAGACTTCAAAAACTCAAAATTTTCAAATTAGGTTTTGCCGATTATCTCTCTACTGAAGAAGGCCTTGCAGCGTATAACGAAGAAAAATTTGGTTTGCTTGACAGAACAGTTTTAAGAACCTACGCTGGACGAGTCATGGCAATTCATTACTCGCAAAAATATACATTTACACAAGTAGTCAAAAAATTAGAGAAGTGGTTTACACAAAAAAAAGCTCTCACTATTACTTTGCGTGCAAAACGAGGTGTTAGTTGCGGTTCAGATCTTGGCGGTTTCACAAAAGACTCTGTTTACTTACAAGGATATTTAGCGCTTAAAGAGTACGAGAAACAAGGAGGAGATTTTACTCCACTCTACTATGGAAAAGTCAATCTTGAGAGCCTTCCCGCGCTACAAAAAATGAAATGGTTGAAAAAACCAAAGTATTATCCCGAAATGATTAAACTCTAAGTTTTTTATAGTGTCGAAGATTTTTCTTTTTTTATGGTTGATTATCAGAGTCAAATTCAAGAGATTGAAAAAGAACTCGCAAAGATGCAATACAATAAAGCAACGCAGCATCATTATGGGATGCTCAGAGCGAAAATTGCAAAACTTCGTGAAGCTGATGAGAATAGAGGGAAAAAATCTCAAGGACCAAAAGAAGGTTATGAAGTTAGAAAAACAGGCGATGGAACAGTTATTTTACTTGGTTTTCCTAGTGTTGGAAAAAGTACACTTCTCAATGAATTAACTGATGCGAATTCTGATGTTGGCGCTTACGCGTTTACAACATTAACTGTTATTCCAGGAACGCTTGAGTATAAACACGCAAGAATACAAATTCTTGATGTTCCAGGAATTGTTGCAGGAGCTGCTTCGGGAAAAGGACGAGGAAAAGAAGTTCTTGCGAGTATGCGCTCGGCAGACTTGTGCCTATTACTTATTGATGCAACAAGACCTCATGAACTTGAAATCATCAAAAAAGAAATTTATGATGCGGGAATACGGCTTAATCAAAAAAAACCCGATGTCAAGATTGTGAAGAAAGAAAAAGACGGTATTGATATTGGGGCAACAGTTCCAATAAAGAATATTGATGAAAGAACAATCACTAGCATTCTTAGAGAATTCAAAATAATTAATGCTTCAGTTGTTCTTCGCGAGGACATCACTGCTGATCAATTTATTGATATTGTTGAAGCAAATAAGATATACATGAAAAGTCTTCTTGTGTTCAACAAAATCGATCTTATTAGTAAAGAAGAAATTCCAGATGA
>CAZDJS010000052.1:0-6428 GCA_964505795.1 uncultured Methanosarcinales archaeon
ACTTCCTGTTGTTGAAGAACCAGTAATTAATGAAACTAATGAGCCAACAAATAATAATCAAGAACAGAATGAAGAGAATGATCAGGAACAAACAAATACTGAAGAAGGTGAAATAATATCTTATGAAGAAGAAAACAGTTTTGCTTGGTTGATTCTTGTTATTGTTTTCATTGCAGTGATTCTTTCTGGTGGAGCATATTATGTGCTAACGAAAAAACCTGAGGAGACACAAATTCATCTTGATGATGAAGATCCTTTTTATCAACTACAAGTGTATATTAACAAAGCGCTTGATTATGGTCATAAGCCTGAAGAAATTCGAGAGAAATTATTAAGTGCTGGTTGGGACGATATTATTATTGATGAAGAAATCGAAAAAATCATGTCTGATCGAGTATAAATTTATTAGCATTTTCTAAAATTCTTTTTTCATAATCATATTTTTTTTCTCCTTCAAGAATTTCTTCAGAGAGTATTTTCATAAGACTTCTTGAAAGTTCTGCGTCTTTGTGTTCTTTTAGTAATTCTTCTTCAAGTTTTTCTGGTGTTCCTTGTGTTACTTGCACTTCTTCATATTCTGAACTCGTTAATTTTGTTGTGTTTTTAAGAAATGAATAAACTCCTTGTTCGTTTGCAGTATGTATTATTTTTCTAAAATCAATACTGTTTGGCGTTCCTTTTATTTCTCCTTTCACTCGCAAAAGAAGAATCTTGTCTTTAACATCTGTTACTTGTTCAAGTATTTCTTTTTCTACTTGTTCTGGTTCCTTATTATTCGCATCGACAAAAATGTTTTTTGTGTCTTTGACTTTGAGTTTTTTTCTTGTCATCTTCCAATCTTCAACAATACAGTACGAACCTTGTTCAAGTTTTTCAAGTTCGCTAAAACTTGCAGGAAATAATGGTCCTGGGTACACAATATTTTGATATCCTGGCAAACTGATGTCTTCTGTAATATGTACGTGTCCGCCAGCGTAATAATTGCAGTGTTTTGGTAAGAAGCTTGCAGGATAGGCCTCCATTTTTTCAAGATGTTTTGGTTTGAGTTCTGCTATGCTTGTGTGAAAAAAGAAGATTTTTTCTCCCTCTTCGTTCTCGAGTGATTCCCTGTCGAGGTCTTCGTAATAATGTTTGTCGAGGCTTCCTTTTTTTCCAAGGATTCCTGCCATCTTTATTTTTGTTTTCGGATCTTGTGTCCACCGGAGTTTGAGCTTGTCATTTTCGACACTACCTCGCATAACATCTTGCACGAGCCCTGCTTCTTCGAGAACGTCAAGCATGGTTTTCCCACTCGGACTATAATCATGACTTCCTGCAATAATGTAGATGGGAATATTTGCTTCTTTGATTTTTTGGAGTCCTGCTACTGCTACTTTGAGGCTGTCAATGCTTGGTATTGCGGTGTTAAAGAAATCTCCTGCAAGAGCAATGAAGTCAGGGTTTTCTGCGATTGCTTCGATGACAAAGGCGCGCCACGCTTCGTGTGTGAGCTCCTTCATCTTTGGGTCTCGCCACGCTCCTATATGACAGTCTGCTAGGTGTATGAATTTCATGATGTTAAGAAAAGAAAGCTACTTTATTTTAGTTGTGATATTCTCGTAAAAAATCTTCTTCTTCAAGAAGCTCATCTCCAAGAGAATATAATTTTGAAGGCGTTTCTTCAAGAACATCAAAAATTGTCCTATTTCCTCTTTGCAATCTGTTGTAAATACTCAGACAATCAGTTCCTGTTATGATGGAAGGTTCTGGCCATACCTTAGTACAATCGCAAACTCGTTGAGTTAAAGCATCTCTAATAGTTTCTGTTCCTTCTGTTACTGCTTGGTATCCTGAGTGTACTTTTATTGCTAGCGAATCAGAAGTAGGGTTCAGGTCATAATGTATTGTTCCAAGAATATCGTCTCTTGTTGCATTTTGAAGATGAAATTCAACACAGGTAACTTTTGGTTTTTGATAAAGTCTGAATTGTTGTAAATCCAAATCATTTGATTGCTTATTTGCTGCTCGTTGAGCTCGATACTTAGCAAGTTGTGTTACTTGTGCGTTCATAAAGAAAGAGAAGAAAAAGCATTTATAAATATTTCTATTATTCACTACCTTTTAGTAATTAAAATATGTTTTTGTGTCTTTGTCTATGAAAAAGTCACTCGAAAGCTTTTTTCTGACGATCATACATTTCTTCAGCAGCAATAAGGCCTTTTTTCAAAGCGACACCTAGCTGACCACCAGCTGAATGAGCATCGGTGAGAACATCACCCCAAAGAGGAAGTAATTGTTGTACATAACGCTCAACGGTCACAAAATATGTGTGAACAGGAGAGTTCTGCCGAGCGCCAGATCTTCTTGCAAATTTCCTCAAATATTCTTGGACTTCATGATATTTTTCTGCAACAGTTCCTTTTTGAGGATTTCTCAAATCACCAAGAGGCAAATTTGAACCTTCGAGTTTTTTTGCATACTCTTGAAGTTTATCATGAGTTTTTTGAATATCAGAGAGTTCTTTTTTAAAAAAACCTGAAACTTTATCAGCATCACTAACTGCATGTTTTGCAAGGTTGTTAAAGTTAGACATAAAATAAATGTGTAAGGAGCAATATATAAACTTTGAGGAAATTATTAAAAACTCACAAAAGAAAAAAAAGAATATGCACTCAATAATAATCCCCGTCCTTGACGAAGAAAAAACAATCAAAAAAACACTTGAACACACTCGAAAACTCAAAGGAGAATTTGAAATAATCATTGTTGACGGTGGTAGCCACGATGCGACAAGGAAAATTGTTGAAAAAGTAGGTGAGAAAGTCATCAAAGGACCAAGAAACCTTGTAGGTCAAATAGAGCTCGGCATTAAGCAAGCAAAAGGCGACTCATTTCTTATTGTGCATGCAGACACTCTCATTCCCAACACTATTGAACAAATTAATTGCGAAGCAGGAGGATTTCTGCATAATTACGACAAGTTCGGCCTTCTTGAATACTTACAAGCAATAACTAACAACTTGAATGCGAGGATTTTCAGAACTTTTACTGGTGAACAAGGATTCTATATTACTCGAGAAGCACTCAATAAAGCCGGAGGAATCCCTAACAAACAACCTTTTGAGATACAAGAATTATGCAAAAACCTCAAAAAAGCAGGTGTAAAGCCTCAAATCCTTTCTGGGCGCTCAATAAGTAGTAACAGACGAATCAGGAACGTGAAAGAATTCTTAGGAGTAAACTGGGCGCATACAATCAGACCCTTAGTAAGCCGTCATAAGCTGAAGAAGTATTTTGGCAAGACAAGGTAAGCTTTTTAAACAAAACCATCATTCTCAGGCTAAAAACAGGGAGTGCCACGCCCGGTAGCGTAAGTCGAGGGTTCCCTAGAGAGGTATATCATGGCAGGAAAAAAGAAAGTCACAAAGGCTGCAAAAGTAAAGAAAAAAAAGTGGGTCCCAGTGCTCGCTCCAAAGATATTTAACAACGTCCTTCTTGGAGAAACTCACGTTACTGAAGACGAACAAATCAAGACAAAAAGTGTCAAACTTAATCTTGGAACAGTAACTAACGATATGCGAAAGCAAGGATTCCTTGTTCGCTTTGATGTTATTAAAGTGAAAGAAGGAAAAGCATACACTGCTCTTACTGGAATTGCAATGACTCCAAGCGGTATGAAAAGGCTCATCCGTAGGGGACGAAGTAAAGTTGAAGATAGTTTCTTAACACGACTCAAAGATGGCGAAATCGTTAGGGTAAAGCCAGTGGTTGTTACAATCAATTCTGCTTCCAAAGCGGCTCAAACATCAATTCGTCTTGCAATTCGTGAAAAACTCAAGGATATTTTGAGCAAATCCACACTTGATTCTTTTGTGAATGAAGTCTTACAAAATAAGATTCAAAAAATCTTAAAAGATGTTGCTAATAAAAGCCACCCTATAAGAACTGCAGATGTTAAAGCAATTCAGTTATTACCAAAGTCAAAAGGGAACCTTGGCGCTGCCGAGGATGTAGATTCAGAGAAACCAACTGAAGAACCAGAGGAAGCTAAATCTGAAGAGAAACCGGCTGAAAAGCAAAAAGTAGAACAAAAAGCTGAAAAACCAGAGACGAAAAAGCAAAACGAAGATTCAGAAAAACCAAAAGCTCCTAAAACAGTTGCAAAAAAAGCTGCAAAGAAGGCAGTGAAGAAAGTAACTGAAGAATAAACTTTTTTTTTCATTATTTCTAAAAATAAAAAAATAGTTATTTTTGTAGTGCTGAACCAATAATTGTTGCTGCAGTTACTATTCCTGCTGTCAATACAACCATCGTTCCATCTACTGCACTATAGCCCGCCCAAGAAGCACCTAGTTTTATGATCCAAATAGTAATCATAAAATATACTACTCCTAGTAAGATAAGTACCACTGATGCTATTGCTGTTAGTAACAAATTTCCTAATCCTTTAATTGCTTGCATAATATACCTCTAATAGTGTATGAAGGCTTATTTATAAATCTGACTCAGCTTACTAATGTTTTTAAATACTCGAGTCTCACTTAATGATTATGTCACTCGTATTAAATTGGTATCGCAAGCTTGGATATCGTAAAGATCCTTTTGTCGATAAACCAACAAAAAAAATTATTGGTCTTGAGAGTCTCAAAAACAAAATCAACCTTTTTCTTTTACGAAATGAACAACTCGCAATCATTCGAGGAGACGATGGTATGGGAAAAAGTTCATTTGTCATGTGGATGGATAAAGAATTGCAGTTTAAAAGAAAAGTTCATGATATTAATCTTCGTATAATTACTTCACGAGAAAAGCTTGAAACCTTACTTGATTCCATAACACGCCCTTTCTATAAATCATTACTCAAAGATGAGAGGACAAAAGAAGAACGATTGCAAGACATTTACTCTATCTTACAAAAAAAAACCCATCTCCTAGTCATTGAAGACGCTCGTTTGCTAAATAATGCTCAAATCACTTTGCTCAATCAGATGCTTGAAAAAAGCAAACTTCAAATCATTCTTCTTGACACACCAGATGCTATTCGAAAAAATCCTTTGAATGTATCGCCCGCGATTTCTGTAACGATCCCAAAATATAAAGATGAAGAGCTCGAAAAAATCTTACAAGAAAGAATCGAAGCTGCAGGAAGTGTTGGCATCTTTCCTTTTGACAAAAAAACATTTCATCATCTTACAGGAAAATCATCAAGCAATCCTCGTGAACTTTTACATCTTGCTCGCGATAAAGCTATGGAACTTTCTTTGAAGAATCTTGAGCTACCACAAAAAGAGAAGTCTCAGAAACAAGAGAAGACAGAAAAAAAACAAACAGAAAAAGAAGATAAGAAAGAAGATGCGATTAATACCTCTAAAGGGTTTAACTTGTTTGGCAAAATTAAGTTTGAGTTTTCAGACAAGGCAGAAGATAATCAAGAAAACACAAAAGAAGATATAGAAGAAAAAACAGAAGAAGTTCCAAAGCCAAAAAAGGAAAAACCTAAAAAAGAAAAATCAACAGAAGAAGTTGATGAAACAATAGATGTTGATTTATTAAAAGAAATAGTAGAGGGAAAAGAATGGGAGAAATAATAATTAGATTACCAGGATTTAATAAACACGTAATTGAGAGAATCATTTATATTATTATTATTTTAGTACTTGCAACACTCTTAGTGTTCTCGTACTTGAACGATGATTCAGAAACCGTTGTACAAGAAGAAAACAACGAACAAAATACTCAGCCAGAAAACAATGAAGAAGATACTCAGCTGACTGAAAAAAATGAGGAAGAAAACACAAGCGAATCAGTCATTGATGCCACTTGTTCAGACGGCACTCAAAACCAAGATGAGACTGCAGTTGATTGTGGCGGTGTTTGTGCAGCAATTAATGGCGAGTACTTTTATGACGGTGAATGTCATTTCGCACCTGAAGAGACACAAGACACAGAAAGCTCTGAACTGAGCGGACGTGTATTGTTCTCAGTTTCTGATATTAAAAAACAAACTGCGGATTCAGGAGCAATAAAAGTAATAAGTTATAAGGCAACTGTTGAGAACGGCTTAGATAGAAATGTCTTTGCTAGTGTTGTTGCCTATGCTGAATCAACTACTGGAATCGCTCTTAACCAATTCACACAAGATCTCAAACCCTACATTCCAGAAGTTAGTCTTGGAAAAATTGAACCTGGTGAGAAAAAAACCATTACAGTCGAAGAAGCAGGTCCTTTTATCTTTGAACAATCAGGGTATACTCTTGGCAATGAGTTCTCTCTTCTTGTCGAACTTCTTGATGATGGCAGTAAAATCGACGAAGTTGAAAAGACTGTTCGTGGATAAATTTTTAAACAACTTATTTTTCTATTTTTATTATGGATTATGATTTAGAGCTGGACAGATTATACGCTGAAATTGAGCCGAATAATGCAAGAAAAATTCTCATCCAACTACC
>CAZDJS010000053.1:0-6365 GCA_964505795.1 uncultured Methanosarcinales archaeon
GGGGTACAAACAAGTAAATTTTTATCTTCAAAAAGACCGGCATTAACTGCTTTTTCTTGACTAGGACGCAGTTCAGAAAAACCTCTTTTTTCTAAGACTGCATACACTTTTTTTGGAATTTTAGCACGAATCGCAGCGTCCATAAGAAAGATAATTCTACGAAGTTATTTAAATGCTGAGGTCTTTCGAGAATAGAGGGGTTGAAAATTACACGATATTTTACGAAAATCAGTGGCTACAAAATGGTGAGCAAGTGTAAAAACTGTGGTTGTCGTCTTGAGTCAAAAACAGAAACGCACTATTGTGAAGCTTGTTTACAAAAACTACGTGACTGGCGCTTTAAAAACGAAGAATAAAACGAAGAATGGTTACATTTCTTCAAGTGCTGTAATGCCAAAGAGTGAAAGCGTTAGCGCAATATGTTCTCTGACTTTTCTTAAGAATGTAATTCTTGCTTTTCGTACATTCTCTTCTGCTTTTAAGACAGGTGTTGCGTGATAATAACTATTTACTGCACGTGCAACAACAAGCAGTTGTTGAGCAAGTAAGTGAGGCTTCAATTCTGTTGACTGAACAAATGACTCTCTAAGAACATCAAGTGTTTTACATACTGTGACTTCTTCATCACCAAGAACAGCTATGTCTCCTTCTTCATCTGTTTTTCTTAATATGCTGCTGATGCGTGCGTGTGTATATTGGAGGTAAGGTCCTGTATCTCCTTCAAAACTTAAACTTGATTCAGGATTGAACACAAAATTTTTTGCAGGCTCATATTTTATGATGAAAAATTTGATAGCAGCAAGTGCGAGTTCGTGGCTTGTCGTTTCAAGTTGTTCTTGTGACCATTCAGGATGGCGTTCTTTAATTTGAGCATGTGAGAGTTCTTTCATCTTATTGAGCAAATCATCTGCATCGACTACTGTTCCTTCTCTACTTTTCATCTTTCCTGAAGGGAGCTCAATCATCCCATAAGAGAGATGATAATATTCTTTTTTATGTCCAAGAATGTCTAAAATTGCGAAGAGTTGTCGAAAATGCAATTCTTGTTCGTTTCCAACAATCCAGACTTGTTTGTCAGGAGAGAAATCTTGTTGTTTTTGTATAGTGAGAGCAATATCTTGTGTCATATATATTGCAGTTCCATCGCTTCGAAGCAATACTTTTTTAGGGAGTTTGTATTTTTCAAGGTCAGCGACAACAGCTCCCTCATCTTCACTAAATAAGTTTTTGTTCTCAAGAATTATTTTTTTCCCCTCTAAATAAATGTCACTTTCATAATATTCCTTATCAAATGTAATATCAAACTCTTTGAAGGTTTTTTCCCAACCTTCGTAAGCCCAAGCGTTCATTTTTTCCCAAAGAGCAAGAACTTCTTCATCTCCTTGTTCCCATTTCCTGAGCATCTCTTGTGCTTCATCATTTAGGCTTGGGTCTTTTTCTGCTTCTTGAGCAAAGCGCACATAACAATCACCAACAAAATGATCTGATTTTTTATCAGGTTCTTTTCCCTCAAAAAATAATTGATACGCGAGCATACTTTTACAGATGTGGACTCCACGATCATTATTCAAATTAACTTTTATTGCTTTTTTCCCCGAAGCTTCAAGAATATTTGCCATCGTGCTTCCTAAGACCATGTTACGGACATGTCCTAAATGAAGCGGTTTGTTGGTGTTCGGACTAGGAAATTCAAGAAGTACGCTTTCTTTTTTAAGTAATAAAATAAGAGGAGTGTTGATTGTTTGTAACCATGCTGTATTCTTCAAGAAGAAATTCACATACGGTCCTTTTGCTTCGATGCGAGAAAACAACTCATCGCCACACTTCCCTGCAAGTTCTTGTGCAATCTGAGCAGGAGCTTTTTGTAACTCTTTTGTGAGACTAAAGCAGGGAAAGGCAAAATCTCCCATTCCTTCAGGTGGCCTCTCGAGTAATTCACAAATTTTTTGCTCATCAAGAGAACTATGTTGTGCAAGGACTTTCGCAATTTTTTGTTGAAACATAAGAATATAAGAAAAGGAGTTGCTAATAAAGTTTACTCGGACTTTTCTGTTCCTTCAGCAGTTTCTTCTACTTTTGGCTCTTCAAAAAGGCTTTGTTTTCCTTCTTTCACTGCTTTAACGTTCAACTGAGCGGTTCCTGCGTAGACGAGAGTTCCTGCAACAGTTTTTCGTAATCGCATTCCTTTACGGGTTTTTTTGTTTCCCGTACCTCGTGTAATAAGAACTTTTCTTCGACCAGCAATCCTTACGTCTTGACGCATAGGGAATCCTGCATTGTCTGAACCACCTGTGATTTCGAATTCATAGCCTGGTAAATCAACAAGTTCTCCTTTAAACGTGTCGCCGATTTTCTTGTCGTAGAGACCTTTTGCGTTTTCGACTTCGATTTGTTTTGTCTTTTTTTGGCTTGGAACGCCTATATTTAGTTTTAATGCCATTGTGTTTCCTCCCGAACCTAAAGTTCCCTCGTTGGAGAACGCCCTTTTGGTGGCTCAGCAAGGCCAGAAAACAATAATTGCTTTATAAAAGATTCGTTTGCTCGGCCCTGTCCCGAATGATTTTTTTTTCCACACTAGCGCCCATCGAAAATCAAAGATTTACGGGGGTGTAAGAAGGTTTCTTTCACCCATCGAGCCGCTTTAGTCTCCTCGAGAAAGAGGAGACTAAGAAATCCAGCAGCGTGCCCTAGTGTGGAAATGTTTTCTATTTGGGACAGAGCCGTTTGCTCAAGAGTTCTTTCTAAGACTCTAAATTTCTAGTGCTCTGTAGAAACTCTTCAACAGAGCCATTTTTAGGAAAACTATAAATAGACCTCCTTCTGAAAAGATAGTATGGCAAAGCGTGATTTCATCGTGAAAGGCGGTTTAAAGGATGATTTTATTCAAAAAGAGAATAAAACGACAATTGCAGGCATCATAGCAATTGTTGCTTTGGTCATTGTGGTCGCGAGCTTTATGAAAGTACAAGATATAGGATTTTTTTCAGAAGAGAATGTTGCCGGATTCGCTTCTGAGACCTTTGTAGGAACACGTCATATTGAGCTTGAAGAACACACTGTTTTTCGATCACGAGTTCAAATTCCTCGTCTAGGAGAACGAGTGTATTATGCTTATCCACAAGAAGGTTTTCTGACGATTCAATTTCCTGAGAGCTATCGTGAAGCGACATTAGTTCAAGAGAACGGAGTTTTTATCGCTAGTTACGCTGATGAGCAAGCAGTTAGAGGCCAAGAGGCGGAAGTAAACCTAGAAATTAATCCAAATACGAGAATAGTAACTATTAATGGTCTTTCTTTGAGTGAATTACAACTTCCTATGACTGAGGGCTCGCTTTTTGATGCTACGACAACTGTCGCTGGCGATGAGTATTATTTCAAAGTGTTCGGTGCACAGCTTGAGATTGAATACGATTCTCGTATTGATGTTGTTTCCTTAGAACCAAAAGATGGTCTTCTTAGCGGAGAATGGGATGATCGTGCAGTCACTCTCAATCCAAAGAACAATCTTCTCATCATTCAAAACTTCTACTAATTAAGAGAGTCCACATAAGTCTTCTGGAACGGCCCTGTCCCGAATGATTTTTTTTCCACACTAGCGCCCATCGAAAATCAAAGATTTACGGGGGTGTAAGAAGGTTTCTTTCACCCATCGAGCCGCTTTAGTCTCCTCGAGAAAGAGGAGACTAAGAAATCCAGCAGCGTGCCCTAGTGTGGAAATGTTTTCTATTTGGGACAGAGCCTCTGGAACGAAACGTATATAAAGGGTTCATTGTTCTTTCGAGTCTATGGCAAAGCTCAGAAAAGCAGTCGCGTATCGTCGTATAGAACGACCATATACTCGAAGAAGTAAATTTCGTTCAAAAAATTTCGTTCGTTCAAGTCCAAACAATCTTGTTGTAAAGTATGATATGGGAGATTTGACAAGAGAATTCCCTGATCGTTACGTTCTTGTGTCCGAAGCAGATATTCAAATTCGACATAACGCGCTTGAAGCAAGCCGAAAATCAGCAAATCGTCTTCTTGAAAAAGAATTAGGAAGAAAAGGATTTCGTTTTATAGTACGCGCATTTCCACACCACATTTTACGTGAAAATCCTCTCGCTTCAGGAGCAGGAGCTGATCGTATGAGTACAGGAATGAAAATGAGCTTTGGAAAAGCAATCGGTCTTGCAGCGCAAGTAACAAAAGGAAAAGCAATTCTTGAAGTTGCTGTCGAACCACAACACGAAGCTGTTGCTCGACTCGCACTCAAAAGAGCATCAAGTAAATTTCCTTGTAGTTGTAAAATCAAAAAGCTTTAAAACAAACACATTTCTTATTATGTTATGATTATTGAAGCGTTTATCATTATTTTTGTGTTGCAAATACTATTTTTTATAGTAGCTGCACTATTACAAACAGACAAACTTACCGATCTTAGTTATGGACTAACTTTTGTGATTGTTGCTCTTTGGGCTGCTTGGACAACAACGAACCCATGGTATTGGTTACTCGCGTTCATGATAGTTGTTTGGGGTCTTCGTCTCTCATCATATCTTTTTATCAGAATCCTTGAAATACGAAAAGATGACCGTTTTGATGGTATTAGAGAATCTTTACCTCGTTTTGCGATGTTTTGGTTTTTTCAAGCAATAACCATATTCGTGATTTTATTACCTTTACTCTTACTTCCAAAAGACGCAAATTATTCTTTTATAGGAATTATTGGTCTTGCAATCTGGGTCTTAGGCTTTCTTATTGAAACTGTTGCTGACTGGGAAAAATACCAGTTCAAAAAGAAAAACCCGAAAAAATGGGTTGATGTTGGTCTATGGAGCAAAGCACGACACCCAAATTATTTCGGAGAGATGCTTTGCTGGTGGGGAATATTTCTCTTTGCAGTGCCCTTTTTATCAGGACTATCTTATATTGCGATTCTGAGTCCTTTGTACATTACTCTTCTTCTTCTTTTTGGAAGCGGTGTACCAATGCTTGAGAAACAACACGACAAGAAGTATGGCGATAATAAAGCTTATCGCGAATATAAGAAGCGAACAAGATTACTTTTTCCTTTCTAGAGCTTTTTGTATTTATTAAAAGCCTTCTTTACAGCACTAGTAACTTGAGCGGCGTCAGTAAGTATGAAAGGATATAACTCTTTCATTTTTTCAACCTCAGCTTCAGAAATGACATCAGTCTTACTCAAATACAATAATATATCATGTCCTTCTTCTTTGATGTTTTTATAGAGTTGCTGTTGATCAGTAAGCGAGTATGGTTCTGTCGCATCAAAAACGTAAATAACAAGGCGAGCAATGTATTGTCTTGTAATTGTGGCGAGTTTCTCAATACTATTCTCTTTCTCCCGTCCAAGCGTCCCTGGAGTGTCAACAAATTGTATTGTAGAAAACTTGTATTCGAAACTTCCTGAATTCAATCCTTTTGTCGTAAAAGCATAATTATCGATTTCAGGCTTTGCAGTTGTGAGTTTTCGTAAGAGCGTACTCTTTCCAACATTAGGGAACCCAGCAATAGCAACAGTAAACTCGTCAGGATTAATTGAAGGAAAATCACGAATGACCTTGCGTGCCTTTTCTAGTAAAAGAAGATTCTTTTCTATTCGTGAAAACACACTTTTTACTCTTCCTATGAATTGTCCGAGCTTTTTTCTTATAATTTTAGCATCTTCTTCATCACGAATCTCACGAGAATAATCCGCCGCTAATTTTGCAATTGTATTTTTTGCGTATTGAATGCTACCAAGCGCGTGTTTAAGTTCGTCAACACTGAGTGTATGATCTATGAGCATAATGTAAAATTCTGGTAGTTCGTCGATACTTGGCCAAGGATCATGAATTTTAGCAAGATATTTGTGCAGTGCATTCTTTATCGTGTTAATTCTTTCACATTCTTTTTTTTGAAAGCGTTCAATTGACGTTCCTTTCGGGTTAAATTGGCTCACTCGCTTCATAGCCTTCGCTAAAGCAAAGTCAAGGTATTTATCAGGAGCTTCCACTTGAGGTAATTTTGGAATCATAGAAAGAGGAAAAAGAGTTGCTGGTTAAAAAGTTAGAGTTTTTCAATAACTCCATTTTTTCCAGTACTTACTTGTATATTGCCGTTCCACTCTTTTACCCACATGTCTGAGAGCTTGAGCTTGTCGCCAGTTGAATACTTATCAATGTCATCGTTCCATAACGTAAGGTCGCACTCACCACTTTCATCTTTAATTTTGCAATTGCAGACTCTGCCAAGACTTCCCATTCTACTAAATTCTCGAACATCTCCTTTTTCTGTTACTTCAACACTTTCAAGTGTTGCATTACTATTTGCTTGCAAATCTTTAATTGCCATGATTATCACCAAAGAAAAGCACAAGGAAATAC
>CAZDJS010000054.1:0-6225 GCA_964505795.1 uncultured Methanosarcinales archaeon
CACGACAAAAAACACAGTTCCCCACAAACTCAACACCGAATTACCCGACACAGCATAATCAACGCAAAGTATTTAAAAATAAAGAGTTAAATAATAATAAGGTGAGGTTGTGACAAGTATTCATGGTGGAGTTTGGTTTGGTGTAGGAGTTTTTATCTGGTCTTATTCCCATTTTTTTATTGAACCAAGAATTGATGGTTCACTCATATTCTTCAAAGTTGTTGCTATTCTCTTTATTCTGTGGGGTGCTATCCGACTCTCAACAGGTTTTAAGAAACAAAAAAAAGACTTGGCTGGGCCTCCAAAAAGAAGAGAAGAACACCATCATCACGGGAGCCCTCACCAAAGTCATGGCCATGTTCGAAATCCTCATGGGAGCAATTACAAGACCCACCAGCATCTTCATCCGCACAAACACCCAAGCCATCACGCAACAAACCAAGCATTTCGAGCATGTCCTCAATGTCATAAAGCAGTGCCAAACGCAATGCATCAGTGTAGGTATTGTGGTAGTCACATTTGAATTTATTTACTCACAACATTTACTTTGACTTCTGCGTAATCGCCTTTGAAGACTGCTTTTATGTTTTCTATGCTTGTATCAAGAATTCTTTTGAGCGCTTCATTACTATTAAAGGCATTATGTGGTGTAAATACAACATTTGGCATGCGAAGAATTTGCTTATCTTTGTAGAGTAAGTTCCAATGTTCTTTATGATCAGCATCTTTGTGGAGTTGTGCTTCTTCAATAACAAGTTGTTCTCCTTCAATAACATCAAGCCCTGCACCACCAACTTTTCCTGATTGTAAACCTTTAAAGAGTGCGTCAGTGTCAATAATTTCTCCGCGGCTCGTGTTAATGAGAATCACGCCGTCTTTCATTTTCTTGATCGCGTCAGAGTTGATTAAGTGTTTTGTTCTTTCTGTGAGTGGAAGATGCAACGAGATAATATCAGATTTCTTAAAGAGCGTGTCCATATCGACATGATTGAAATGAAGAACGCCTCCGAGAAAATTATCAGGGTGTCGTGTTGAGACAAGAACATGCATGCCAAAACCTTTCGCTATTTTTACTACATGCATCCCGATATGACCTCCTCCGATTACTCCGAGTGTCTTGCCTTGCAAGTCAAAACCACGAAGATCTTCAATGCGGAAATCTCCTTGTAAGGTTCGTAAGTAGCTCTTGTGTACATTACGGCTCAAGTTCAAAATAAGCGCGAAAGTGTGTTCAGCAACGGTGTTTTCTCCGTAGGTTGGAATATTAAGAACAGTAATTCCTTTTTCGTTAGCAGCAGCTAAATCTACATGATTATAGCCTGTACTTCGTGTTACTATGCATTTGAGATTCGGCATGCTTTTGATAAGTTCAGCAGGAACAGTTGAATTAATGAACACGCAAAGAACTTCAGCGTCTCGCCACTCATCAGAATTAGTGTCTTGTAAATTTGCAAGATAGAACTGAAGCTCGTGCTCGGAACCTAATTCTTTTTCTAAATATTCTTTTTCCCAATCGTGCACTTCAAAAAATACTACTTTCATAACCCACCTCTAAGATAATCTAGGCACAAATCTTATATAAAACTACTTCTTTTTAAGCGTATGGATTCTGGAAAATTTACTTCATTAACAAAAGAAATTACATCACGAGTTGAAAGACTTGACTACGTCCTCGCTTTTTGGATTCACGGCAGTTACGCAGTGGGAAAAGAACGAGAAAACTCGGACATTAATTACGCATTTCTTGTGAAAGAAAGAAAACAATACGACGATTTGAAGAAAGAATTCGGCGATTTGATTCGTTGGCGTAACGTCCCCGGACCTTTTCCTGAACAACAATGGGAAGTGGGAACGTGGAAAGAACAACAATGGACGTTTAAAGACATTGGATGGGCTGTCGTGACGCTTGACGACCTTAAGGACTTTGAAGGTCTCTTTAGCGAAAAATACATTCCTTACAAGGGAGAGCGTTGGGTGAAGCCTTGGCATGAAACACACTTACTTCGTTACCAAGGAGAGGCAAGAACACTTTTTGAAGACTCGAAGATTCTCTACGACCCTGAAGAAATAATTACTAACCTCGTTACGAAACTTAAGGAATACCCAGAGCCGGTAAAGCGAGGAGTGAAGAATTGGGCTCTTGGAAAATTACGTAAACGACTTCCTTGGCACAAACCTTGGATTGTTCACGACAAATTCAAGTTCATTGACGAAATTCAAGAAGACCTTCATTATATTGCGATAGCGCATTACGCTCTTAATGGGCGCTACCCGAAGAATGATTTAGGTCATTATGAAGCTGACTTGAAGACGCTTGAGCCAAATATTGAAGAGCTCATGCACAAGCTCGTAGCATATGATAAAGAAGACAAGTATGAAATTCTTGTTGAGATTATTGGCGAACTCGATAAGGAAAATACTTTCTAAAAGAAAATAAAAAAAAATTATTTACTCCAATGTTGACTTTGTTCAAGATTATCGAAGTATTGTTTACCAACTATTTCAAAGTCACCATTAGCGACCTTATCAGCCCAAACTCCATCGTATTCAGCAACTGTTTGCATACTTCCTGTATCTGGGACTGCGTACACTTGAAAGCCACCTGCAGGATAATTTCCTTGATGTGACATCATTGCGAGATCATAACCTGGCTTCCCGTCAACGTCTTTAAGCACAGTCTCATATAACGTTCCGTGTTCTGTTGTTCTAGAGTACCCATCTCCTGGTTCATAATAGCTTGGAAAGGACTCTACTATTGTCTCAATATTCTCTCTTTTTTCCTCTGATATTGTTTCATTGACAGCATGACCTATTTGATAACCTATAAGTCCTACTCCTGCTGCCAACAATAATGCTTTATACGTATTTTCTCCCATGTAAATCACCTCTTTTTGTTACTACTATAAAATACTCTTATATATATAAACCTCATGTTCCCCCTAAGGGAAACTATATAAAGTTTGCAATTTATTCAATTACATGCAAGAAATACTGCGTAAAATAGGACTTACAGAAGGTGAAGCGAAAGTTTACCTAGCACTGCTCGGACTCGGACAATCAAGCACCGGACCCATCGTACGCAAATCAGGTGTGACGACCTCAAAATCATATAAAATACTCGATAGACTCGAACAAAAAGGTCTTGCAAGCCACGTCTATAAAAAGAAGATAAAACATTTCACAGCAGCAAATCCTCACCAAGTTCTCGAACTCGTGAAACGTAAAGAAGAAGAACTACAAGAGCAGAAGCAAGAAGTCGAACAATTACTACCAGACCTCATCAAATATCAGAAGCAAGTCCAAGAAGAACACGAGACCGAAGTTTATCTCGGCATGGAAGGACTACGAACAATCTTTAACCAACAAACTGAAGAGCTCGAAGCAGGCGAAGAACATTATGTGATAGGAATTACTCGCTACGAAGATTATCGAGAAGATGTGGCGCAGTTCTTCAAGAGGCTTGAATCTAGACGCGCACATAAAGGAATCATAGGGAACTTCTTACTTGGAGAAAATGCTCGCAACCATATGCAATATCTTGAAAATTCTCAGAACACCAAAATACGTTATCTTCAGGATGCTTCACACGTTGCAATCAATCTACATAAAGACGTTACCGTCATCGGCATCTTTATTGGATCACCAATCCTTATAAAAATTAAAAGCAAAGAAGTTACTAATAATTTCATCAAACATTTCAAACTCTTATGGGAACAAGCAAAGGAATAATCACCACAATTCTCTTTTGATTTGTGAGTCTGGAATCTCAAGTTCTTTGAGAATTGCAATCATCGCGTCAAGATAAGATTTTGGACCGCAGAGATAAAATGTTCTTTTCTTATAATCAGGAACATGAGCAATAATCATTTCAGCATCGCAGCGACGGGTTTCTCCCGACCAATCTTCTGGTGCTTCGCGAGTAATTGTTGGGACAAAATCGATGTTTTCATGATTCTTTGCGATTTCTTCAATTTCATCATAATATAACAATGCTGGCTTTGATTTTCCGCTATAGAGTAAAGTATATTTATTTGGCAAGTTATTGTCGCGTAAGTAACGGAGTGCACAAATAAAAGGCGTTATTCCAATACCTCCAGCAAGTGCAACAGCGTCTTCTTCAGCATAAGTGAATCTTCCTAACGGACCTCGTAATTTACAGTGCGAACCAGGAATCATCTTTGCAAGAACTCCCGTCACTTGTCCAACAGTATGAAACGCGAGTTCAATGTGCTCTTTATCGTTTGGACTGCTTGCGATGCTAAAACTCGCTGGTTTAGGTATTCCTTCGATTATTACTTGCACGAACTGGCCAGGAACAAAATCAATCGGTTCAGGAAGTTTAAAGCGAATGATTCGATGTTCAGGAAAAGGGTCCTCAACTGATATTACTTCGGCATCGTATTCAGAAAATTGTGCTTGCATATAACACTATGAAAATTTGCTCTTTTTAAAGTTAATGAGAATCATTCAGAAAGTATAATTATTTGTTTATTACTCAATTCAAAAAAATCATGACGAGTCACTTCTTGTCTCATATTATCAACTAAATAAATATGTTCTTTTGTTACTCTTTGAACAAGATGATATTGATTAGCTTGATGTGCCTTAGCCAAATTAATCATGATAAATTGATTCTTGAGATGACGTAAGTCTTTAAGAGAGTGTATCGTGCGTTTTCGTGCTCGTAAACCCATTTTATGAGCGACAAATAAAATATCTTTTGCATTTTCATATTGACCAATAAGTTGTGCAAGATAGCCTTGTGATTGCTCAACACCTACAGTCGCAAGAACTGTTTCAAGACAAGCAGCAGCACTATTTGTTGTAAGTTTTTTTATACGAAATTGTTGTTCTTTACTTGGTTTTTTAAACAACTCTTCAGGGGTCCTAAAACCTTTTTGAAAATGAGTGAAATCATGAGTGAAATCTTGCCAGTTAGGACCTAATCTTTGTTGAAAAGAGTTAGTTCGTACAGGCTCAGGAAACACCATCTCACCTGCAATAACCATGGCCAGAGCCGCTACGATAAGAACAAAGCCAATCATGGTCGTCATCCCTGAATAAAACACCTCTATACCCACAACAGCACCCGTAAGTGCTGGTTGAGAAATAATAACGAGAAAACCACCTGCTACAAAAAAGAGAGCACCCGCTATAAATAACGCATTACTAATAGTTTGCTCTTTAGTCACCTTCACGCACCAATATCTTTGTGAGTCAAAGGCTTAAAAAGGTTTTTGGTAAAGGTATTTTCTCAAATTCCGGCTCATATAACAATCATCTCATGAATCCATATAATATGGTTCCATTAAGTATGTTGTTTCTTAACTCTTTTGAGAGATTTTCCGGATTCTTTTCGAAAAGAAGGTTGATTTTTCTTTTGAGAGCTTTTTCATACCTTGATACATTTATTGGTGTTTCTTCAGATTCGACGAAAATATCAATATCACTCTTTTCTGTATCTGTCCCTTTTGCTGCGCTTCCAAATAAGATGATTGAGGAGGGTAAGCAGTTTTTTTGGATTTCATCAACAATCCCAGAGTTAATAAGATTCCAGACGGTATGGTTCTTTTTGTAGAACTGGTATTTTTTGTTTTGTGTATTGGCAGAGTATGTCGGATATAATGTTTCGTCATTTTTGTTAACAAGTCCCTGAAGTTCTGTAATGTATTTGAGAACTGTCGCGTGACTAATGTTTAACTGCCGAGCAATCCCTCTAATAGAAAAGTCTCTTGTAGGGAATTCCATAAATAGTTCCAATATCCTATACGCGTTGTTTTTGAAGAGTTCATCCATAATATCAAGTGGTTAATTAAATAACCAACTGGTTAGAAAAATGAACAGTAGTTTATAATTCTTGCGAAAAAAGGCAGTTTTCCTTAATCTAAAGCTTACTCGAATAGTTGTGCCCCTGTGCATATCTACAACAGTAGAAATTTTGAATAACGACTAGACAAAGCATCCTGACGATCACTACTAACACGATCTACAACAGTAGAAATTTTGAATAACGACTAGACAAGCCTCAGCCTTAGCAGCAGTCTTCACATCTACAACAGTAGAAATTTTGAATAACGACTAGACTAGAGCATGAGGACGCTGAATGCACTTAGATCTACAACAGTAGAAATTTTGAATAACGACTAGACTTATTTTACAACAAAAGTATAAACGACAATCTACAACAGTAGAAATTTTGAATAACGACTAGACTTATGATGCAGT
>CAZDJS010000055.1:0-6220 GCA_964505795.1 uncultured Methanosarcinales archaeon
GATCGTCGGAGAAAATCTTCGTCGGCACTTGAGACCGGATTGCAAGGCAATCTAGGTCTTGAGTGTTCTTGGTTGCGAGTATGGTGTTCAAGACAGTAGGAGATTTTCTACACTGTATTAAGTACCCGACAAGTATATAAGGAATTCTAAGAACCTTTTTTGTATGTCATTTATTATCAGCTATGAAACCCTTTTTGATATTTTGCGCAAAGAATCGAATCGTGAAGATTTACAATCGCTCCCTGACAGTTTTTATGAGGATGTCGCGAGTTTTATTGCTGAGAAAAAGCTTGATTCCTCTTCTCGCGGTCGTATTGAGTATGAGAATTCGAAAAAAATCATTCGTGAGTTGTATGAGCGTCGTGAGCGTAAGATCTTGCTTCTTTCTTTGAATAAGGCTCGTACGAATAGTGGCATTATTGACAGTTCTGTCTTGCTCGAACGAGAAAAGAGTTTTTTTGAGAGTATTGTTCGTGAGCTTGAGCATCATAAGAAAGAAATGATGCTTGTTATTGAGCAAGGCGTTCCTAAAACTGAGACAGCGTCAGAAGTGGAAGTTGCTGTTAGCGAAGATACACAGAGCTCGGCTACCGAGGAAAAAGCTGTTGAAGTAGAAGTTGCTAAACCAATTGTCAAGGAAGATACTCCTAAGGAGAAGCGTAACGCTCCTCAGCTTGAGGCTGGTGAGAAGAAAGTGAAGTTTTTGGTTTCTGTTCCGAAGTTTGTTGGTAAAGACATGACGATTTTTGGCCCTTTTAATCCTGGCGACACCACAAGTCTTCCTGAAGATGTTGCTATGATTCTTGAAAAGAAAGGTCGTATTGAGTTTATGTAAGATTTGAGACTTTATTATGTGAAGAATCCTTTGAGCCAATTCCAAGTTTTTGTGAAGAATCCTGGTTCTGAATCTACTTTTTGAGTCTCGACTTCTTGTTCAGTTAGTTGTGTTTCTTCTTCAACTTCTGGTATTATTGGTTGAAAACTCAGTAATTTTTCTTCTTCGATGTCATCACCGCTGATTCTTGTTGTAATATTGAAAGGGTCTTCGTTTTCTACTGTGAATTCGTAGATGTAGGCTTCTCTTGTTTGTCCTCTCTCAAAACTGAGGGTATTGTCTGTTCTTCCTATCGTGGGATAAGGAAGTGTGTCTTCGATGAATAATTCTGTTGGTGGTCTGTTGTTGTTAGTGACACTTACGGTTACTTTGACTGAGTCTCCTAATTCAGGTTTTGTGTTACTAACTTTTTGTTCGATAAGGAATGGCTCGTCTGATGGCTCAATGCTGATTGTTTGTTCGTCTGAAAAAGTAAATTGTTCGCCGTTTCTTGTTTCATAGGTTCCAGTAAAGAGTATTTTTTCGTTTGTTTTCTTCTCGACACTCGGTGCTGTTATTGCGTATTCTTTTCGTTGTCCATCGATTACTTTGTCGTATTGTATTGTTCTATCAAGAAAGCTTGCGCTTACTTTTCCTTTGATATTAACGAAAGTTGTGTCTCCTTCGTTTTCAAGAATTGCTGTTATTGTTGCTGTTTCTCCTTCGAGAATGGTGTTGTCGATTCTGCTAAAAAGAAGTTCTGGCTTGAGTTTTGTTACTGAAACGCTTATCGTGTCAGTATATTGTTTTGTGATCTCTTCATTATCTATTTGTGCAGTGATTGTTGCTTGAATTGGATAATTTCCTGTTCTTGCTGCTTTGTAGTTAAATGAAAATTCTTTCTTTTCACCTTTTTCGATTTCTTCTTCAAGAACTAAATCGTTGTTGTTCCATTTGAATGAATCGAGATCTGTAATTTCTAATTCTCCTACTATAATTTTTATTTGTGATTGTAGTTCTCCTTGACCTTTGTTTTCTATCATGAGCGTGTAGCTTCCTTCATCTTCTAAGTCTATATTTTGTGTGTTTCTTGTAATCGTTACCGGTTCTGAAAGTGATATTGAGATACCACTTACTGTTGCTTCTTTTCGTAAGGATTCATAGGCGTAACTCACTTCTGGTTTGATGCTGGTGCTCAAGTATTCTTTTGGTCGTATTGAATATTGAAACGTTTTTTTTACTCCAGGAGCAATGCTTGAGAGCTCATAACGATAGGTATTATCTTCAATCAGTCCGTCTATTGCTGTGACTTGTAATAATTGAGGTATTTCTTCGGCGTACCTAATACTCTCTATGGTTTTTTCTCCTTCGTTCTCAAGCGTAACTGTGATGGTTGATTTTTTGTCAAATTCTGGGTTTGGGCTTATTGATCGTTCAATTTTGAGTTCTGGAATGACTGAGTAGGTCACGAGTTCATAGCCAAAGAGTTGTTCTCCTCCTTCGTAACGTATTTTGTCATCGTAAGTGTCATCTTGATACGCCGATTCTTCGATACAGTATTTTTCTTTTTCTTGCGTGTTTTCTTTACATTGTCCTATCTCAAGAATGTAAGGAGTGTCGTCAACGTAGAGCAGGAGTTTATTATCAAAACCTCCGTTTTCTACTACAAAAATAAGATCATTTCTCTCAAAGGTGTCTCCGTAATACACCCATCGGCTATCGAGTTCTTCTGCAAGAACTGGGCTTGCGAGGAGTAACAAAGCGATAAGTATTCGAATCATGATAGTTTTATGGGTGTTTGGGTTTTTAAGTGTTTGGAGGCTTTTCGGTTTTTTCACGAATAGGTTTTTGAAGAAGGGTTCTGTGATACTTTCATGGTCGAAACAGAAAATATTTATACTATAGAACCTTATATTAGTTCTATGGCAACCTCTATTCAAGTGAGTAAAGAACTCTTAGAAGAGCTTAAGTCTCGGAAAATGTACGATAAAGAAAGTTATGAAGATATTATTTGGGATTTATTAGAGGACACCAAGGAATTGTCTAAGCAGACTCTTGCTAATATCAAGAAATCTGAGGAAGACATCAAAGCAGGAAGGGTGAAAACACTCGCTGAGGTCGAAGCAACATTACGATGAGCTATGATATTGTCTTTTCAGATTTTGCAGACAAGCAATTATCCAAGCTTCCTCCTCAAGTACGAAAAAGAATTATTTCTACTCTGAAACGTTGTCGTGTACGACCCTATTCTCATGTGAAAAAACTTGTCGGATCAAAGTATTTTCGCCTGCGAGTTGGTGATTATCGTGTTATTGTAGACATTGTTGATGATACGCTAATCATTCACGTTATTGAAGTCGGACACAGAAAGAACGTGTATAAGTAGTTTCGGAGGATTTTCGGGAAAGGTCTGTGAGTTCTTTTGAATAAATAATTCATAAGGACTTTATGAATAGGATATTTAAAGCTCCTGATTTTGAGAAAAACGCAAGAAAATTACTTTCGCATTCGGAATTAATAGAGTTAGATGCAGTAATTATTTCTTTGAAGAATAATCTTTACTTGGGAAAGCCTTTAGGAGTCCCATTCTTAAGAGAAAAAAGAATCAAGAACAAAAGGATTTATTTTCTTGTTTATGAAGAACACAATATCATCTTAGTTGTAGGTGTGAGTGATAAGAAAACTCAACAGAGCACAATTGAAAAGATTAAATCTTAAGAGTATAGAAAGTATGTTAGCACTCTTTGAATCTCCCTTTTTTGAGATCGTCAAGCCCTTTTCTGAATTGTTCTACCAATTCCCAATCAACATCTTTAGCGTGTGTTTTGAGGTATTCGTACTCTTTTTTTGGAATGGTTACAGTTTCCATACTATGATTAAGCAGTATTTCTTTATAAAAATAGTCTTTCATTTTCTGTAAATCATCCATCCATACGATTTTTTCCGGATTTTTCATAAACAGTTTCTTGAATAACAATTTTTAGATTAATGTATGTTCACTGTACTCTCAACAAAAACATTTGATAAAAAAATGAAAAAATTAGGTCTTCAAGACACCATTGAGAAGTTCAGTAAATCATTATCTCATAATCCTTTTAGTGGAAAACCATTAGGAATCCCTTTCTTAAGAGAAAAACGACTGAAAAACAAAAGAATATACTATCTCATTTACAAGAATAAGCGTATTGTTTTTCTTATTGCTGTAAGTTCCAAGAAAGATCAGCAAGAAACAATTAATTATATCAAAGATAATTTAGAAACGTTTAGAAGATCACTCAAATTATTCTTCGTACTCTTCCCGCTTCAATGTCTTTAAGGCTTTCTTCTATTTGAACAAGCACATCTTGATCAATCATTTCAAGCTTTTTTAGTTTCAAATACTCTTTTTTTGGAATGGTTACAGTTTCCATACTATGATTGAGCATTATTTCTTTATAAAAATAGTCTTTGTTGTTTCGGAAAGGCTTCGTTTTCTTCCAGGTCTGCGAGTTGACTAATTAAGTTGAACCCTTATTGGGGCGAATTCGCCCTAATTAGGAATTTAATAATTTTAGAATAATAGATTAATACTATCAAGTTAGTGTTTGAAAAACACAATCCTCATTTTCCCCCGAATTCGGGGGAATAAGAAATCAAGCTGATGGTTTATGAAAAACATTAAAAAATAGAAGGCATCATAGTTCTTTATGGAAACAACACCTAAAGAGGAGCAAATGAAGCGTGAGCTCTCCACACTCCGTGAAACCACACTATACAAGCGTTTGCTCCAGTTCCAAAAGAATATTAGTAGTGAAAGGTTTAATCGTTCTGATCTTGGTTTTTAACAAGTTATTGAGATTCTAATTGGTTCATAGATCATATTGGTTCATTTCTTATTGCCAGTTGTCCTATTTTTCGGACAACTCCTTCTCCTTTGGTTCGTTTTTTTCCAGTTCTAGATAATTTGTTTGCTTTATCACTGGTTTTCCTATTCTTTTTTCTGCATCTTTTCTTGCAGTACCAGCTACTTGTCCCCCTTCTTTAGCAGCAGTTTCGCATTGTTCAAATCCTTGTGAGTTTTTACTGCGAGTTATTTCAGTTGATACTCTTTCACCAAGCATTGAGAAAATCAACTCTAGATCATCCATGTGGTCGCGTAAGTTTTCTCTTTTTAGTCCTTTAAATTGTCTGTATTCTTTTGGTGTCATCCCGAATGTTTCTTTACTAATTTCTGCTGTTAGTATAGCAAACTCTTTTTGTTGCCGTACATCTCTTATTTTCCATTCTTGTGTGAGCTCATCACGTATGGCAATTCCTCTTACTCTTTTTTCAATCCAATCATCAGAATACCCTTTTTTCCTGTAAAGTTCTTTCATTCGTTTTTGTGCGAGTTCAGGGTCTTGTATTTCTTCTATTCGTTCATAACCTACTTTCGCTAACCATTGTTTGAATGGCTCTGCTTTTTTTGAAGGAATAGATTGGACGAGACGAAAAATATCTTTCGTGTTCCCAGCTAGAGTAAATCTTTTTTTACCAGTAGGTGTCTTCATCTCTACCTGGGGACAATTTGTCCCTACGTAGTTTGCAAGCTCTTCATCTCTTTTGCGTAATTTTTTTAGATAATCAGTAGGGTTTTTACTCTCAGTTAATGCACCAACTACATCTACTACTGAGAAATACCATTCATCATCGTGCCATATTCTTCTAATATTCTTATCTTGAAAGACTACAAGTGCCATAGTAGTGAGTGTTTTTCAGAAGTTTATATACTCTACGCGTATGTGTCTAGTGTAGAGAATGATATTTGTGAGAAAAAAGAAAAAAAAAGAAAAAAAGTTAGCTTTCGGCTTATTCGCTACTTGGGCTGCTTACTTGTAAGTCGCTCAAGTCAGTTGCTACAACTTCTACTTCGCTTCCTTCAACGTCTGCGAGGTATGTGCTGTAGTCAGCTAGGACGTAGCTTGCACCGAGTGTTTCTTGTGCTTCATAACCAGCGACGAGGATTGCGACATTGCTGCCGAATTCTTGTGCGCTAATCATTGCTTTTCCAGGCTCGAAGCCTTCACCACAGTTAGCTGGGTTTCCGAGGAATTCTCCTGCTACTGAGTTTGCACATGGTCCACCAACGATGATCAAGTTCTCAGATCCGAGCATACCAGCTGCGTCGACGTCAAGTACTGCGAGTCCAACAGCGATTGGGTTGACTACATCTCGTGAGATGCCGCCAGCTGAACCACTGTCGCTTCGCTCAACAGTTCCTGCAACAACGAATACTTGTGCGCCAAGTTGTGTGTCTGGCATGTGGAAGATAAGTTCTTCCGCATCGTCATTACTTCCACTTGGGTCGTAGAGCTCAACGAGTGTACCATAATCGAGTCGGCCACGGTCGTAGTCGTCGTCTTGGTCATCATTGACAAGTTCTGCTCG
>CAZDJS010000056.1:0-5432 GCA_964505795.1 uncultured Methanosarcinales archaeon
ATAAGAAATCGTATTTACATAGTTGGATCACGTGATGGGTTGAATGATTTCAAGTTTCCCAAACCTTCTGTTCCTAAAAATATTCATATAACTTCTATATTGGACTCTGACAAAAATAAATTTAGATATATTAATCAAGATCAGAAAAATTGTTTAATGCTTTGGCAAAAGATAATTAGCAGTTTACCTGAGGATGCGCCTTTACCTTCATTTCCAATCTGGAGTATGGAATGGGGTGCAAATTATCCTTATGAAAAGAACTCACCTCATACTTATTCTTTAAGCGCACTTAAATCTTATAAAGGTTCTTATGGAAAGCGTTTGTTTCTTACTTCAAAAAAATCAGAAGCAATGGCTCTATTACCTGTTTATTCTCAAGTCAAAGAACGTAAATTTCCTTCTTGGAAAATTAGTTATATTAGGCGTAATAGAGAATTCTATCAAAAGCACAAAAAACTATTAGATCCCTTTCTGAAGGAACTAAGAAAATATCCTCCAAGTTGGCAGAAATTAGAATGGAATTGCCAGAATGAAAAAAGAGATATATTCTCCAATATTATTCAGTTTCGAGCTTCAGGTATAAGAATAAAGCGACCTAATTTTTCCCCAGCACTGGTTGTAAATACTACTCAGTTACCTATTATAGGTTGGGAATGCAGATATCTTACAAAGTCTGAAGCAGCAAGACTTCAGGACCTAGACGGAATTAATCTTCCTGAAACTGAGACGTCTGCATTCAGGGCATTAGGCAATGCTATAAATGTTCATATAGTTCACGAAATATCTAAAGAATTATTCAGTTCCACTACGAAATAATGATTTTTCTGAATTGTCCGCTTTATGGTTTTAAAATTATTACTATCTTGTTTTCATCGATAGATTATTCTGTAGCGATTTGCACAAACTGGCATGAGATTTTTTTCAAGACATACTTCTTTTTTCATAAAACCTTTAAGGCTGTACTTCTTATTCCGTCTTAGGCGATATCGTGAGTGATTTGAAATTATATTCGTTAGCAACGCCTAATGGTCGTAAGGTTTCTATTATGCTTGAGGAGCTTGGTTGTGAGTACGAAGCGATTAAAGTTGATATTACCAAGGGCGAGCAGCATGAGGAGTGGTTTCACAAACTGAATCCTAACGAGAAAATTCCTGTTCTTGTCGATAATGATTTTGTCCTCACAGAATCAGGAGCTATCTTGTGGTATCTTGCTGAGAAATACGGACGGTTAATTCCACAAAATAAGCGTAAGAAGATTGAAGTTGGCGAATGGCTCTTTTTTCAGATGGCAAGTGTCGGTCCTATGTTCGGTCAGTTCGGACACTTTACAAAGTTCGCTAAAGAAGACCTGCCTTACGCGAAAGAGCGCTATGAGAACGAGACGAAACGACTCCTTGGTGTGCTTGAAGAACGACTGAAGAATCGAGACTACCTCTGCGATAAGTATAGCATTGCTGACATCGCGACATTCCCTTGGGTTGGGTGCCTTGACTGGGGCTATGGAAGAGGAGATTTGTTGGATAATTTTCCGAACGTGAAGCAATGGCATGATCGCTGCGCGAACAGACCAGCAGCGAAGAAGGGCGCGGAAGTTTGTGGGTTTAATTCATAAGGTTATCTTGAGCAAATTTTTATAAAGGGGTGCCTGTCGCTCTCGCGTATGTTAACAAAGAAAATTCTGCGTATCGAAAACAAATACGATGCTATCATAGCAAAAGCGCACAAGGATGCTGAAAATATTCTTGCAAAAGCACACAAAGAAGCAGAAGACCTCCTCTCAGAATCAGTTGAAAAAGAAATTGAACAAAAAAAGCGTGAAGACGAGAAGAAACGAGAAGAATTCAGTGCTCAAGAAGAAGAATTCAGATTCAAAGAATCACTTGTTAAAGACTTAGTGCGAGGTGTGAAGAATCTTTAGATCAGAGAGAATGTATCGGGCGCATGTTGTTTGCAAGGCAAGCGACGCAAAGAAACTCACGACAGCACTCTATGATTTTCAGTCGATTCACTTTGAGGCTATCGAGCCTCTTGGAACAACACATGAAGAGGATTTGCAAACACCAACAAAAGAAATACTCTCAATACGAGCAACGCTTAAAATATTTGATCGTTTCAAGGAAGAAACAAGCGAAATCATTAGTAAGGACGACATTCAAGAAGTAGTCAACCATACAGCAAAACAGTATCAAGAATACAGAACAGCAAAAAGCAAGCTCGCAAGCCTTGAAGACGAATACCAAAGAAGCCTCGTTCAAGAACAGCTCAAACCAAAAAAAGGAGAAATTATTGGTTACACGAAAAAAAAACCAAAGTGCAAGAAAGTCTTCAAACTCAACGAAAAATACTTCTTTGCAACAAAAAAACCAAAATTTCCTTACACAGAATATTATATTCCTAAACTACGAACAAAAAACTCTCTTGAAAGAGAACTCAAACAAGAAAAAAAACAAATCGAAAAGAATAAAACAACTCTGCGAAAAATAGCAAAAGTACATTACAAACATTTCGTAAACGAAGAAAAAAGACTCAGTAAAGAAATAGCAGTGCGAGAAGCAAGAAAAAGCTTTTCTTCAACAGCAAGACTCAGCGTCATCTCAGGATACATTCCAAAAAAACAACTCACAAAATTCAAACGAATATTAGCTGAAGAACTCGGAGAATCCTATGAACTCACACTTGAAGAAACTGAAGACGCACCAATCAAACTCAACCAACCAAAACCTCTTGAAAGTTTTTCGGGACTTCTCAATATGTACTCGCTTCCTTCATACAAAGAAATAGACCCGACAATACTCATCGCACTCGTCTTCCCACTCTTTTTCGGATTCATACTCGGAGACGTTTTTTACGGAATTATCTCGCTCATCTTTTTTAGCATTCTCAAAAAAACAATGAAATCAATTGCAGGATTCTGTACGATGCTCCAATTCTCAGCAATATCTTCAATCATTTTCGGAATAATCTACGGGGAGTTCATGGGTTTTGAATTCCACAGCGCTTATTATGGTTGGTTCGCTCGTGGTCATCATCCTGAACAACTCCTTATTATTGCAGTTATTTTCGGACTCCTCCACATCAACCTCGGTCTTCTCATAGGAGCAATCAATAACGCAAAGAAAGGATTTGATTATATGCTCAATAATAATTTCTCGTGGATTATTCTTGAGACAGGAGTAGCACTCATAGCAGCAGGAGTATACCTCAATCAAACAATCACTTCAGTACTCGGAGGACTCTTATGCGTACTCGCCGCAGTCTTCATCTATCGAGGACACGGAGTGCCAGGAGTTGTAGAAATTCCGGGCTTTTTCACAAGCATGCTCTCATACGCAAGACTCATGGCAGTCGGGCTCTCATCAATTACTATCGCAGTTCTTATTAATGAGTTCTCGGTGCCGCTCTTTCAAAGCGGAATACTCGGCATTATCGCAGGAGTAACTCTTTTTTCCTTAGGACACATATTCAACATTATTTTGGGGAACTTCGAAGGATTCGTACATACGCTACGGCTTCATTACGTGGAGTTCTTCACAAAATTTACCAAGGCGGCGGACGAGAGTTCGAAGCATTTGGTGGACAAGGTGAAAAAAATGGCAGTAGAAGCAATGATTAGTACAACAGGATTAGTAGCAGTAGGAGCAGGACTTGCTCTTGGGCTCGCAGCACTAGGAACAGGAATTGCACAACGAGAAGCAATGGCAGCAGCAATAGGTGTTGTTTCAGAAGACCCAAAGAACTTTGGAAAAGCACTTCTTTTCGCAGTACTTCCAGAAACAATCTTGATCTTCGGATTCGTCACAGCATTCCTCATAATGGGTCTTATCTAAATGTTAGAAAAAGAACTCCTTGCTCAAGCACAAGAAGAAGCGAAAAACATTCGCGAAGCAGCAACTGAAGAAGCGAGAGCAATAGTTCACAAAGCCCAAGAAGAAGCACAAAAACGACGAGAACAAGCATACGCCGCGTACGAGCAAGAACGAGAAGAGCTTGATGATAAAGCACGAGCAAAAGCACGCGCTCAAGCAAGAAAAAAAACCTTGCAAAATCAAGAAAAAATCATACAAGAAGTGCGAGAGCAGGCACGAGAACAACTTGAAACTCCAGAAATGTATGAAAAACTCTTCAAAAAAGCAAAAAAGCTCATAACACCAAAACGTGTCGTGTGCTCGAAGCAACTCGAAAAAACGATGAAAGAACTTGCAAAAAACGTTGTCGTAGAGGACATGACTGGCATTCGACTCGAAAACGAGAATGAAAGTGTCACGATAACCATTAACGATCTTCTTGATGAAGTAATGGAAGAACAAGATATTTTGAGGCAACTATGAAACTACAACTCAAAAAAAACTCCTGTCACAGCGCACGAATAAGCGCAAACAAACACTTACTCTATACGCAAGAAGTAATTGAAAAACTCTGTGAGAAGAGCTTTGAAGAAATTCTCAAATACATGGAAGAGCACAACTACGCAAAAAACATTGACTTGAGTTACACGCGCTACGAAGGATTCTACCTTATCGAGCGACTCCTTAACGAACACGCAAGTGACATTTATCAAAAAGTCATACGAGCAGCTCCCAAGAAGAACAAGGAATTTCTCGAACAATACTATCTCAAATACCAAATTCATAATTTTATGGTGATTCTCAGGTGTAAGAAAGTTGGAGAAGAAAATTATAAAGCCTATCTTATTGGTCATGAAAAAGAAAAATTTGTACGAGCATTCTCAATGGACCTCGAAGACGCAATCAAATATCTTTGCACAAAGCTCAAGCTTGACACAAACAAAGTCCTCGAAAAAAAAGACGATCTCTTCTCTCTTGAAAACTACTTATATTATCATTATTACGAGCAACTTAGCAAGATACAACTCAAATACAATAACAAAGACGAAAAAGAATTCATCAACTATTTACGACACTACGTCGACCTTTTGAACGCAAGAACATTCCTTAAAGTGCAAGAAGAAAAAGCCGAGTTCAAAGAACTATTCTTACTCGGAGGAACAATACCATACGAAGCATTCGAAAAAGCAACAAACAAAAAAGAAATTCAAGAACTCGTAGGAACAACACAAGAACTCGATGAAACAATCAACACACACAAACAACAAGAACACTTTAGCAACATTCGCTTTTCGAGTCCTTTTTACCCACTCAAATTCCTCTTTGCAATGGAAAAAGAAATCGCACAATTACGAATACTCCTCAAAGCAAAATACAGTGGACTCACAACAACAGAGGTGAAGGAGCTCATATGACAAGCACAATACTCGCAGTAGGACCAGAAGAATTCACGCTCGGCTTTGAACTCGTAGGAATTCCCGCACAAAGAACTGAAGAGCTCGAAAACCTCCTCAAAAAAGATGTAGGAATAATTATACTTTCACAAGAAAACTACAATAATCAAAGCAAACGACTGCAACAAAAAAT
>CAZDJS010000056.1:5442-6202 GCA_964505795.1 uncultured Methanosarcinales archaeon
ATACGCGCTCTGGGTGTTGACGTACTAAAATAAAACAGGAGATAATCATGAAACAAGGAAAAATAATCAGGGTATCAGGACCGGTTGTCGAAGCAACAGGAATTCAAGTCGCAATGTCAGACATCGTACGAGTAGGCGATGAAAAGCTTATGGGAGAAGTTATCAAAATCCTCGAAGACTCATTTATCATTCAAGTCTATGAAAGTACGACAGGACTCAAACCAGGAGAACCAGTTACTAACACGCACAAACCGCTGAGCGTCGAAGTAGGACCAGGCCTTTTAGGTTCAATTTACGATGGGATCCAACGACCACTCGAGATTCTCAGAAAAGAAATGGGACCGATGATCAAACGAGGAGTCGATGCACCAGGAATTGACCAGAAAAAAAAGTGGGATTTTACTCCAACAGTTAAAGTAGGAAAGAAAGTCAAGGTTGGTGAAGAGTTAGGAACTGTTAAAGAATTTGATTTTATTCACAAGATATTAAGTCCGAGTGAAGGAACTATTAAAGAGATTAAGAAAGGTAGTTTTGATGTTACGCAAACAATAGCAACGCTCGAAGACAAAACAACAATACAACTTTCTCACGCGCAAGCAGTAAGAAAACCACGACGTTTCAAAGAAAAACTTGCGCCGAGCATTCCCTTAACGACAGGACAAAGAGTCTACGACGTTTTTTTCCCCGTAGCAAAAGGAGGAGTCGCTGCGCTTCCAGGACCTTTTGGAGCAGGGAAGACAGTAACGCAACAAGCAATCGC
>CAZDJS010000057.1:0-6097 GCA_964505795.1 uncultured Methanosarcinales archaeon
AAGACCAGACTTGTTATAATAATACTGCTTGTGTAGCTCAGTTTATGCTTCCTGTGCCGAATGAGTATAATTTCTTTGCAATAAATAAAAGACCTGCATTCACTTATACTGTGTTTATTGACGGAATTCTTTCTACGACCTTTCCACAAACAGCGCTTCCTTACAATATGACTGTAGAAGTGAGAGATTTATTCACTGGTGCTATTGTTCCAGGAGTCGATGTAGCAGTTGTAGAGGATAATGGACAAAACATTTTCATTCCTTTTAGAATAGCAGGAATTGTTTCAGAAACCTATTCTGTTGGAACAACAAACGCTCAGGGAAGAGAAACATTTATTGTCGCACCGACTGTACTTCCATCAACGGTTCCAGAGTATCAAATTAAAGTCGCGGTTCTTTTTGAAGACGACACTCTTGCAAACTCTGAGTTATTATCAGTAGCCTCACAAGATACCACTGTCCAGCAAAAAAAAGCTCTTTCTCCTAGTTTGCTTTTTGATAATACAAAAACAACAGTTAATACTATGAACCAAATAAATGACTTTTTATTTCGATGGTCGAGTCAAGTTGAGAGAGCGAATATTTTCACTCTTGAGTATAATATAGCAACAGATAGTTTTTCAGGGTCACTTGATGCTGGACAAGTACAAACAGGCGCGCCAAATGTCATCACTGCAACATTAAGAAATGGTGTTTCGCTTGTTCCTGGTTTTGTTGAAATAGAAGAAACAGGCGGTTATCTCCTTATGAATCCGACAGTAGCGGGTTCTGGTCTTACTGACAAAGAAAGGAGACATTTCAAGCAAATACCAACACAACAAGAGTTTATTGTAACTCCAACCAGTCTTGGATTTACAGAATCAAATATTACAATTAATTTTTACGATCAAAACGGTGTTTTTCTTCAATCGAAAGATATTAATATCGACCCAACGCTTGAAGTAAGTGGTGGTTCCCCATATAATAATGATTTATTAAAAACAATCGTAAATACCATGAATCAAATAGTGTTTTCTTTATTTTTTGCACTAAATTAAAGGAGAAAGAAGGATGAGACTCACAAAAGCAGCAATTGCAACAATACTATTCATAGTACTACTGCCAAGCGTATTTAGTATAAATCAGTTAACAGGACAACAAGAAATATTCTTTACAGGAACAAGCGCATCTCCTGGAACGCTCTATCAAGATGGTGTCGGTGGAAATGCGAATGTAGGCTTGGAATTATGTGATGTTGGTCCTCAATTTGCAGGACTCACGTACAGACTCAACGTTGCTGGTGTTGATCAATTCGTTCTTATTTCTTATTCTTCATCAACGCTTGCGTTAGCTAATGTTAATAATAATATAGGAGGAGGTTGTTTTACTGTTGCTCCTGGCTTTCTCTCTATTTCACCTTCTGAATTGACAACTCCAAATCCTGATGTTCGAAAAGCTGCATTTCCAGGAAGATTATGGATAGGATATGAAGGTTCTGCTAATCCGGGAAACATCAATAATTTTGTATTTGCGGGGGTTGAAGCAAGGCTCAGAGGAAGTTATAGTGTTACTCGCTCATACTTACAAGGTTCAAATCAAGTGCAAGTTTCCACGCCACAAATATTTTTTCAAACAACAGGCGGAACTTTTTCAAAGAGTGCAAACGATGCAGATTTTGGAGTTTCAAGCGATAAAAGAATGGTTGTAGGTGTTTGTTCAGAAACAACAGGTGCTAGCTGTAGTGGTGGTGAAGTCTTATCAACTCCTTCTTTTCCAAGAAGTTATGCTCCGGGTGTGACTCCTGCTCAAGTTAATGATCAAAATACATACACGCGATATGTTGTTATTAACGGTTTAGATCACGAAATCTGTATTGGTGCAAACTTGCGTTCCACAGTAAATAGTGTTCTTCCTGATCCTATTTATTATAGTCAAACGCTTGATATTCTTGCTACAGTTAATAATCCGCGAGCCGCGCCTACGGAAATTCAAGGAGGAAATGTTGAAGTTACTACTCCTTTTGATGTGCAAGTAAGAATCTTTGAAACGGCAAGTCCTGCAAATGTTGTTTTTACCACGACCTACACGGTTAATTCGCCTTTAGTTCCGGATGGTCAGCAACAAGATTTGACCCAGTGGCTTGCAATAGCACAAAGTGGTTTATACACGGTAGAAGTGACTGCTGATATCAATAATGATATTGTTGAGTGTAATGAAGGAGATAATATTGCAACGAGACAATTTGAGTTATTACCTATTACTTTGCCACAAATTCGCATTGATGGAGTTTTAACTGATGATTTTCCTCGAGCAAATATCCCGTATCAAGTTGATGTTTTTATGGAGAACTCTGATGGTGATATTTTGTCAAACGCGACTGTGAGAATAATTGAAGAAAACGGTCTTAATCTTATGGCCCCAACACAAATATATAATCGAACAACAGGTCCAGGACCTCTTGACACAGTTCAAGATGGTTTACGAGTGAAAAATGTTCTTGAATTTAATACTGACTTTACAGGAAATAGTAGTTTTGCTTTTATTCCAACATATAATCAGCTATTTTCACCAACTTATGCTTTTTTACAAGTAGAAGATCATGTAGGCTCTTACGCGCTTTATTTGGAAGGAGAACAAGAGAACGGGCAAGAGTTTCGTTTTGTAGAGGCAGGGGAGCTTCTTGAAAAATATAATTTTACTATTACTAACACTTCTGCGCCAAGCAGTTTTTCACAGAAAGTTCTTCCACAACAAACAATGACTTCACAAGTACTTGATTTCGTATATCAAACATTTACAAATTTTTTACAATCATCATAAATTCGGGGAGTGAGGGTGAATAAACAAAAGATACTATCAAAATATGGCTTGTTACTACTTGTAGCTCTCTTCTCATTAGTGCCTGTTTTTGCTCAAACAGGTTTCGTGTATAACGATTCAGAAGTTTCTCAACTTTTTTTTGACAGAATGAACGGAACTTCTGGTAGTGATTCATTTACTGATGCAAATCTTGTGAATCCTAATATGTTCTTGCAATTTTGTGATTCAAACGTTAGTCTGGGACAACAAATAGACGCAAAATATTATAGTAATAGTGGAAACATCACTTCTTCAGTTTTGCACTTTACTCCACAAATTACAAGTATTCTTAACACAAGTCCAGCTTGTGGAGTGTCAGATATCTCTCTTGCAAGTCTTAGAACAGCCTATCCTGGTTTTCTTGCTCTTGAAAGAGTTGGTGTTAACAACACGAATTTTACTCCTGTCAACACTTTTCTTAATGGTTCGTATGATGTAAAAATTTCTGTAAATCCAATAACTCGTGATTATTTAATCTCTGTAGGAGAAATTTTTGATCATCTTAATATTCCCATTCTTACTATGAAAGAACAATTAATTTTGTCTCTTGTGAATCAATTTAATACAAGTCTTGTTGAAGGATTACGCAGTCCGAACGCTCCGATACTTTTTGATGGTTCTTTTTCAGGTGGGGAGCGCGTAATTGTGAATGCGATTCCTTCTTTAGAAATTATTTCTATTAGTCCCTGTTCTGATATTAATGGTTCAGGCTATTATTTATTTAATGATTCTTCGTGGGATACTAATGAATCTTGTCTTTCTGTCGATAGTCAGTCAGGGGTAACTGTTAATTTTGGGGCAGAAATAATAGATGGAGATAATGTCACAAATGGAAGTAAGAATAATGTTACAACGCCCTGTGCGGTTACTATTAAAAATTCTCAAAATATCACTATAGAATCTTTGCGTACACAAGAATTTTATTATGGTATTTGTATTGAAAACAGCACAGTTACCATTCTTGAGAATTCAGCTGTTATTAATGAATTCGGAGCTCTCATTACCAATAATAGTGAAGTCTTCTTTTTTGATGTTCGTTTTGATAATGATCAGCAAGACATTACTTCATTTAGTAATTCACGAGTTTCTTTAGAGAATGTCTCTTTTTCATCAGCACGTATAAAGTCAGAATTTAGAGATGCCATTATGACAGGAGTGAAAACTCCCCCTCCCGGACCGCCCGCACCAGGCTTTGAAGATATTGGGCAATATATACAAGTCTTATCCTCAGGTAATAATTCTCAGGCACAAATAAACTTCATTTATAACGAGTCGCTTCCGAATCTTGTTGTACTTGATAACGTCAGTATTTATCGCTATAATGGGACTTTTGGTATTCCTCCAAACTCTACAAATGTTTCAAATTCCACAAATAGTACTGGGCCTGTGTGGTTTAATGGTAATTGGACTCCTTTATTCACTCTTGTCTCTCCTTCAGAACGACTTATTATTTCTCCAAATCTTACTTCGTTCTCGGTCTTCGCGCCTTTTGCAGAACCAACAAATCAAACGGAACCTGAACCTGAACCAGAGCCTAATCCAAGCCCTAGTCCGAGACCTGAGCCATCAACAGGTGGCGGTGGTGGCGGCGGTGGAGTTCCTTCATTAGTTCAAGAGTCAGAAGCTCCTGTGCTTCCAGAAGCGATCAATATAGAGTTAGAGATACCGCAAAATATTACTTTGCAGCAAGGAGAGGCAGGAGATATACGATTTAACGTTTCAAACATTGGTCCTGTAACTGCGCCGAACCTCTCTATTGTTCCTGATGCTCCTCGAGACTGGGAGTTTAGCATTCATACTGTTGGTAACTTATCTCCAGGAGCTAATTATTCAGGAACGGTGCAAATCGCATCATATGATACTGAAGCTCCTGGAACCTACAGAGTGCCGATTTCTGCAGTTGTTGATATTAGAGGAAATGAGTCAGTAGTAGCAAGCAAAGTGATAGATGTTATTATTACTCCTCGTTCTATTCTTAACAGAATTAGAGTTTTAGAATATCCTCCTGTTATTAATATTGAACCTAACTCTCGAGAAGAAATATCTTTTTTAGTGGAAAACATTGGTGATCAGCCAATAAATAATATTGAAGTAGAACTCGTTTCGAGTTCTGAGTGTTTGCGAGACTCGGTTTCGGGAAGCTACGATATTGATGTTTTTGAAGAAACGACCTTAACGTATACTTTTCAAACGACAGGTAAGGAACAAGCCTGTAATTATACGATTCGTTTCGTTTCAGACGGAACTTTAGTGGGTTTTGTACCTATGAGAGTTATTGTTGAGAAAGCAGAGTTCTTTGACAGTACTGCGGTACTCAAGCGCGCAATACTCTTGCTTATACTCGTTATTTGGAGTACATTAACAGCATATATATTAGTAAGAAGAAGGAAATGATACTATGGGATTACTCGACATAATAAAAAAGAAAAAACCAGAAGAAAAAGAAGAATCATTCTTTTCTTTTCAAAATGAGAGTCAAGAAGATACTGATACTACTTCAGAAGAAGGGTATGAGAGTGAGCTCGATAAATTGTTTGAAAAGACTCAAGGTTCTTCTTATTTTGAAACGGATTCTTCTTCTCAAGAACAAGATGTTTCTTATTGGAAACAATTCAATTACTTAGAATATGGTGTTTTTGCAGTTGAAGTATTTCTTATCGTGTATGCAATACTTGTTTTTTCAGGACTTATCGCAATATAGTTTACTCTTTTTCCATGATGCTTGCAAGTAAACGAACCTTTTCTCGAAGATTATTCTTATCTTCCTCTGTGATGTTTTTTGTATTTTTGTAAAGTAATGTTATGACTTCATCAAAAAAGTTAATAAGATATTCTCGAATGTTTTTTTCAATCGTATCGTTCTTGTGTAATTCTTCAAGTATTTCAGAATAAGAGTTTGAATGTAGTTCGTATTTCTTTTTTGCAAAATGAAATACTCTTCCTGCTAAGAACTGGATTCTTGCTGTGTCAATATGACCCGAGAAAATATCCATTAATTGATGGTCCATGTCGTGTTCTGTAGAGAACTTTTTCACTTTTTCTTCAAGAACGTGGATTCTTTTATAGGATTGATAAACGAGAATTCCCAATAATATAACGACAAGTAGTACTATACTGTTGAGTATCCATAATTCTAACACGCCTACACCTCTTTTTAATTTATAAGCGGTTTTGTTCTTATTTAAACGTTACCTTTTTTTGGCCCTGTCCCAAATAGAAAACATTTCCACACTAGGGCACGCCGCTGGATTTCTTAGTC
>CAZDJS010000058.1:0-6019 GCA_964505795.1 uncultured Methanosarcinales archaeon
CTAATTATCGCTCATATTAATAAAACTCCCGAAGAATATCTTAAAGAAAAATTTTTTTCTGCTCTTGTGCTCGGTTCAGGTGCTACTGTTGGTATTTTTTTTCTTAGTCTAACTTTCGGATGGAATATTTTTGTTGTTCCTGCTGCTTTTGTTATAGCAGTCTTTTGTTTTTATGAAATAATGAAACGTCAAGTTGATATTCAAATTCATAAGCGAGCAAAAGACATTGATAAAGAAGTGTTGTTCGCAGGACGTTTTTTATTAGTGAAATTAAATGCAGGAACTCCTCTTGTGAATGCTATTGTTGAAGCTTCGAGAAGTTATGGTATTGCAAGTGTGTATTTTCAGGAAATTGTTCGTGATATTGAATTAGGAACTCCTCTTGAAGAAGCGATGGAAAAAGCAAGTCGTTACAGCCCTTCTGAAAATTTTCGAAGAATCATCTTTCAAATTGCTAATGCATTAAAAATTGGTGTTGATGTAACGCAATTTCTCGAGTCAACACTCGATAGCATAGCTGAAGAACAACTTATTGAAATAAAGCGATACGGAAAAAAACTTAGCGGGTTGACTATGTTTTATATGCTCCTAGCTATTGTTGTTCCAAGTCTTGGGATTACTCTTTTTATTACTGTTGTGAGCTTTTTGAACGTTTCGATCTCGCTTGGATTGTTCATGGTTATTTTACTTTTCCTCGTCTTCATCGAATTCGTGTTTGTCTCAATATTCAAATCATCACGACCAAACGTAAACATATAACATGGCATCAATACTAGAATCAATAGGAAAAGCATTAATCTTCGACTCTGTTAGACCAGGGCTTCGAGCGTATTGTGCAAAAGCAGGATACCAAGAAGCACCATACAAACTCTTTGGAATAATGTTTTATGTTGTCGCAATAATTTTTGTTATTATTTATGTTGGTTTTGTTGTTCCTGAAGTTTCCACTTCTAATCCTCTTCTTGCTTTTGTAGCGTATTTTTTTAGCGCAATAATTATTCTTGCTCTTTTTGCAACTATTGCAATTCTTTTTTTTCATTTTATTTTTAGTATGAAAATCTATAATCGAACAAAAGAGTTAGAAAGAATACTTCCTGATTATTTGATGTTAGTCTCAACAAACCTGAAAGGTGGAATGTCTTTTGAAAAAGCTCTGTGGGATGCTATTAAGCCGGAATTTGGGATTTTAGCTAATGAGATTGGTCTTGTGAGTAAGAAAGTCATGACAGGAAATGAGATTGTTGGCGCGCTTAAAGAATTTGTAGTAAAATATGAAAGTCCTATTTTGAGAAGAAACTTTCAACTTATTATTAGTGAGTTTCAAAGTGGTGGAAAGATCGTAACAGTTATTGATAGGGTTATTGATAATTTGAAAAAAACGCAGATGCTCAAAAAAGAATTAGTTGCGTCAACTGTAACGTACATGATATTTATTGGTGCTCTTGTGACTGTTGTTGCTCCTGTTCTTTTTGCGCTTTCGTATCAATTATTTTTTCTTATTCAAGGATTTATGGGGCAAGTAGCTTCGACTTCAGTTCCTGGACAAGCAGGTGGACTTTCACTTTCTGCTCCTGATATTGAGGCTTTTGATTTTCGTCTTTTTAGCGTTGGTGCTCTGCTTATTATTGCAGGAGGCTCTGGCTTTATTACTTCAGTTATTGAAAAAGGAGATTTGTCTGGTGTAACAAAATATGCTCCGATGTATGTTATTGTTTCACTTGTTGTGTATTTTCTTTCTTCGTATTTACTTTCAGGGATTTTTTCAGGTTTACAAATAGGATAATGTTAAAAAAGAAAAGAGTTAGAAGATAAGAGGAGGTATAGTATGACACGAATGAAATTTCATCAACACAAGTACGCAATCTCAATATCAGTGATACTTATTGCTTTAGTGTCGTCATTCATGGCAGTGCAAATCACTTCAGCACCAGAAGGAGAACAAGCAATTCTTACAATGATGTTTTCTTTTCAGGTATTAACGCTTGCATTCTTATTTATCTTAACAAGCATCGTGCTTCATTTACGAGAACACATTCATGATATTCTTGATGAAGTTAAAAAAACAAAACAAACAGCTAAGAGGAAGAAGTAAGTATGAGAGCGCAAGCAAGTCTTGAGTTTCTCTCAACCTATGGTTGGGCCTTTATTGTTATCATTCTTATGATTGGTACTGTGAGCTTTTTTGGCGTCTCCAACCCTGATATTTTTATTGCAGAAAAATGCACTTTTGAAGAAGACATTACTTGTGTTGATTTTTTTGCGTCAACTATTGAGTTATCAGGTGAAGAAGCGGGTTTACTCGTACTTACAATGAGACAGTCTACTGGTCGTTCTGTTTTTGTGCAAGAAGTCGATTGTTCAAGAAACTATGATTCCTTTAGTTTTATTCACACAACTGCTGATGAGTTTGCTGATGTTAATAATCGTCTAACTGGTGTTAATGCTATGGAAACAGATGATCCTCTCAGACAATGGGATCCTTCAGAAGAACTCACTGTGAAATGTCATATTAGTGATGCGGGAAACAGTCCTTTTATTAAGGGTGAGTCCGCATCAATTCCCGTATCTTTAGTCATAAAGAAACGCGCTGATGGTTTCAATCATGTTTATAATTCGGAGGTTATTACAAGAGTACAATGAGAGGACAACAAGCACTTGAATATTTGGTAACCTATGGTTGGGCATTCGTTATAGTCATTATAACAATAGGAGCTTTTGCTTACTTTGGCATTTTGAATCCGCAACAATACATTCCTGAACGTTGCGACTTTGGCGTGCAACTGCAATGCGCTGATTTTCTCTTACTTGCTGATGATTCATCGGGTCAAGTGCACTTGAAGTTCTTTAACGGCTATGGTGTTCCTATTCAAATTACTAATATTGCAACACCTTCAGGAGAAGGAATGCCGTATCAAGGCACTGAGGAGTTAGGAACAGAAAATTGGGATGGCGGTATAACAGTCAATGACGCTCAAGTAAGTGATACTGTCGTTCTTGACTTGGAAGGAACTGATTATTTTCTTGCTGATGGTGATAAAACTGTAGTTCCTATTGTGATAACCTTTAATCAAGTTGGTTCTTCGCAATCGCATCAAGTTATTGGCGAAGTTTTCGCGTCAGCACAAGACGCGAGTTGAGGCACAACTTTTATATATGGGTGCATCAACCTCTATAATACTTCTTTGGTGAAAATTAATGGATGAAAAAGTATCTACAGGAACAACAACTGTTGCAGTAGTTTGTAAAGATTGCGTCGTTATGGCAGCAGATCGTCGAATTACTGCTGGCAATATGATTGTTGGAAAAGACTTCAAAAAAATCTGGCCTGTCGCAGACAATATGGTACTTACAGTATCAGGTGTCGTATCTGATGTGCAACTCATCTCAAAGTACTTACGTAGCGAGATGAAACTCAAACGTATTCGTACTGGACGAGACGCTACACTCAAAGAAGCAGCAAACTTACTTGCTGGTTGGAGTTATAATTTACTCAGAGGATCATATGCTATTGGTCATTACTTACTCGGTGGCGTTGATAAGAACGGAAAAGTAAAAGGCAGTGTGTATGACATCTCGCCTGACGGAGCACTCAAAGAGTATTCTGATTATACAGCTTCTGGTTCTGGTTCTGTGTTCTCACTTGGAGTTCTCGAATCACACTACAAAAAAGAAATGTCCGAAGAAGAAGGAATCGAACTCGTCACAAAAGCACTCAACGCTTCTTTACAACGAGACTCTGCTTCCGGAAATGGTTTTGACGTTTTCGTCATTAACACACAAGGAACAAGACATGCTCTTGAAAAAGAAATTAACTCACGATTTTAAAATAATTTTTAACTTATCCGGAGGGATGTATTTTGTCTATAAAAGCAGAGATTTTAAAGAATGTACCTAAAGAGAAGATTACTGATGTTGCTTATGAAGCAGCAAATATTGTATTATACACTGATGATAAAGAGTTTTTTTTAAATGATGGTGGTATCGTAAGAAAAACTGTTGGTGTCGTTAAAAAACGAATTGAACTACGACCTGACCCGAGTATGTGTTTAGAAGTAGAACTCGCGGAGAAGCTCATTAGAGAAATTCTTGGTGAAGAATCTGGTGTCGGACAAATACAATTTGATCCACAAAGAAGCTTAGTTGCAATCGAAGTCGAAAAACCTGGTATTGCTATTGGAAAACAAGCTGAGAATTTACAAAAGATTAAAGAAAAAACGATGTGGGTTCCTCTTATTTCTCGAACACCACCAATCAAATCGAATCTTATTGAAAGTATTCGTTCAGTATTATACCAAAATAGTGAGTATCGCAGAAAGTTCTTACACAAAACAGGCGAGAGAGTCTATAATGGTTGGCTTCGTCAGAAGAAAGAAGAATGGATTCGAATCACGTATTTAGGTGCTGCTCGTCAAGTTGGTCGTTCAGCTATTTTTGTACAAACACCAGAGTCTCGTATCTTAATGGATTGTGGCATCGATATTAGTAGTAGCGAAAATCCTTATCCTCATCTTGAAGCTCCTGAGTTTCGTCTTGAAGAACTTGATGCTATTATTTTGAGTCACGCTCACATTGATCACAGTGGTCTCATTCCTTATTTGTACAAGATGGGATTTCGAGGACCAGTATATTGCACTGCTCCAACAAGAGATATTAGTGCCTTATTGCAATTAGATGTTGTGAAGATAGCGGTTGCTGAAGGAAATAATCCTATTTATTCTGCTGATGATGTAAAAGAATTCGTAAAACATTCAGTAACTGTTGCTTGGGAAGAAGTAACTGATATTACGCCTGATGTTCGTTTAACTATGTATAATAGTGGTCATATTCTTGGTTCGTGCATGGTGCATTTGAACATCGGAAATGGTGCTCATAACATTTTGTACTCGGCTGATATGAAATATGCTCATTCACATCTTCTTGCTAAAAGCGCAGATAAGTTTCCTCGTCTCGAGACGCTTCTTATAGAATCAACATATGGCGCTGCTGATAGGAAATTACGTCCGCAAAGTGAGATGGATCGTGATGTTGCAGAAATTATTACAAAAACAATTAATCGTGGGGGAAAAGTGCTTGTTCCAACACTTGGTTCTGGTCGTGGTCAAGAAATAATGGTCTACATTCAACGCTTGATTCAAGAAGGGAAAATGAAGGAAATTCCTATTTATATTGACGGAATGGTTTGGGATATTACTGCTATTCATACGGCGTATCCTGAGTTTTTGAATAATAATATGCGTAAACAAATTTTTCATAAAGAAAATCCTTTTTTGGCTGATAATATTAAACGAATCGGTTCGCAAAAGGAACGACAACATATTGTTGAAGAAGGAGGTCCTTGTATTATTATTGCAACTTCAGGAATGCTTAATGGCGGTCCTGCGGTTTACTTCTTGCGTGAACTTGCTGATAATAAGAATAACACGATGCTCTTTAGTTGTTATCAAGCCGAAGGAACCTTAGGTCGTCGTATACAACAAGGAATTACTGAATTTAATTATAAGGTCGCAGGAAAGTTTGAGACTGTTGAGTTAAAGCTTGAGATTTCAAAGATTGAAGTTGCAGGTCATAGTTCAAATCAAGAGTTGATTGACTTTGTGAAGCGTGTGAGTCCTAAGCCAAAAAAGATTATTGTGAATCACGGAGAACCACAAGCTGTTTTGAATTTGGCGAGGGCTTTACATAAACATTTTCATATTGAGACTCTTAGTCCAAGAAATCTTGATGCGATACGTGTTGCCTAATAACCTTTTTAAAGAATCTTTCCTGAAATTATTGTATGGCGCTTACTGCAATGTCAAAAACGATTCACTACAAGGGTGAATTTGATTACCAAGCCTTTTATTCTTTGCTCAAAGAGTATTTTGAATCTCGAGGCTATGATGTTGTTGAAACACGATATAAAGATAAGGTGAATGAGTACGAAGTTGAGTGGGAAGCCGACCGAGAGTACGATGCCTTGCACAAAGTTGATGCAACACTCAAGTTTGATGGGATTGATAATGAGCAAAATGGGCAAGAT
>CAZDJS010000059.1:0-5969 GCA_964505795.1 uncultured Methanosarcinales archaeon
GGTTCTTCTCCGGGGAAAGCCTCTTCCTGATCAAATGCTCAGGCGTTGGAGATGTTTGGTTTAACACGTACGGAGCGATCATCGAAATCGATGTCACCAAGGATTACGTCGTTGATACGGGGCCAGGAGCAGGCATTCATGGAGGTCATATCACTGCGCAAGGAACGCCAAAACAACTTATGAAAGCAAAGTCTATCACAGGAGAGTATCTCAGTGGAAAACGATCTATATCCACTCCAAAAACAACAAGAAAGCCAAAAGAATGGATTACCATAACAGGAGCTTCAGAGAACAACCTCAAGAATGTAACAATAAAACTTCCGACAGGAGTGCTTTGTGCAATCACGGGAGTTTCAGGTTCAGGAAAAAGTACTCTTATGAACCAAACACTTATTCCAGTACTCGACAAACATTTTGGTAAAGAACCAAAACAAACGGGTAAGTATAAGGATATTACTATTCCAAAACTCGATAATTGTATTGTCATCGATCAAGATCCGATAGGACGAACACCAAGAAGCAATCCTGCAACATACACGAAAATTTTTGATGATATACGAACACTTTACGCGAGTACAAAAGATGCGAAAGCACGAGGGTACAAACCGGGAAGATTTTCATTTAATGTACCCGGAGGACGTTGCGAAACCTGTCAAGGAGATGGAACAATAAAAATTGAGATGAACTTCCTTCCAGACGTGTATGTTGAGTGCGAAGATTGTAAAGGAAAACGATACAATAAAGAAACACTTAGCGTGACTTACAAAGGAAAAAATATCGCTGACATCCTTAACATGAGTGTTGAAGAAGCACTAGAAACATTCCAGAATCATAGCAATATTAGAAGAAAACTCGAGACTCTCTCGGCTGTTGGTCTTGATTATATCAAACTCGGACAATCGGCAACGACCTTTAGTGGTGGCGAGAGTCAAAGAATCAAACTCACTCGTGAGCTCGCAAAACAAAAAAGAGGAAACACCGTTTACCTTCTTGACGAGCCAACAACAGGACTGCACTTTGAAGATGTAAAAAAACTTCTTGAAGTGCTTCAACGACTTGTGAATAAAGGAAACACCATTTATGTTATTGAACACAATCTTGATGTGATTAAAAGTTCAGATTACATTGTTGATTTAGGTCCTGAGGGTGGTGACGGTGGCGGAAAAATAGTCGCTCAAGGAACGCCGAAAGAAGTTGCAAAAACAAAAACACACACAGGAATGTTCTTGAAGAAAATGTTATGAGAATTGCAAAAAAACTCGCGGAGTATTGGAAAAAAAGAGGAATGCCAGAGTATGATGAAAAATGGGCTCAAGAATATATAAAAGAAGGCCATCATAAAGAATTCACACACAGCTTCCACGAAACAAAAGACGGATCAATATATTCACTCATACGAGATGTTTCCGGACTTGTTGAGATAAGAGACGCACTTGGCGATCACGAAAAAATAATCGATGAAGTTCTCAAAAAAAGATTTCGAAAAACAACCGCTCTTGTTTTTGAAGAAGAAAAATCCTTGTACGAGCGTAAAGGTTTTGTTTGCGAAGGAGAGTTAAAAAACCATTTTAAAAAAGGCGAAACGCTATATGTGATGAGTTATGAAACGATTTCCTAATGCACCAGGAGTGTACTTGCACAAAGATGCTGACGACAAAATTATTTATGTTGGTAAGGCAAAGAATCTTAAGAACAGAGTAGCAAGTTACTATAATAATTCTGATAAGAGTCCGAAAACACAACACCTTGTCAAACGAATAAAAAAAACAGAATATATTATTACAGATACAGAAGTAGAAGCATTACTACTTGAAAACAAACTTATCAAACAGCACAAGCCAAAGTATAATATTCATCTTAAAGACGCAAAAACCTTTGCCTATCTGAAATTAACTGAACACCAATTCCCCAGACTTATCACGTCACGAAGAATTACAAAAAAAGGAGAATATTTTGGTCCTTACACCGATGGCTATAAACGAAGAGAGATTCAGAATCTTGCAAACAAAATATTCAAACTACGAACCTGCAAGACGCTCCCAAAAAGAGAATGCCTCAATTATCATATAGGATTATGTAGTGCACCATGCATTGAGAATATTAGTAAGGAAGATTATGAAGAACAAGTAAGTAAGGCACGTAATCTTCTCAAAGGAGACACAAAAAAAATTATTGAACAACTCACAGAACAAATGCAACTCGCTGCATCACGACAATATTACGAACTTGCGCTTGAGTGCAAAAACCAAATAGAAGCACTCGAGCACCTCGAAGAAAAACAAAAAGTCGATGTGATACGACATCAAGATCAAGATGTCATCGCAACACAAATTCTTGAAAATACTGCATTTATTGTTATTATGCCAATACGAAAAGGAGTTCTTAAAGGAAAAGAACAATACAGTTTTGAATACATGGAAACCGTCTTTGAAGACTTTCTTACACAATATTATCTCACAAGAAAAATACCGCACGAAATCATCATTAACAGAGAAATAGAAGATGAAAGCATCCTTCATTATTTAGAATCGCTCTCAGGAAGAAAAGTACAATTTACAACACCGCAACGCGGAGAAAAGAAAAAAATGCTCGGTCTCGCGATGAAAAACATCGTTTATGAACACGAAGAAACACAAGAATTACAAAAAGCACTCAAGCTCGCAACAACACCGCGAGTCATCGAATGTTTTGATATTTCAAACCTTGGACGAGAAGCAATAGTGGCAGGAATGACGCGCTTTGTCAATGGAGAAGCAGACAGACAAGGATATCGAAGATTCCTTCTTGACAGAACCACACAAGATGATTTTGCTTCGATGAGAGAAGCGGTCTATCGACGATACAAACGATTACAAGAAGAAAACAAAGACTTCCCTGACTTAGTATTGATTGATGGTGGTAAAGGACAATTACGAGCAGCACTTGATGCGATGAGAGAATTACAAGCAAAAATACCCGTCGTGTCAATAGCAAAACGAGAAGAAGAACTTTATGTACCTGGACGTGCAGAACCCTACAATTTTGGCAAAGACAGTAAAATGATGCTGTATTTACGAAGAATACGAGACAGCACACATAAGCAAGCGATTAGTTATAACAGAAAACGACGAGAGATGCGCTTTCGAGATGACTAGCCATACAAGTTTATAAATAGAATGTTTCTTTAATACTTTATGAAATCTCTTCTTGCAGCAACTGTATTAGCAGCATCACAAGCATCTGCTCAAGTTACTATAAGTCCTGATGCTATCAATTCTGTTTTTTGCACTGAGCACACTTTTATTTCTTCGTGTGTTTACAGCGATCTTCGAGAAAATAATTTTGAAAACACTCTTGCAATTAATACACAATTATTAGGAACTCAATTACAAACGAGAGCTCGAGAAACCGAGAGAGGATTGGAAACGCATTACAAACTAGGAAACAAGTATGGTGTTCTTGAAACAAAGATGCTAGAGGGGCATGTGCAAGCAACGAGTTTGAGTGTGAATAGAAATGATTGGAATGCAAGAGTTCAATATCTTCATGATAAAGAAGAATTCGAAGCCACATTACAAAAAGAAAACTTTCGTGTGCAGTACAAAAACGAAAACATCTCTGCAGATTATCGTTTTGGTAATTTTCGTTTTCAAAACAGTTTTGGTCAAGAATATTCTACAAAAGTAATCTTTGAATTTCGATTTTGAACCGAAAACTTTCCGGAAAACTCGTATTAACTTTTATGAAATAAAAAAACAAAATACTTTCATGGAATACTTTCGAGTCTATCAGTATTTAACAAGAGGACAAAATATCAAACACCTCAACAAAGACTTCAGTGTGATTAAAGAACGATTTGATAACGAACTTTTTGACATACTCGCAGGAAGAAACTGCGAAGAACCACATCCCATAGGCGTGTATCTCTCAGAAGAGAGCGAAGAAACAATTGCAAAAATACCACAAGCAAAAGACTGGCTACAAAAATTTAATGGAGAACTCTACATCATCACAGAACGACCACAAGACTTTAGTGAAGGAAACGTTATACAATACCGCTACAAGCAGGGCCATAGATTCACAAAACCAGACAATCTTGTAACAAAAGCACTCGACGCAGGAGTGCCAGACATGGTGCTTAGTTATCTTGCAAGAAAATCACCAGCATTAAAGATGGCAAAAACAGCATGGGATATGTATAAGAAGATGAACTAGATTCTTGGAAACATTTGAAAAACTAATTGTGATATTTCCAAAAAACAAAGATTTTTTATAAAAGAAGTTCTAAATTTATAATAGATGTGTTGTGTATGGTAGATTATGATAACAAAATCATTCAACAATTTGCAAAGTCATTGTATGGGCAGGCAAAACTTATTTTTGTGATTTATTTAATTGCTGGTGCTATTTTGGGACTTGTAGCGGCAGTATTCATATTCGGTTGGGATGGGTTAATGTTAGCATTTGGTTTTGTTATTGGTGTTTTCGTGGGAGGATTATTTGGGAGTTCGAAAGCATTTCAGTACAAGTTGCAAGCTCAGACTTCTCTTTGTATGGCACAGATTGAGAAGAATACTGGTAAAAAATAAGTCATGGGGTTTTTGTAAGTTCTTTTAATTCGTGTTGCTATTCACAAAAAGTTATTTTTATGAATTTTCGTAATAGTGTGGTTTATTTTGTTTGTCTTTAAAGAATAAAAGTTAAATAATTTTTTACTTGAATATATACAAGCCTCTGGGGAGATTTGAACTCCCGACTTTCTGCTCACTCGAAACCTTGTTCTTTGGCTGTAGGCTTGACGACGTAGGAGGAAACCTACGAATTTTGGCCAAGCTTTTTGCGAAGCCAAAAAGGTTGTACGAGGCAGACGCTCTACCGCTGAGCTACAGAGGCGATGATAAAAAGACTAAATGATTGTTTTTAAAACTTTAGACTTCGTAATGTTTTAATAGCATAACAATTTTCAGTCTTTATGGAACTAGTTTTACAATTCATTCAAGAGCGTTTTTTTACGCTTGTAGATGTGATTATTTTTTATGCGCCAAAATTTTTTTGGGCTTTTCTTGTTCTCATACTTTTTTATTTCCTCACACGATTTAGCGCAAAGTATTCGTATCGTTTGATGGAGCGCAGTCCTTTTGACAACACCCTTAATTCTTTGACGAGTGCTTTGGTTGGAGTTGTTGTCTTTCTTATCGGCCTTGTTATTATTTTTAATATTCTTGGATGGGATCGAACAGTAGTTTCTTTACTTGCTGGAGCAGGTATTATAGGTATTGCTCTCGCTTTTGCGTTTCAAGACAGTGCAGCCAATCTTCTTGCAGGAGTAATTCTTGCTTTTCGAAGACCCTTTCGTGTAACACATCTCATTAAATTTGCAGAGTTTGAAGGAAGAGTGAAAAGTATTGGTTTACGAACGACAAAGCTTGAAATTCCTTCAGGAGAAACTGCTGAAATCCCGAATAGGATGATTATTGAGAATCCTTTGATCAATTACACTCTTATGGGAAAACGCAGAGTTGATTTCGAAGTTGGCGTTTCCTACGCTGAAGATCTCAAAAAAGTAAAAAAAGTCACAGAAAAAGCGCTCAGCAAGGTGAAAGATGTTCAAGGTATTGAACTTTTTTATAGAGAATTTGGTGATTCGAGTATTGTGTTGATGATTCGTATTTGGATTCCTTTTAATAACGCAAACAAAGATTATCATAAAGCACGAGATGATGCGATAATTCGAATCAAAGAAGCGTATGATAAAGCTGGAATACAAATTCCTTGGCCGATACGAACGCTTGATTTTGGAATCAAAGGCGGCGAGAAGCTTAAATCACATCTTAATTGAATATGGTGCACGTTCGGCGACTCGTACAAGACCATTGCCTTTTGGCGTCACGATGTATCCAGAGGTGATTGCATTCATGCCAGGTTGTCGCATGTTAACCAAATCGAATTGCAAATATCCTTTTTGTTCTAGTTGAAAAAAATCACTCTCT
>CAZDJS010000060.1:0-5776 GCA_964505795.1 uncultured Methanosarcinales archaeon
GATCAACAACGCCGTCTTTAGCAATTGTTAATACGTCGCCTTCTTTTCCTACAATTTTTTCAGGAAATGATCCTGAAAATTCAGGTTTTCTATTAGTATTGAGAACTGTGATTGGCAGTTCTTCACGAACTGTGTGTTGCTTATCATTTGCGATGATGTTTAAGACATATTCGCCAGCGTCATCATATGTTGTGACGTATCGTGAGATTCCTGGCCATCCACTATATTGCACAACAACTTCTTCGCCGTCGTCATCAGTGACGTCACAGTAGTCTCCAACATAGAACCTTTCGCCTTCTTGAAGTGTAACTCTTGCGTCGCACTCAATAAGTGGTGCCCTGTTTGCTCGTAAAATCATTAAGAGAACTTCGCTTTGTGTTTGGAGGTCGCCATCACTTGCAGTAACTTCGACGAGGTATTCTCCTTCGTCTCCAATTTGAGTTTGCCAACGACCATCATCTCCGACTGGTTCGCCAAAGAAATATTGTACAGTGTCTCCATCTGGGTCGACTGCTTCAGGTGAAAGCACAACTAATTCTCCCTCAACATATGAGAGTGACATTCCTTCGTATCCTGATTCATTTACAGGTTTAACAGGTTCTCCGAGCTCTTCAGTTGTTTCTGCTGTTTCGTTAGCAGTTGTTTCTGGCTCTGTTGAAAATCCTGGTTCTTCAGGTGTTGTGGGTTCTACTGCGGTTCCTTGTAGCGTACAAGCTGCAAGAAAGAGTAAAAATGTAGCGATTAGTATTGTTCTCATTGTATTCCTCCAAATATTTACTTCTTGGAACGTGGCTTTCTTTAAATAGTTTTCTCTAATTAGTTATTGTAGAGTGAGAACAAATAATTTTTTAAAAATCTTATTTTGTTCTTCTTTTTATTTTTCAAGATAGTCTTTGAGTTTTCCAAAAAGAGAACTAATCGGGTTTTTCTCGTTACTTGCTTCTTCAAACTCTTGCAAGGCTTTTTCTTGTTGCTTGTTTATCTTTTTTGGTGTGTCGATGATAATTCTGACGAGTTGATCACCATACATACCGTGTATTGAAGGCATTCCTTTTTCTCGAAGACGTAATGTTGTGTGACTTTGCGTACCTGAAGGAACTTTTACTTTTGCTTTTCCCGAGAGGATAGGAACTTCTATAGTATCTCCAAGAACTGCTTGAGCAAATGTTATTGGAACATCAAGAAAGATATCATCGCCCTTACGTTCAAAAACAGGGTGTTTCTCAACTGTGACAAAAATATACAAGTCACCTGATTGGCCACGAGCAATAGCATCTCCTTCACCGCTAACGCGTAATTGACTATTATTTTCAATTCCTGCAGGAATATCAATTTGTAATGTTTTTGTCTCGGCTTTTGTTCCTGCTCCATCACAAGATGAGCAAATATCTTTTACGATCTCTCCTTCTCCACGACACTCAGGACATACTCCTGTGCTTTGAAAAACTCCAAACGGAGTTCTTTTTTGTTGCTTGACAACACCATGACCACCACAAGTAGGACATGTTTCGACTCTTGAGCCGCCTTTACCATTACATTCTTTACAACGAGCCCGTTTACGAATCTTAATATTCTTTTTCACTCCTTTAGCTGCTTCTTCAAGTGTAATTGTGATATCTGTGCGCAAGTCTTCACCGCGTGGTTTACGTGGTCTGCGAGAACCCCCAAAACCACCACCAAAAAACATATCAAAAATGTCATTGACATCACCAAAGCCAGAAAAGTCTTGGTTAAATCCTCCGCTCTGAGCACCGCTACGAAAAGCATCGTGACCCATATTGTCGTATTGTTGGCGTTTTTTTTCATCGCCAAGAATAGATGCTGCTTCATTCGCTTCTTTGAATTTTTTTTCAGCTTCAGGATTATCTTTATTTAAGTCGGGATGGTATTTTTTTGCAAGTTTCTTATAGGCTTTTTTAATTTCTTCTTTGCTCGCACTTCTGCTTACTCCAAGAATGTCATAATAGTCTTTTGCCATAGTTCTTGCCTTCACCACTTATTTAAAAAAGTAAGGGAAAAAAAGTTATTTGTCGGATTTTTCGTCATCCTTCTTGTCGTCTTTGACTTCTTCGTACTCAGCATCAACAGCGTCAGATTTTGCGCCTTCAGATTCTTGGGTATTTTGTTCTGCGCCTTGTGCTTGCTGAGCGACTTGCTCATAGAGTTTCGTACTTACTTGTTGAATGACTTCGTTTGCTTTCTCAAGTTGTTTCTTGAGAGCTTCAACATCTTTCTTTTCAGGCTCCATGAGTTTTTTAAGTTCATCAACTTCTTTTTTTATCGATTCGATTTCAGAAGCATCAACTTTTCCTTCAAACTCCTTCATCATTTTCTCTGTTGAGTAAATAACTGAGTCTGCGCTGTTGATCGTTTCAACTTCTTCTTTGCGCTTTTCGTCTTCAGCAGCGTGTTTATCTGCTTCTTCACGCATCTTTTCGATTTCTTCTTCAGACAAGTTGGTTGTTGCAGTAATCTTGATACTTTGCTCCTTGTTTGTTCCAAGATCTTTTGCACTTACATTGACAATTCCGTTCGAGTCAATATCAAAGGCGACTTCGATTTGTGGAACTCCACGAGGAGCTGGTGGAATACCAACAAGGTCGAATTGTCCAAGTACTTTATTATCTACTGCCATCGGTCGTTCTCCTTGAAAGACACGAATGGTCACTGCGTTCTGATTGTCTGCTGCTGTACTAAAGGTTTGGCTTTGTTTTGTCGGAATTGTCGTGTTCTTCTCGATAAGTTTCGTCATAACTCCTCCGAGCGTCTCTATACCAAGAGAGAGAGGGGTTACATCAAGTAAGAGCACGTCCTTGACTTCACCAGCAAGGATTCCTGCTTGAATAGCTGCTCCGAGAGCGACTGCCTCATCAGGGTTGACTGATTTATCTCCTTCTTTACCCGTAATTTCTTTTACTAATGTTTGTACTGCTGGGATTCTTGTACTTCCACCAACAAAAATGATTTTGTCGACTTCGCTTGCTTTCATTCCAGCGTCTTTGAGAGCTTGTTGTGTTGGTACTTTGAGCTTTTCAATAATATCTTCAATAAGCTGCTCAAACTTTGCTCGTGTTAATTCAACATTCAAGTGTTTTGGTCCATTATTGTCTGCAGTAACGTATGGAAGGTTGATTGTTGTTTTTGTTTTGCTTGAAAGCTCAATTTTTGCTTTTTCAGCTGCGTCTTTGAGTCGTTGCAATGCTGCTTTGTCTTGCTTCAAATCAATGCCTTGTTCTTTCTTGAAGGTTTCAGCAAGAAAATTAATGATTTTTTGATCAACGTCATCTCCGCCAAGGTGGTTGTCTCCGTTTGTTGCTTTTACTTCAAAAACACCATCCCCAAGTTCAAGAATAGAAACATCAAAGGTTCCTCCACCAAAGTCAAAGACTAAAATGGTATGGTCGTGTGATTTATCAAGTCCATAAGCAAGGCTTGCTGCTGTTGGTTCGTTCACGATACGTAAGACTTCAAGTCCTGCAATTTTTCCTGCATCTTTTGTTGCTTGTCTTTGAGCGTCTTCAAAGTATGCTGGAACAGTAATAACTGCTTTTGCTACTTTTTGTCCAAGATAACTCTCAGCATCTGCTTTGAGTTTTTGTAGGATCATGGCGCTAATTTCTTGTGGAGTGTACTCTTTATCGCCAAGTTTTGTCTTGTGGTCTTCACCCATGTATCGCTTAATACTGCGAACAGTGTGTTCTGGGTTGGTTATTGCTTGATTTTTTGCGGAGCTTCCAACGAGGCGTTCTCCATCATTTGTGACGCTCACAACACTAGGTGTTGTTCTGTCACCTTCGCTGTTTGGGATGATGACTGGTTTTCCTCCTTCAAGCACAGAGACTGCGCTAAATGTTGTTCCTAAATCGATTCCAATAATTTTTTCTTGTGCCATATTTATTCCTCCTTCTTACTAATAATTACTTTAGCATGTCTGATTATTTTGTTGTTGATTGTATATCCGTCTTGCATGACTTCTATGACTGTGTTTGGCTCTTTGTCTGACTCTTTTGTCATGAGTGCTTCGTGTTCTTGCGGGTTGAATTTTTTCCCTTCTGCTTCGATTTTCTCGAGCCCTTGTCCTTGAAGTATTTCAGCAAGTTGTGCAAAAGTTAATTCGACTCCTTTACTAAATTCGTTTTCTTCTTTGTTATTACTAATAGTAATTGCAAAGTTGTCCATGACTGGTAAGAGTTCTCTAATGAGTCCTTCTGTCGCGTGCTTTCGAAAGACTTCTTGTTCTCGTTGCATTCGCTTTTGAAAATTATCAAATTCAGCTTGGAGTCTGAGCAAATCTTCTTTGAGCTCTTGTTCGATTGATTCTGTTTGTTCAGCGGACTCTTGTTGCTCAGCTGATTGTTTTTGTTTAGTATCTTGTTCGTTATTTTCTTCGTTTTGATCTTCTTGAGTGTTAACCATACATCACCTTCGTCGACTTTAAGTCAACAAGGATGGGTTAATTTCTTCTTATTTATAAGCTTTATGTTTATTTATCTCATTTTTTAAGGAATATTTATATACTCGTATTCTTTTTTTTTCTTTCATGGTTTTTCGAAAGATTACGATTATGAAGATACGTCAGTCCCGCGAACCTGACGTAAATGAGATGCTTCAAGCAATTGGAGCGAGTTTAGGCTTATTTTCTGTTCGTGATAAAGATAAAAGCTGTTTTCGTATTTTCATAACACTCATGCATGGGATGCGAGAAGGTCTTGGGTTTAGTAGTGATGATCTTGCAGCGATGACTGGTCTTTCACGAGGGACAGTGATTCATCATCTCAACAAGCTCATGGAGTCAGGCATTGTTGATTATGATCACGGGCAATACGTATTGACTTTTTCTTCTGTGGAAGAATTGGTTGATAGAGTTGAGCGTAATGTGTATAGAACTCTTGAGAGTTTACGAGAGACCGCAAGAGTTGTTGATTCTCGTCTCGATGTTTAACTAGAAATAGTATTTTTTTTCTAGTTATTAATAATTTTTGACTTTATTTATTTTTGCTTGAAGTTTATAAGTAGGTCTTTGTTTCGTACTTCGGGATGAAAAAGAAGACCAATCATATTGTTTTTTTGAAACACGTATTCTTTTGTGCTGATTTGATGAATAAGATAGATTTCTTCCACTTTGCCAAGAGGAGTTTCGAGCGTTATTCGCTTGAGTTCTATTTCACACTGTTTGCTTAAGGGGATGTTAAGATATTGTGCAAGAATCTGCGCACCTGCACAAATACCAAGAACGGGCTTTTTGTAATTTTTCAACCAAGAAAAGCGTTCATAAGTATCCAAATACTCCATGTCTTGTAAGGCAGTACCGCAAATGATGATGCGCTCAGCATTGTTAATATCTTGACTCTGGATTTTTGTGTAATGAATGATTCGCCCGCCCGTAATATTTTGAATAGGGCGCACGTATTCTAACTCACTCAAAGGATGTTTGCAGGTGCTAATAAGAAGCGTGTCATGAGAATCTTGTTGTTGAACTGGTTTTTGCACTTTTTTTGCTTCTTCTATTTGTTCATCAGTAGACCCTACAAAATTACTGTATTGTAGTAATTTTTCTCCTTTCGATGTTAATACTTCTATAAGATATCCGTCTTTTATTTTTGTAATAAACATGTCATGACCGCTTAATTCCATCTGTGTAGCTTGAGAGCCGAAGAATGCGTGCTTATAATGTCTCTGGACATTAGAGCCAACGATTATAGTACTATTTCTGTTAGCAAGATAGCTGTTATCCTCATACCCTATACCAAAAAGAGTATCCAACATCTTTATGGCT
>CAZDJS010000061.1:0-5580 GCA_964505795.1 uncultured Methanosarcinales archaeon
CTTGTTTAATACTGCTCTTACGAGCAAAAACTATTCCGGACAGAGCCTATTTTGAACAGTCAGAATTCATAAGTAATTAAGAAAAAAAAAGGTTTGAAAAAGAGTTATACACGATTTAAGGTAGTTCTAAATAAAAGGTGTATGTAATACCTGCGCTGTTTGCTGGTGCAAGCAATTGGTAATCAACAGTTTCTGTGTTGAATCCTGTAGAGTCTTGCACTGCTTCTGCTGCCCAGATGTGTGTTGTTCCATCAGCAAGTGAGTAGGTTCGTAATGCTCCTGCTCCGCCTAAGGTTGTAACAAATGGCGCGCCTGCAATGTTTAGTGATGCACTAGTAAATGTGTCTGTCACATTGAAGGTATTGTTGTAGTTGTCAGTAACGTCAGCTTGAACGTATGCTGGTGCTACAGTATCATTTCCTGCTGTTAAGGTGCTGAAATCTGTTACTGCTGCGCTTGCTGCGTAAACAACTGCTCCTGTAACGTTGCTCACTGTCCATTCAAAGAATGCGTTGTCAGCTGCGTCTGTTAATGCAATTCCGCCTTCAACTGTTCCCCAAAAACCTGCCCATCGACCAGTAATTGAAGTTCCTGAGACGTTTACTTCTGTGACGTTTCCGCCTTCAGTATCAACTGTTTCCGCTGTTGTAGCTGTTCCTCTTTCAGAAGGACCGATTGTTACATTAGCTCCTGTTGGTTCTGCTAAAGCAGAAGGTACCAAGAGTACCGCAAATAATGCGAATGCAACGAACATTATGTTTGTTTTGTTTGTTTTCATCGTGTTTTTCTCCACCTCAAACCCTTTTTTCTGATTATTATTCAGTAGTGTTCTGGTTTTTGTTATTTTCCTTTTTAATACTTTCTAAAACTTAGTTAAAAAAAATTTAGGAAAAAAAGTTTACTCTAGCTCAACCCATAAGTTGTATGCTTGTGGAGCTGCGTTAAATCCTGTTCCGTCTTCTGGAAGGATCATTTGGTAGTCAACTGTGTCACCACTGTATGCAGTACCACTAGATTGAACTGGACCTGCAAAGACAATAGTTCCTGCATCGTCAAGTGCTAAAGTCTCCCATGTTGGAGTACCAGTATTATCATAGGTTAGTGCTCGTGCTGCTCCAGCAATGTTAAAAAGTCCTGTATTAAGAGCGGCTGTTCCAGCAAAAGTTCCTGTTGCATTGTCAGATCCTGTATTTGTAAATGGAAACGCTGTTTCAATATCAGCTGCTGATGCTGCTGCCAATGAAGCCCAAGCTACTGAGGCTGCTGTACTTGCAAAGACTGTTCGTCCAACTGCTGTCCAATCAAAGAGAACGTTGTCAGCTGCATCTCCAAGAACAATATCTCCGCTGGCTGTACCAAAGAGACCAGTCCAACGATAGGTGCTCATCTCTGTTGTAAGATTAGCTTCCGTTATATTACCGGATTCAAGATCTATTGTTTGATCTGTCGCTGTAAAAATAAACTCTCCTCTGTCCTGTTCTCCTGTTATATTCGCTTCACCTGGCTCTGCTGCAAGAGCGAAACCTGGCGCAAATACCAACGCTAAGAGAACCGCAAACGTCGTCATTACTGTTTTTTTGTTATTCATTGTCGTCTACCTCTTCACAATTTGTGAAAATATTTTTTTATCCTCGACTAAGAAGAGAAATCTCACCTCAGTCTCAGGACTGTACTACTAATCTTAAAATAATCATTTAAAAAGATTGTTATTTTTCATCAACAGTTTCCGTACACTTGAGAGTGAGAACACTACGTGTTAGTGCTAAAAAGAAGAGATAAAGAAAAAGTATTCAGGAGTGAAAAAAGCAACGTTTTTTGATAAAAAAGAACAATCCCAACAGCAAAAGCTTTAAATGTCAGTATATAATTATAATTACCGGGGAATAGGAAAATATGATACAAAATACTACAAAAACGATAATTCTCTTATTTTTTACCTTAGTATTTTTTGTTGTTCCTGTCGCTGCAGATCCTTTGTCAGTTGTTGATTCTCGCGATTGGGTGGACATTTACTCAGTCTTATTGCGCAGTAATTTAGACACTGAACAAAGCATCTTCGTTAATTCAGGAGCAATATCTGGCGTGACAAGACAAATTCCTAGTGACGCAGAAGTCACACTCTACACGGGTGCAACTCAATACATTCCCTCAATTAATACGCAATTAGAAGCAGCAGGAGTAAACCTTGAAGAAGAAGTTAGTTCCGATTCTTTGAATATTGATTTGGCACGAGAAGATCGTTTTCTTCTTGTTGCAAGAGATAATTTTCGTACAGCACTGAGTATTGCCAGTTTTGCAAAAGAAAACAACATGTGGGTGTTTATTGTTGATGAAGTCAGCGTTGATGCAATAAGCGCTAGTCTTGGTGATGCTCAAGAAGTCATCGCTGTTGGCGAATTCAGACGTGATTTATGGACAGAAATAGAATCATTTGTTACTGAACGAGTCAATGAAGGAAATATCTTTGCTGATAATATTAATATAGCTAATCGTCTTTCGAACAAGAACAACGTCGTTTTGGCTGATGGACTTGTTTTGGAAGCAGAATTTTTCACAACAAGCAATCCAGTCTTACTTTCTGGGAAAAACAGACTTCCTGAGGAAACATTTTCTTTTCTTGCAGATAATAATGTTCGTTCAGTTATTCTTGTTGGTAATGAATTGTCTGTCGTTGGAGAACAAATTCGTGAACGTAGTGATCGTTCAATTAGTGTTTTTATTAAATTCGGACAATCAGCTGTTGGTCGCGATCAAGGAATTTATTCATTAACCGTTTTCCCAATGCCACAACTAACAATAACGCTTGATGTTCAACAAGTACTTTACGATCCTGCAAGTGAAGAACTCGTAGTGTATTTTGAGAACACAGGAAACTCCGCTTTATACATGCTCAGCACTATTTCGGTTAAGACTGGTTTGAGCGAGCGAGAACTCGGCAGTGTTTCTGATGAGGAAGCAATCTTTTTAGGAGCAGGAGAAGTTCTTCCTGTTTCTTATAGTGTTGGCATTCCTGGTTCTGAGTTCGACAATAGCACTTTTGCAGAATTTTTTACTTCTTATGGAAGCGCACCTAATTCACTTGATACGTTCTTAACAATGGAAGACCTTTATAGTCCTCCGTTTCGAATGAGTGTTGAAGTAAGTGATTTTGGTGAATCACTTGAAGCTCTCGAAATAGTTGATGCTGCTTATTTTACTGGGATGAATCGTGTCGGTGTTACGTTGAATAATCCTAACGAAGACACAGTTCACGTACGTGTACAAGTTAATGACATGATCGTAAATGGTCTTGAAGAAAGTATTTTTCGCAACGGCGTACTCACTGGCCTGAGTGAAGACATCATTTATCTTCCTCTTGAGCTTGACAAGATTGATTTAGAAGAAAATAATCTTTTTGATATTGAAGTATCTTATGGTTCTAACGAAGACTTGCTTATTAAGAAAGTTTCAACAACACTTCCATTTAGAACCGAAGGAGGAGTTATTAATCTCTTAACAGGTATGGTAGTTGGAGTCACTCAAAGTACTGGTGCTATGGCACTTATACTCTTATTGCTTGTGCTTGTTGCTGCTTACGTGTATGCAAAAAAACGAAGTAAGTAAAAGCTCAAGGACATCAACCTAGATTGTCAATCCTCAAGTACCGACGAAGATTTTCTACAGATTTGTAGGAAAGCTTTTTATGTAACTTCTTTTTCATTTGATTAGGTGGGAATATTTTGGGAAAAAAATCTTTAGTAATTATTCTTGTTTTTTTACTTGCCTTTCCTCTCGTAAGTGCAGATGTAGTTATTACTAACTCTCGTGACTGGCAAGAATTGTATTTAGGAGCGTATTATTCTGCGTATACAGAGAATCGCTTCATATATTTTGAAACATTATATGATTCTAACGTTAAGTCACAAACTATTGCAGAAGAAACTCCCGTTCTTGTTTTAGAAAAGCAAAGCCGTCCTGTTGTAAAAAATTATGCTAATTTGTTGGAGGTTCGAGGCTATGCTTCTGTTGAAGAAATCTTATACGAAGAATATTCTGACTTGCAATCAGCTTTAGTTGAACGTGCAGAGCCGGAAGGAGTGGTCTTAATTTATGATCGTTTTGGTATTGAAGCAGTCGCTGCATTTCCTTATATGCTCGAGAATAATTTGTTTCCTATTTTTATTAATGAAGAAAATGAAGACGCGGTTTTATCGAGTGTGGGTAGTTTTGATACTGCTTTGGTAATCGGGTATTTTCCTGTTCGTATGCTTGAAAACGTGGATTCTGAGAGTATTCGTAATCTTCCTGAGGAGAATGCACACGCTATGACTCGTAAGATGTTTTCTGAAGGGTTGTATGATTGGGGGATTTTAGTAAATGCTCAAGAAGTTGATTTGACTGCTTTGAGTGGTGGTTCTCCTGTCTTTGTGTTTAATGAGAACTTGGAAGAGTTAAGTGCTGTTATTGCTGAATCTAATATTGGTCGCTTTGAGGCTATTGGTGGTGAGATGGCAAATGTTGCTCAGTCGCTTCGAAGTCGTGCTGAACAAGAACTGCGATTTATTGTTCGTTATGCGCAAACCTACACGAATATTGAAGGTCTTTCTGGGCAAGTCTTATTGCTTGACAGAGTGAAGCTTCCTGCTCCTACGATGAACGTCTCTTTTGTTGAAGCTCGTTTTTATCCGCAAACAAATACTTTAACTTATACTCTTGAAAATGGTGGAACTTTAGACGCGCTTTTTTTCACGAATTTTGAATTTAGACAAAGTTCTTTTTCAGATAATAACACACATCTTATTCGTGCTGGTGAAACAAGAACTATTCCTTACATTGTTGAAAATATGAATGGGGAAGAATTAGGTCTTACTGCGAACACGATTTTTGGTTTTTCTGAGCCTTTGACTCGTTCCTTAAGTATTGATGATGTTTCAGGTGGTAATGAAGTGATTATTGATGAGAGCGTTGATTCGAGTGATGTTTCTCTTGTTGGTTTAGAGTTTGATGATGCTGAAGGGATTTTTTACGCTACTGTTGAGAGTGTAGATGCAGTTGTTGCTGTTGAAGTTTTTTTTGATAATTCGAGTCTTGTTTCTCAAGAAGTTAAGGGTTCTCAGGAGATTGTTATTCCTGCTCCTTATGTTCCAAGAGATACTGTTGTTGGTAAGAGTTATGATGTTGGAGTGTATTTTGGTTCTGAGCGTATTACGCAACAAAAGCTTTTTCGTGATGTAGTTATTGAAGAACGTAGTGGCTTTCCTTTTGTGATAGTTGCTATTGTGGTTGTTCTTCTTCTGCTTATTTATTTTTTCAAGAGAAGAAAATGAACCGCCCCGGAAATTCCGAGGCGGCCCCTTGGCGGTAACAAAGGTGGTTGGTAACTATATTGCGAAAAAGATGCTAAATGAAAGAAAAACTACTACTAGAGTTATTGCAAAAAACCCTATTTTCTGATTTGCTTGTTTCATTTTTTTTAGTTACTGATGTAACTCACCTTTGTCGCATTGAGTGACAAAGACCCGGAACGTTAGTGACGAAGCCTTTGTCGCATTGGAGTAGTTTACAAACCCTTTTAAGAGTCTTTAGCTATTCCAATATACT
>CAZDJS010000062.1:0-4955 GCA_964505795.1 uncultured Methanosarcinales archaeon
CGAGTATATCTTGTTCAAAAGGCATTCTCTGAGTTGTTGCTCCTCTGCGATATATTTGAGTAGAATCTGCTTGTAAATCCTCTGGTACCATCCATTTTTTCCCTTCGACTTCCACACGACACTCAAGGCCGCTCTTTAAGGATACGCTCATTTGTGTGCTGAGTATGTGTTCTTGTGTGGGTCGTCCTATTTGGTATCTTCTTTCTTCTACTTGTTCAGAAATTCTTATTGTCGCTCCATTTGCAGAATAGTTATGTACTCGTAAATCTTGAGTTACTGTAGGACTAAAAAGGGAGTATCCGATACCAAATAATGCTGCAATGTTAACATATGGTATTGTTTGCGCTACTTTTCTTGCAAGATGCCCGGGAGGCATCTCTCCTCGAATACTATCCATTATATTATTCATACCTAAAGAATTCTTTCTTTCTTTTTATAGTTTCTCAAGGTTGTGCAGGGAAAAGGTTTTTAAGCTTTGATTTATCTTTAGCAGCATGGTTGTTGTGGCAGTTTCAGGAGGTTTTGATCCGATTCATGTTGGTCATGTGCGTCTTATGGAGGCTGCAAAAGCATTAGGTGATGAGTTAGTTATTATTATGAATAATGATGTGTGGCTTGCTGCAAAGAAAGGGAAGGCCTTCATGCCTGAAGAGGAGCGTAAAGAGATTCTTGAAGCGCTTGAGTGTGTTGATAGGGTTGTTGTAACAAGCCACAAAGAAGGTTTCTCCGATCGCAGTGTTGCTGCAGAACTTCGTGAGCTTAGGCCTGATGTCTTTGCGAACGGTGGTGATCGTTCTCCAGACTTTGATGATGTTCCAACGCCTGAGTATGAGGTGTGTCAGGAGCTTGGTATTAAGATGGTTTGGGGAGTTGGTGGTGGTAAGGTGCAGAGTAGTTCTTGGTTGATAGAAAATAAATGATTGAGAAAATGATTGCTCCCTTCGACGGGTGGTTGGAGGGGGTGGTTGAGAACGGTGTCGAAGGGAGCCGGTAAGTGTGTTTTATTTGAAGTCGTATAGTTTTGGAGGTTTTCGAAGCTCTTGTAACCACATGAGTCCGATTTTCATCATGTTTCTGTTGAACTTTTCACTGATATTGTAGGTTTTCTTGTATAAGTCGTAGTCGATTACTCCCATTGTTTTCATTGGCGTGAGTATTCTGTCGTAAAATTGCCTTTTATTATAGCTAATTTTTGTTTCTTTTTTTACTGGTACTTTTCCTGAAGATCCTGAGAGTGTCGCTCCTTCGTGGAGCTTTGTTGCGAACATGCTCATTTCTGTTTTTCCCATTGTTCCTTCATTTTTTTTCATTTCTTCAATGAGGAGTTTCGCTACTAGTACTTGTTGCTTTGTCGCAAAGATTATCTCGTAGATGTTTTCGGGTAAGTTGTACTGGTCAAATAAGACTACCATGATGCTACGAAAAGAACCTTAGTATATAAATATTTTGTTTTGTATACGTTTATGTATACTGTTAGCCTTTATTATTTTCTCTTATTTTTCTCGTTTTAGTTGCTTTTTGGGGTTATTTCAATATAAAAATTGTTTTTTGTTCCTTTTGTCTTATATTTTTTTTTTGAATGTTGTTGAAATTGAGATCACTTGAGCTTATTTTAATTCTTTGACGAATTCATTTTTTGCATTAACAAGTATTTTTTTAGGGTTTACTCTGCTTTCCGAAAGTGAAAACCCCATTATGATGATTTCATCACCTTTTGTTATTAAGTGTGCTGCAGCGCCATTCATGCAGATAATTCCACTTTTTGGCTCTCCAAAAAGAACATATGTTTCCAATCTTGCTCCGTTGCTGTTATCTACAACAAGAACTTTTTCTCCTTCTTCGAGACCGACCAATTCACACAGGTGTTTATCTATTGTGATTGAACCAGTATAGTTTATGTCAGCTTGAGTTACTGTGGCTTTGTGTATTTTAGAAGATAAGTAAAATTTCATACATTCTTGAGTAAACTTGAACTTATATATTCTTTCTTTTAAGTTTTCCTCACTCTCTTTGTCTCTTTTTCCTCTTCTTCTTTACTCCTTTTCTCTTCTTTTTCTCTCTATTTCTTCCTCTTCTTTCGTTAAAGTCTTAGATACTTAGTGAATTAATTTTTTTAAGTTTACTTAATAAACTTAGTAAATTATATTTATATTTTCATATTTTTATAAAAAAATATATAAACCTCCTTGAAATAAACAATATTACTTAAACTATTACTTAAAAATTAAACGATACTAGTGTAACAGTAATAACAATAGCACAACAATAGTGCAACAGTGATGACATGAAAACAGTAAACGTCCAGCTTAGCGCTGAATCTCATACAAAAGCGAAAATCATCGCAGTACTCAATGGAAAGACCATGAGTGAATATTTCTCCGAAGCAATAGAACAACAACTCAAAAAAGACGAAAGTCAATTACATCAATTGCGAGGTGGTTTATGAACTACCAAGCAAGAAACGATCTTAAAACATTCGTACAAATATTCTTTTGGATAAGCTTTCTACTTCTAATAGTTGTGAGTACAAGCGTTTTTGCCTTAGAAAGTCAGTCCACTGATAGTTTAGACACTCTTAAAATATTGGAACCTTCTTCTCATGTGCAAACAACAACGGTACCAGTGCTGCTTAAAACAACGAGTGTAGATTTTTGTTATTATAGTATTGCGGGAAATTCAAAAACTCTGAAAGAACAAAATGGTCTTCATTCAGATGACTTTGAAATACAAGATGGAATATACACTCTGGAAGTCAAATGCAAAAAGGGTTCTGAGATACTAAAAAATGAAAAGATAATTCTTGTTGATTCAACGCCGCCAAATATTGTGCAAACAACAATCATACAAACAATACAAGGAACTCAAATAACATTAACTACTGATGAAATCGCAAGTTGTTTTTCAGGAAAGCAAGAGTTCTCGACAAATGACAAAATAACACATACTATTTCTGTTAAAGAAGAGGAGCAAATTGTTTGTAAAGACAATTATGGGAATATCGCTTCTCTTGATTCTTATCAAACTTCTCCAATTCAGAACGCAGAAGATATGATAACTGGAAATGCGATAGACACCACATCAAAAAATTTTTCTTTATCCTATCTCATCGGAATCTTAGTAATCGCAGGTCTTGGTGTTTATTACTTTATTACGCCAGGACAATCAACTCGAAATGTTTCAGCGACCCCGTATTTTGAAAGAAAACAACAACCGCAAAGCTTTTTTCAAAGAAGAACAACAAAAAAATTAACAAATTTTGAAAAGTTACAGCAAGCACATCAACACATCGATGAGAAAGAGTATATTCCTGCAAGAAACATATATCATGAGGCTTTACAAGAAGCAACACATCAAGAATCAGTCAATGAACTCTACTACAAACTACTGCTTTACCAGACTGTTCAAAAAGCATTACAATCATCAGATGAACAAGACAGGGAAGGTCTTCAACAAAATTTAAGATTGCTTCAAGAAATTGCACAAAAAGTTCCAGAGTCAGAGACGAGTCTTGTTTCTGATGCTAAAAAATTGTATTCTGAATTGACAAAACAAGCAAATAAGCTTGCAATCAAAGAGATGTAGTTACGAATGATAACTGACAATAGGCATTTGTTGCACCCAATAGGTCTTTCCCTTTTTGAGAAGGTTTGGTCGGTGAATATTATTATAGACGAGTAAGGTTCCAGAAAAATTTTCAACAAGATTTTTCTCAAATTCTTCAGGAAAAGGATGATCGGGAAAGGTAAAAATAATGCTGTATTTTTTATGTTCTTCTTCATAATAATTTTTACATTTGAAACTTGCTCCTGAAAGTTCAGGAATTGCCAACTCTTTTTTTGCTTGCTCTGCAATATCAACAAGCTCTTGTTCTCCCTCAATACCAACAGCATCAGTAAACAAGCTCGCAATCAACACGATACGACCGTCGCCGCTACCATAATCAGCAAACACTCCCTTTGACACTTTCTCTTCATTTTTGAGGAAGAACTCGAACATATCAAGCATGCCAGCAGCTCCCCAAAGGCCGTGACTAGTACGAAAAAAAGGCTTGTTCTCGCGCTTCCTTACATTCGCATCCACTTTCTCATAATACTTTCTTATGAGCTCAAACTTCTCACTAATATCCATACAAACAGAGAAGAAGAATGCTTTTTAATTGTTGTTCTCAAAAAATTCCCCGATTAACCTATCATAGAGGATAGTTGTCTTGAGATCCCAGTCTTCTGGAAAACAGGATTTGTACCTGTCGTGTTCGTAGCGCTCGTCAAGAAAGATAATAACTCCTCGGTCACTTTCTGTTCTGATACAACGACCAGCTGATTGGAGTGTTTTGTTAAACGCCGGAAAAGTATAGCCGTATTCCCAACCGCGACCGAACTTATTATCAAAATAACGAATGAGTGCCTTTGTTTCAAGCGTTGGTTTTCCAAGTGGTAGTCCAACCACAATAACTCCTTGTAACAAATCGCCTGGAAGGTCAATTCCCTCACCAAAGTTTCCGCTAATAACGCCAAGAAGAACTGCTCCTTCTTCTTTATATTCTTTGAACTTGCTAATCATTACTTCTTTTTCTTGTTTTGTCATTTTTTGACGCTCGGTAAAAACAGTTTTTTTCAGTCTGCCAAAATGTTTTTGCACTGATGAGAGGAGCGCGTAGCTCGGAAGAAAGATAGCGACGTTTCCAGGAATGGCATTTGCTGCTTTTGTACAGTGTGCTGCTATCTCAGCGTACATTGCTTCGCTTCTACTTGTGTATTTTGTGCTCGTTCGAGGAATAATAAGCGCGAGGCGGTTACTTTCAAGAAAAGGACTTCTGAGTGTGAGTTCTTTTGCTCGTAAAACGCCAAATAATTCTTTGTACATTCGAGTTGGACTCAGTGTTCCACTCATTATAACACTTGCATGCGCTTTGTTAAGTACTTCAGCAGTGACTACGCTTGGATCAAGACAGCGGT
>CAZDJS010000063.1:0-4928 GCA_964505795.1 uncultured Methanosarcinales archaeon
GTGGAATTTGTCTCGTTTAAATTAGTGTCGTTTTTTTCGTCTATGATTGCTGCTATACAGGCATTTCTGAATTCTCCTGCGTCTTCACACATGTTCGTGTCAAGCTGTTGTATTGCGTGGTTCATATAACAAACATCTTTTATTCGTTGCGTAATAATTGGTCTACAGCCAGACACTTCTTCTTGAGCAAGTGATACTCTAAGTAAGCAAGAATCGTATTTTTGCACATCATCTTCAACGTTAAGACAGAGTTGATAATCATCAAGTGCTCGTGCTAGGTCATTGTAGCAATCATTTCTCAAGTCAGACTCTATGTCTTGACAAAGTGTGGAATCTTCTAATTCGATTGCAAGGTCTAGGTAGCATCTGTCTTTTGCGAGTCCGTCAATTTGTGAACATAAATCGGTGTTTTGTGTTGCGAGCGCAATATTTTTTACACAATTATTCTTGAATTCTCCTTCAAGATTCTCACAAATACTCGGGTCTTCAAGATTTGCTGCAACATCCGTGTAGCACCAGTTCTTGAGGTGGTCTTCGTCGATTTTGTCGCAGTAGCTACTATCGTTTTGAGAAAAAGCGAGTTCTAAGTAATCAGTGGGTTCCCCGGTACACGCAACAAGGAGTATTCCGAGGAGCCACACTAATTTCATAGTTTAACAGGTGAACTCGATGAGGTCATCGATGCTCGGGCTGTCGATTAAAATGTAGTTAACTGAACTGAGTCCTTCGCTTCCTGATCCTCTGTTAAGCGGAACTGGAGAGAGAGTACAAGTTACTGAGTCGCCTGGTGCAAGTTCTGTAACTCCACCGCAGTTTTCACTGAAGAGTTCGTTTGGTCCAAACATTAATTCTCCTGTTACTGGATGGAAGTTATCCTTATTCGCATTCATCTCATAACGGTGATTCATAAAGACTTTAACATTCTTCACATCTCCACCAGCTGCAAATCCAACTTCTTGGTCAAGACTCCATGTGTGTTCTCCGGTGTTTTCAAAAGTAAAAGTGATTCTACTCTCTTCTACATTACACGCTACACTGTTAATCTTGCTCCCTAATTCTTCTTTAGAACCATCACCCAGTTTGTCTGATCCTTTATCAATAACTTGAGCTTCTCCTTCTACTGGATCGTTATTGACCGTTTCAGAATCGGTTTCAGAACCAGATTCAGAATCGGATCCTGTCTGAGTATTTTCTGTTGGTTCCGGCACGGTTGGTGCTGCTGGAACTTCTGGCGCTGTATCTTGAGCATCTGAGCCACAAGCAGTAATAAAGACTGCAAGTGCAAGAATTGCTAATATTGTGAATTGTTTTTTCATGTAATCTACCCCCAAAGGACTATTCTTAATGGTTGTTGGCGGCTCTCTTTTATATATTTTATGGTAATAATATTTAAGTATGAGAGAAAGAAACTTCTTGTATGAATACCATTACTAATGATCATTTGCAAAAATATTTCTCTATTACGGGTGAGGCTCTTGAAAAAGTAAAACTGGCCCTTGATGATTCGAGTGCTGAGCGTAAGGCTCAGGCGGAAGATTTTCTTGATATGGCACAACGGTATTATGATGACGCGCATCATTTTGCGAAGAAGAACGAAGTTGTTCTTGCTTTTGCCGCGCTTAATTACGCTCACGGTTGGCTTGACGCTGGTGCAAGAATTCGTTTGTTTAAAGTGAAAGATAGCAGATTGTTTACTGTTGACGAAGAATCTTAAGCATTTTATCAGCGCTATCGACAGCTCCTGCGAAGAAAACATCTACTGGGTCATTATCATTAGCTATGAGCACATCGACGATTCTGTCTGAGCCGTTTGTATTACGTTCAATATTCTTGAGTGCCTTGAGTTCTTTTTCACTAAATATTTCTCTCTCTGTCTTAAGCAACAAACTTAATCGGTCACGAATAAGATCTAATGCTGCAAGCGGATCAGGGTCTGGTTCTTCCTCAGATGGTTTTCTATTAAACTCATTATACCAATCACTGTTAATACGAAGTCGTTCTCGCATCTCTTTTGTTCCTCCGTTACTCATTCGATACACTCGCCCAATAGCAAAATTGAGTGCTTTACATTTATCTTCGATACTATGAAGCACTTCACCAATATCCTCTTCAATGACCTCTGTTTGTTTGAAAAGTTGTTTTCCTTCAGCAATAATAAGTCCAAGAACAGCAAGAAGGCCTAAAATAAGATTAACGACAGTGAGCCCACCAACGTTGAGTTGATAGCCAATAAGAGGATTGAGTAATCCTGCAAATACTAAAAAAAGCAATGAAAGGAGAAAAGGCACACTCCAATAAACAATATCTTTGAGTCCTGCTTCAAGAACCCAAAAGAGCGAAAGAATAATGAGAAGTAAAGGTAAAAATCCTAAGAGAACAAAGAGTATTGGGCTTTGCGTCCAGACACTACTTAAGAGTATGAGCGCAAGTGTTCCAAAAAGCCACATCCCAAGATATATTTTTTCTAATCGAGGTCCTGGATGAGGAGCATCGTGAAGTTCAGGAGGTTTCTCTTCAGTCATAAGAAAACCTCCTCTTGCAAGATTTATATACTTATCGCATAAAAACTTGCTTGGGTTTTACTGCAACACCACGCTCTTTTGTCAAGAGTTCTTTGCTCGTTGCTTGTACTTCACCAACAAGAACAAGTTCACCTTTAAGCGTGAGCACAGCAACTTCTTCCCCTGCCTGTATGTCGGTTTCCACTTTTGCAATCCCAGGCATCTTCAAGCTGACACCATGCGTTAAGGAAGCGATCGTGCTGTCATGAACCCAAATTCTTCCCAAATGTCCGATTGCTGATTCTATAGGAAGGATTATTTTTTTGAGTAATTCAGCATTCCCTTGTGTGTAATAATGATACGCATCAGTTATTGTTTGTAAAGTCACTGCGTGCTCTTCACGAAAAGGTCCTGCTTTTGTTCGTCTGAGCTGAGCCATGTGTGCTCCTGTACCAAGTTTTTCACCGATGTCATGACAGAGTTTTCGAATGTAGGTTCCTGCTTGACAACCAACGAGAAAAAGCACTTCTCGACCAGAAATTTCGAGAATTTCAAGATAGTAAACTTTTCTGTAACGTAATTGTCGTTTTATCGCACTTTTTACTGGTGGTAATTGTTTGATTTTTCCTTCAAAAGCTTTGCAAGCGTCTCGTATTTCTTCTTCGCTATGATCACCGTGCAGGTGCATTTCACACACGTATTCTTTTCCTGAAGAGAGCAGAGCGTGGGTTATTCTTGTTGCGTCTTTGAGAGCTACTGGCAATACTCCCGTAACTGCTGGGTCGAGCGTTCCTGAATGACCAGCCTTGTCGATTTTGAGTATTCGTTTGAGAAAGTCAGCCGCTTGATGGCTTGTTGGTCCTGAAGGCTTGTCAAGAACGACGATGCCTTTTTGCAGTACTTCAGAAAGTGGTCTCTCTTCTGGGCTCAGACCATACTCTGCGGGCGATTCTTCCCTCACAAGAACCTCTCGCTGCATCTTCTCAAACGGTAATAATCCCATACAAGCAGTAGAATCACAATTGCTTTAAAAAAACTTGTTTGCCAAAGAGGGAAAAAAAATTCAAAACCTTGTAGTTTCTGAACTCGAATTTCTGTCTTCGCAAAAACTTCTCTAAATTCTCGGAGATTTAGAATTTTTATTATTTTTTGACTCATCGATAGTCCAATATTTCCAATGCGGTTTCTCTAACCAAGAATGAAATTTAAGATGTATTCTCCCTTCAAAGCGTATTTCCATAAAATGATCATCTATTACGGTTCTTAAAGTGGACGTTGTTGGTTCAGGTAACTTAGGATCGTAAGGATCAATTCCACGACTTAACATAATCATTCGTCCAATCCCAATTGGTTCAATTCGCTCATACGCTACAGAAAAACCCTTAGGGTAATCTTCTAATGGAAAACAAAATAGGTCATCAGAATCAACAATAATATGTAATCCAGAGGTATCTTTTCTAAAATCAAGAGTTTTATCAGTTAATTCTTCTCTAACTTTTGACATTCCCTGACAACTATATTTTCCATCAGCTCTTACACCCCCACAATCTCTTATGTACATGAATGTAGGTGAATAATTATCTATACAATACCTTAAATTTTCAAAATCTAACTCTATTGGCATTAAATATTGTTCCACATCTATAAAAAATAATATAATAATATAAACTTTTTCCACAGCTTCCCCAGCTCGCGCTGCGCTCTCGCTTTATTGAAAACATAACAAGAATACAAAAAACACTCAAGCAGAGGTTTTCTTAGTGAAAAAACATCAATTTTCGTAAGTTTTAGTCCTGACAACACAATGATTTTTAAGTTGCTCAATACTTTTCCCTCTATGAAACTCGCAGTCTTATTTTCTGGCGGTAAGGATAGTTGTTTATGTGTTGAGCTTGCGCAGGCTTTCAGTCATGAAGTAAAATATCTTCTTACTATGCACTCTCAAAACGATGCGAGTTATATGTTTCACACGCCAAATATTACAAAAACGAGATTGCAAGCTGAGGCGATGAACATTCCTTTACTCGAACAAGTAACCAAAGGCGAGAAAGAAAAAGAGCTCGATGATCTTACAACAATAATAACAAAAGCAAAAGATAAAGGCGTTCAAGGCATCGTCTCTGGTGCTCTCGCGTCGAGTTATCAGAGTCTTCGCATTCAAAGAATTTGCAAAGAACTCGACTTATGGTGTTTCAACCCATTATGGCAGCGTGATGAGTACGAGCACACAAAAGAATTAATTAACAAAGGTTACGAAATGTATTTTTCTAGTGTCGCTGCCTATCCTCTTGACAAGTCCTGGCTCGGACGTAAACTTGATGAAAAAGCTCTTGAAGAACTCAGAAAACTTAACATCAGCCCTTCTGGCGAGGGCGGTGAGTTTGAGACTTTTGTTGCGAGTGCTCCTTTTTGGAAAGAAAGAGTTAT
>CAZDJS010000064.1:0-4844 GCA_964505795.1 uncultured Methanosarcinales archaeon
GCCAGCAGTGCTACGCACTACGTGGCATTGCTGGCACAGACGAGAATGTTCTACTCAGCCATAGTTTTTCCAGTGGCTCCCGTAAGATTATCGGAATTTTGTGAAGAAGTGAATTAAAGACTCCAAACAATGAAGTTCTTGGAGGTAATAACCATGGATGAGTTATATATTATTGTATCAACACAAACAATTTTAGAATTAGATGAGTCAAAAGTACCTAAAGATAGTTTAAGGTTTCTTGCAGATAAAAGTTTAGTAGAAAAAACCTACGAAGATTTCTTACAAGAAATTTATGTGAGTTCAAATTCAGAAAGTGCTCCTAAAACGTATGATTTGATCGGAGAAATGTTTGAAGCAAGAAATGATATTGAATACACTGTTTCTTTATTTAATAGACCTGCAGGAAATTATGAACATAAAAATCTCGATGAAGTAATTATCGAAACTGCAGGAAATTGCATCTATACTGGAAAACACGATATTCGAGGCAGAGAACGTTCGTTAAAAACCCTTGAAATATATGTTGATAGTAAAGGTATTGGAGGAAATGATGCTTCTTGAATCTTTTGATAATCTTGAAGTGCCTTGGCTCTACCATAATGGTACACTCTATACTGCTGGTGGTTGCGAAACGCTAAGAGTGGGCGATTCTCTAACTCCTATGAAAACTGTTCGCAATATTGGACAAAAGGAAACTGCAGTAAGCGCAAGCCAAGTTCTTAAAAAAAATCGTTTTTACTCTCTTGGCTCTTCTCTTGAAGAAGTTGTCGCAAACAAGTATCATGAAGAGACATATCCTTATGAGGCTCTCGCGATGAATCTTGCAAGAGGAGGTAGTGTATTGCAAGACGTTTTAAGAACGAACATTTTCGGATTTAAACGACAACTCTATGAATGTGTTTCCGGAACGGGATCTGAGTTTCAAGGAAAATCTTTTTGCTTAGTGTATAAAGGTTCGACAAATGCATTGCACAAAAAATATGCTGATGCGCTTTTACATCAAGCATACACTCCTCAGAGTTCTTTATCTTTTGACAGTTCTTATGCAAGAGTAACGCTTGAACCATTTACTATGCGCCATCAAAATCAAGATTATCTCATGGACGGATGTACATTTCACATCGAATACGACAAGCATGCTAAAATGATTCAATACCCTAGAGTTGAAGGAAGTGCGAATAATCCTTTTGTTCATCAAGGAGGAAATATTTGTTTGAGCGAAGCAGTTGAGTGGAAACGAAGGGAAGTTGTTCCTGAAAAAAGAATAGAGAACTTTGCTCAAGGTTTGTCTTGGGCGCTTATTGAAACTGCAAGAATGTTACGAACAGGCTATAGTCCAAAGGTTGCTGTTGTCAATTCTCTTAGCGAATTTTCTCAAGGAAGACAGGGTGGTATTTTTGTCAATTGAGCGATACGTTAGGCATGAGAAGATTTTTGATCAGGAAACGCTTTTGCAAAAAAAGGTTGCTTTGCAAGGTTCTGGTTTTGGTCCTGAGTTCATGCATTATTGTCTTGCGGGCCTTGGTGTCGCTGCGATTGCAAATGATTGTTATAGCATCACCAATCCTCATGAATTAAACCCGAGAATAAGACAGATAGATGTAAGCGAGTGCAACGAGACTTTGCGTCTTGACGAGTCAGATCCTGTTCGTGCAGGAATTGATGCTGCTATGCTTGTTGTCGAATCATGTACAGGAAAAAAACCGTTTAAAAAAGTTGATCTTAGCAGTGAGAACCTAGACGCAAAAATTGCTGTTATAGGTGCGGGTGGTATTGGAACATACGCTGCTCTTTTTGCAGGTCTTCGTGGAGCAACAGTTGATGTCTACGATTATGATATTGTTGAAGCGAGTAATCTTAACAGACAAGTGTTTTATGGTAAGCATATTCTTGAGAAAAAAAGTCTTGCTCTCAAAGAAGAACTTCCCTTTATTCATAAGGCCTATGACATGAAGTTTTCTGAGGAAAATATTGATTCTCTCAAAGACTATGACATTGTTCTTTCTTGTGTTGATAATGCCGAAACGAGAATTTTGCTCGACTCGTATTGTCAAGGTAACATAACACTTATTGATGGTGGTACGAGTGCGAAGACTGGTCGAGTTAATTATTGCGGTCGTCCCTTGCGAGAACAAGTTCCGCTCAAGATTAAAAAACAAGTTCGTTGTATGGAGGCAGACTCTAGCGTTGTTATGCCGAACATGATTGTTGCTGCGGGCATGGTAAGTCGTGCTTGTAGTCGTGATGAAAGATGTCTTCAGTATGATATGAGAGAAAATATTTTATATGAGGATAAAAAATGACTGAAGGTTTAGAACAAATAATTGATGAGAAAAGAACCTACAGTGATGAGCCTGTGTGCGTTGAAGTAGATGGAGTAAAAAGATATTTTCTTTCTGACAAAGCAGTGTATGAAAACCTTAAAGAAATGTATGAAGATAAGCTTCGTGCAAACACTGCAGTAACGCTTGGTCTTGAATATGTACCAACAGTTCCTGGTGTTATCGGTGTCGATTGTGGGAGTTGGTTGCTTGATAAAATAAACATTACAAAAAATGCTTTTGATATCGGGGTTGAATACGTAATAGAAATGTGCATTCCTAACGATTTAGAACTTTCTATGCACATGCTTCGTCATGAAGACGCTCCTGTTGGTCTTGTAACTGAACTTGTCCCTGCTCGCGATCAAGAAGTGAGTGGTGTTAATTGCAAGTACAGAAATTTTTTCTCTCCTGAGTATCCTGAGAGAAAGTTTGGTGGTTGGTGTCATTCTCACGCTTATATGAACGTTTTTCATTCGGGCGATGATGATGCAAATGTTATGCGAAAGCTAGAACGAGAAGAATTAACAATTCCTGAAACAACAATTAATTATTATCCAAGTCTTGTTTTGAATGCACATGGTGAGTATCATGGTGCGATGGGTCTTCGTTGGGAGCTTGATAGTGTTGAAAAAAAGATTGTTGATAATATTCCTGTGAAGTTTGTTGATGAACCGTGGGATGCGATAAAAGTCGATTTTACAGAATTCAGAAAAGAAAATATTAGGGAGGATATAGATGGATTTTACAAAACTAGAGCAAGAACTCAGAAAAATACGTGGCACGAGCGGTCTCGAACCTATTAATACGGGTTTACAACAAGTATACGAACAAAAAAATCAACAGTTGTATCAAATGGGGAGAAAGTCTGATGTTGGTTATGATTTTAACATTACTATAAAATGAAGCCTTTAACACAAATTAAACATCATGATCGTTGGATCAAGACTTTTCTTTTAGCAGGTATTTTGGGAGCTGCAATTAAAGGTCCTAGCTTATATGATTATTTTGCTGAGAAGATTGAGTTTTCCCAAATAAAAAAATATCATGCTCTTTTGAAAGAAACAAGGGAAGTCGATGCCCTCATTAATGTTAATGGTCATTGCAAAGTGTACATTGAAGGGTTGTCTCGCTTGTACGATTGTAAAGCACAAGATATTCCTTCTGGTTTGTATGGCGTTACTACTGTGGAAAATGGTTTTGTTTCTTCGGGTAAATATAATATTTCTTCTGAATGGAGCGCTCTTACTCCAGAAAAAACCTATATTCTCAGTCACGAGCATTAATCTTTTTAAAGACCTTTTCTTGAAAATATACTATGACTTGGCTCGTGCTCATCTTATTATCCGCTATTTTACTTGCTGCATGGATTCTTATGCTTCGTCGTGATGTCATGCATGAACCGAACACGCAAGTGTTTAGTTGGTCGTATCTTGTTTTTGTTGCCTTGCTTCCAGTGGTTTCTTGGTTAAGTGGTGTTCCTCTTGAACATCAAGTTTTTTTTGAGAACTGGATTTTTTTTGTTATCTTTGCTGCTGCTCTGAGCATTTCTTTATTTGCAACGACTCTGGCGATGAAGTCTTTACCACTTTCCGTTGTTGGTCCTTTACGTAACTTAAGCCCTCTTTTTGTTGCAATTCTTGGTCTTCTGCTTCTTGGCGAGAAGATTTCACTCATTAACACTCTTGGTCTTCTTATTGTTGTGCTCGGCGTTGCCATGCTCGATATTGATATTAGGCATCCGAAAAATTTAAGGGAGTTCAAAAATCATGTGAAAAACCCTGGTTCTTTTCTTCTTGTTCTTGCAGCAATTAGCATTTCTTTTACACCAATTACCGCGCGTGTTATTCTTGAGAAGACAAACAGTTTCACCTTATTGTTTTATGTTGCGGTTCTCTTGAGCGTCATTTTCTGGACTGCTCACATTATTAGCACGCGATCTTTTCCTTGGGAGGGTCTTCGTTTTCGTGAAGTTCTTTGGATTCTCCTTACTGGCGTTACTATCTTGTTTGCTGATATCTTGTATTTTCTTGCTCTTGCCATCCCTGGAGCGCTCGTTGCAGTCATTTTTGGTGTTCGTCGTTTGAGTAATCTTTTTGTTACAATATTTGGTGGTGCCATGCTTCATGAGAATAATGTCGGGTACAAGACTGTCGTGAGTGCAATCATGGTTTTTGGAACTATTTTGCTCGTTTTGTAAACGTAACGTTTAAAAACAGTTCTTCCCTTGACGAGTTTCACAATGACGACTTTTGCAGTAAATGAACCTGAGAAACGTTTCTTCTTACATCAAGGAGAGGCTGTTTCTTCTCTTGAAGAACTTTTTACTGAATTACAAACTATTGAAGATCATCAGTTTTCTCATCACGTCAATGATGAGCGTCATGATTTTGCGACGTGGGTTGAGCATTGTTTTGAGGATAAGTTTCTTGCTAAACGTATGCGCTCAGCAAAGAGTATAGAAGAATTGCAAAAAGAAATTTTTATTTCACTCTTTCGCTAGAAATAAACTTGAAAATACTC
>CAZDJS010000065.1:0-4805 GCA_964505795.1 uncultured Methanosarcinales archaeon
ACTAAGGAACGCGAATCCAGAACTTTAATACTAATAATTGTTTGATCAAGATATTCATCTATTTGTTTTCTAATTTTGTTTCTTTCTTGTTCTTTTTCTTCTTCGCTAACGTCAGTTCGGTAATTCAAATTATAGCTTGCTCTTGCGAGTTGTTCAACACGATTTTTTGTTTCAATAAGTTCTTTTTGAAAGCCCATGAGGCTCATTAGTTCTTGTTCTTCAGTCTTGAGACTCTTCATTGATTCAACAGCATCAGTGAAAAAAGCAACATCTTCTTCAAAACCTGAAGGTTCTTTTTCAGGAGGAATTACGCTAAAATTTCTTTTTGATGTCTTTACTTCTTGATCTTCTTGTGAACAAGCCACGTTGAAAGAATAATTTCCTTGTTCTAACGAAATCTTAAAGTTATGCGCTCCGTTTTCTGTTATTTGTATTGTTTCAAAAGATTCCTCTTCGAGATAAAGAGAACAAAGTGCTTTTTTGATTCCTGTTGCGCTAAAGTTCACAAGCACTTCATTGTTGAATTCTTCATTATTTTTTGGACTGAGAAGTGTGATGTTAAAAAACTCTTGTTCTAAAAGTTGTAGATCTAAAATTTTTGATGAGTCTATAAAAAACTCTTTGAATTCTGCTTTGTAACCTGGTTTTTCTGCGTAAAAGAGCACTGTTCCTGTCTCTAGTTCAACAACATATTCTCCTTTTTCATTCGTCACATCTTCTTTATTCAAATATTCTATGAGTGCATAAGGAATCGGCTCGTTGTTTTGGTTACGCACACGCAAAGTTATATTATGAATATCTTCTACTTCATACCTTATCGATTCAGTTTTTGTATTTCCTGCAGAATCAGTTATCGTTAGTGTTTCAGTGTAGGTTCCTGGTTCATCTATTGTTAGATTCACTTTGTTTTCTGTTGTGTTTATAGTGCTTGAGTTGCTCAGCTCCCAAAGATATTGTATTGGTTTGAAGGCGTTGAACACTTCTGCTGTGAGTGTTGTTTCTTTTCCTACGTAGGGTGTTTCTTCAAAAGAGAGACTGATTCCTATTGTGTTTTCGACACTGTAGTTTGTGCTGTTAAAGACATTACTTTCTTGTATTATTCCTTTTACGATGAACTCTCCACTTTTATTGAAAGGAAATTCTACTACTTGGGGGAATTCTTCTGAGAGTAGAGGACTTAAGCATTCGACTCGTCCTTCTTTATTCGGACAAAAACCAACAATTACTTCAGAGCCTTGTGCAGCGTCTATTGTTAATTTGATTATTTCTCCAAGAGAATATTCTTTTTTATTTGTTGTTAATAGAAGAAAATCTTGTCGCTCTACCAAATACTCTTGTGTTTCTTCAACAGTGTTTTGTGCCTCGTCACTACAAAGCACTGCTAGCTCGTACTCTCCTGCCGCTACCGTGTATGTTTCTTCAAACCATTCGTTGTTTTGAACAACTACTGAGTCGAGTAAAACATCGTCATTTTTTATTGTGCAAGAAAGGGATTGTGCAAGATTGTCTGTTGCTCTAAAACGAATATCAACTTTTTCTTGTGAGCTTTGTGGTTCTTCGAGTTCTAGTTCTGGTGATTCAAAGTCTATTGTGAATGTTCTGTTTGTTGATTGTTCTTGTATTGTTGCGTTTTCACAAGTTATTTGCCAATCATACTCTCCTGCTGCAAGATTTTCCACATCGAAAATATTTATTCCTTTGCTCACTGTTGTGTCTGAAATGGTTTGTTCTTGTAAGCTAAGTGTGCAACTGATAGGATTTGTTGTTCCGACATAGTACTCGAAAGACTGACTGTTTTCGTTTGTTATGAAGTCTTGTTGTGGTGCTATAAGATCGACTTGTGCAAGAACAGGACTGAGTAAAAGCAGCGATAATAAAAACATAGAGAAGATCTTGATATTATTCATTCTCAACCTCTAAGAATTTTTTGAGTTCACGTAGCAATTGTTGTTTTTCCTGTAGTTTTTCTTGTTTTTTAGGAGTAAGATAATATTTTGCTTGTCGTCGTATGACGCTTCTGAGTTCTTCTGAGAGGTCAATATAGTGGTTTTTTTCTACGAGTGCCTTGAGTTCTTCAACAAGCGCTTTGGGCATTCTGATACTTACGAGTTTATCGGCCATCATGACCTCCGTTTTCTCGTACGTATTCACGGCAGAATTCTCGTATCGCTTCTGATCGTGTTGAGAAGAGTTTTCGTTCTACGAGTTGGTCGAGCATAGCAAGCACTTCAGAAGGAAGTCGTACATTCAACACTTCTGTATGCTCCTTGTTGTTCAAATGTATTACCCCCGTATTACGTTATTGTTTTTTCCCGATTTTTCTGCAAAAAATAGTTGATTTTTGTACTTTTTGTATGACCACTGTAGTACAGATATTTTTTTTCTTTATAAATATTTCGACAACTTAAAAAAGAAAGTTGGAATTCTTTAAAAAATGAATCAAGAAGAACACGACCAGAAATGTAAAAAGTACGGTTTAAACCTCTCAGAGTTCGATACAGTAACTATCGAAAAAGAAGCCGATTTTTGTAAAGAAGTAACAAAAAAAGTCATGAAACAATTTGAAGATTACGCCTGTCTTGTTGAAGGAATCATTCATCCGGAACAAACACTCGCAGGAATGCATGAAAACGCAGTCTTTTCTGAACAAGAACAAATGAAGCTTCTTGAATTATTTCGCAAGCTCATGCGTGTTGCGCGAGAAGGAGAAGTCGTTCTTCTTGAACAAGATAATTATGTTGAATATATTACAAAAGCAACACAAAGCTGGCAAGAAGTCAAAGAAGAACTTATCAAACTCACAAAAGAGATCGCCCAATCGTGGCACACAACAAAAAAGCTCAAAGAAGAATTAGAGTATTTGGGATAGGACTAAGCGGCCCTTGCAAATTCATCGACAAATTCATCATCATTTTGAGCGCTTTGATTTACATAATTGAGCAGTTCAGATTGCGCTTCGTTGCTTTTTTGCAAGGCCGCTGCGTAGTATTCGTTTTTTGCGAGTTCTTGTGCTTCGCTTAACAAAATGTCAATTTCTCGAGGAATATCGAGTAATTCTGCGAGTTGGTCGCGTTGTTTTTTTCCTCGACTGAGTAGTTCATCAATTTTTGGAGCGAGTCGTGTTTTGAGTTGTGATCGGAGTCGGTGTTCTAAAACTATTGCTCGTACAGGGTTTTTTCCAACGAGGTTTTGAACTTCTTCAAGGTCGTTGACTTTGAGATTAAGTTTTTTTGCGAGTTCGTAGTTTTTTTCAAGATGTTTTTCTCCTTGTTCTGCTTTTGAGAATTTATTGAAGAAAAGTCGTGAAATAAATACTGCTGGGAAGAAATTGAAGAATATTTCTATTCCTTCACCTACTACTGGTATGAAACTGAGTGGCAAGAAGTTTGTTGCTTCCCAAGCCGCTAAGAAAGCAACTGACCCTCCTGATATCTTTTTTTCGTGAAAAAAGATTATGAGTGCTGCAAGCCAATCCCCAAAGTCAAGTCCAATAAGCCCTGCTCCTGCAATGAAGTTGTCGAGCGTTGATAAACCGAAGTCGATGACGTAATCGTAAAAAAGTGCTGTTATTGTGTGCCGAAAGAGAAGTGCTAAGACGAGAAAAAGTCCTCCTCCGAGCAATGCGTAGGTGAGCAAGTCCATTTTATTTTATCATGTCTAAGATTTCTTTAAAGACTTCGTCTATATTTTGATTTCCATCTATTCTAATGAGTTTCTCTTGGTAGTGTTCAAGTAGTGGTTCTGTTTGTGTATGGTAAATGTTGAGTCGTTTTTTGATCGCTTCTGGTTTGTCGTCGTCTCGTACGTGCAGTGGAAGCCCGTCAATGTCACAAATCCCTTCTTGTTTTGGTGGTTTATAGAGTGTATGATAATCATGTCCATTGTCACAAACTCGTCGTCCGCTAATGCGTTCTATGCATACTTCATCAGGAACTTCGAGCACAATGACTTTTTCGACATGCCAGTGTTCGTCAAGAAAGTGTGCTTGGTCGATGGTTCTTGGGTAGCCATCGAGTATGACTCCATCAGGGTGTTTTTGCAGTATCTCAATTACTATTTTGTTATTAAGTTCAGCTGGTACGAGTTCTCCTCGGTTCATGTATTCTTCGAGTTGTTTTCCTCTTGTTGTTTGCTCTGCTACTTCATGTCGGAATACATCGCCGATGCTAATATGTTGTATTGCGAGTTTCTGCGCTATTTTTTCTGCTTGTGTTCCTTTGCCTGATGCTTGCGGTCCAAAAATTATCGTGTTCATGGAGTTTTTTTGTTTGTGTTCTTTATAAATATTACAGGTAGTAAGATTTTCTTACTTTATTATTTATAATAAAAACTTATTTTCTTATAAAGAAAACTTTATAAAAGTAAAAATTTCTTACTTTTTTGAACGTTCAATGACAGATATAACAAAAATCTCTTCAAAAGGACAAATTGTTGTCCCCAGGAAGCTGAGAAAAAAGCTCGGACTCGAAGATGGCGCCAGCCTTCAAGTGGAACAAGTTGGCGATTTACTCGTTCTCAAAAAAATCACTCTTGACAGTCTCGAGAAAGAACTTCGAGGTGAGAAAAAATGAACTCACTCGAAGCAAGACTCAGACGAGAAGAAGAACTCGACAAAGTCAAAACAGCATTTGAACAAGGAACCATCACTAAAGGAGAGTATGAAGCAATACTCGCACACGACTACGGCATTGTTGAAGAAACAACACCACGATGGCCAATCGTTGCTGCAGCATTTGTTATCCTCGGAGTGTTCGGACTCTTCGCAATGTGGGGAGGAACAATAACAGGACTCGTCGTCTACCCAA
>CAZDJS010000066.1:0-4690 GCA_964505795.1 uncultured Methanosarcinales archaeon
TCTGCATTTTTCTTAAAAAGTCGAATCATCTACGCACCGATTTAGCTTTTTTTGTTGGCTTTGTCTTCTTGGTAATATCTTTTTTATACACAAGCGTTCGGTAAGGGAAAGGGATTTCTATTCCTTCATTATCAAAGGCTTCTTTAATACTTTTATTCAAATCAAGATGCATAGAATAACCTTTTGCAGGGCTTTGTGCCCAAACCCATGCTCGTAAATTGACACTACTCTCTCCAAAACCAAGCACTGCTGTTCGTACAGCAGGTTCTTTCTTCTTTTTTTGTTCTGCCGATCTATTATCAAGAAAATCAGGATGTTTTTTTGCTTCTCGCTCCATTATCTTCATTGCTTTTGTAATGTCACTATCATAACTAATCCCTATTTCTACGAGCCGACAAACTTTTTCATCTCCAATATGACTATTTTGAATAATTTCCTTACTCATAACAGAATTTGGAACAATGACGCGTTTATTTTCTCTGTTGCGAACAGTTGTATGTCTGAGATTAATATCCTCAACAATTCCTGAAATTGATGTTCCTACATCTACCCAGTCACCGACACGATATGGTTTGAAAAGAACAATCATAACCCCTCCAACAATGTTAGAAAGTGCTTCTTGGCTTGCAAAACCAATGACTATCGCAAGTATTCCTGCTCCTGCAAGCATACTTACTGCTATTGCTCTTAAACCAGGAATCATATAAATTGCTACGCCCAAACCAACAAGCGATATAATTGCAGTTGAAGTGTGTTTAAGGAAGGCGTATTGTGTTGCATCATTACCTTTTTTTGTTGACGAAGCGAGTTTTTTATCAAAGAATTTTCTCGTTATTTTTACAAAAAGTAAAGTTACAAAAAGAACAATAGATATCGAAAATAAATAAGAGAGACTGTTGAAAAAGCCTTCTATCATCTCTGGAGGAAGTTGAACCATAATACAATCAGAGTAGATGTGATTTAAAAGGCTTATCTTTCTAGTTTAAAGAATACTACTACGCCTATGATTGCTCCTATGAGATTAGTGACTAAATCAATAGCTGTGTTCGTGTATCCCCCTACACCAGTTGATTCAAAGAGGACAACAGTTGCAAATTCAATCACTTCGTTCAAGGAGCCAACGCCGATTGCTGCAAGAACTGCAACTACTCCAAGCACCCAATGATTTGTCTTTTGTGTTGCTATAGTATCAACTATGCTTGTCATCAATAATCCCATAACTCCATAACAGAAAAGATGAACGAACTGATCGTATTTGAGAATATTGTAAGGTTCGCCAACAATACTCAGAATCATGTAATCATAAAGTCGAACTCCATTTATTGATGCGAAACCGCCAAGTAAGTGAAGGAGTATCCAAATTGCAAATCCCCAAAGAGCTACTTTTTTGTAACCAAAAAGATGATCTGTTGCGTGAAGAAGATATACAAGAACGAGTAAGACTCCTGCATAAAGAAGAAACTCGTAATTTTGTTGAACAATAGCAAGCACTAAAAAAACCACTACTAGCAGAGCAGAAAAGAGTAATGGTTTCTTGATTTTTGTTGTGAACATACTATCTTTGAGAGCTAATTTTTTAAAAAGATGTTGTTTTTGTCCCATTTATGAAAACAATTATTTTACTCCCTCCTTCTGAAGGAAAGAACAGTGGTGGTGAAGGAAAGCTTGAGAGCGTTCAACCGACGACCTTAACATTACTTAAGAGCATAAAAGATGCTGATCCTCAAAAACTCTATGGTCTCAAAGAAAAAGCATTAGCAGACGCTATTGAGACGAATAAGAACATTTTATCTTCTGGTTTGCTTCCAGCGATCAAACGGTATAAGGGTGTCGTGTATCAAGGCATTGATTATAATTCTCTTGAGAATAAGAAATTATTTTGTGAACGTATTCGTATAGTTTCTGCTTTGTTTGGTCTTGTTCGTCCTGATATGAAGATTCCGAATTATCGTTTGAAGATCGATAAGCTTGATGCTGCGAAATTGTGGAGGTCAGTTATTAGCGATGAATTAAAAGATTGTTTTATTATTGATCTTCTTCCGCAAGCTCATAAAAAGGCTGTTTCGTATGAGAAGGGTGTTGCTGTTGAGTTCGTTATTATGAAAGAAGGGAGAAAAGTACCTGCAGGACATAGTGGAAAATTTATCAAGGGGCGTTTTGTTCGTTGGTTGATAGAAAATGATGTAAAGAATCCAAAGAGTTTTCAAGAGTTTTCAGAGGATGGTTTTGTGTGGGACGGTCAATGTTTTGTGAAATATCGCGAATGAGATCAGCGTACATATCAGGTCGAAACCCTATTTCTAAATGGCCTGCAGCATAAAATCTATTGTTATCTTCACTAGCAGACCTGCATAATTCTGGATTCACAATCTCATCTTGTACTGCTATGTAACTATAGTGTGGAACTATACTTGGTTGAGCTAATTCATCATTTATTTCATCGGTAAGAGGATTTCTTCCTATATATTCAAAAAAGGGTTGTAAGTACGCAAGATAACTGCTCTCTTGTGCGTTTTTCAAGGGTGCTGCGATTGTATGAATTGAAGCAACGTGCTCTGGGTGTCGTCCTCCATACAACAATGCTGCAAGTCCTCCGAGACTCCAACCAACCAAATGAACTTTCTTTCCAGTATTATAATGGCGCTCTTCCACCCCTCTTGCAAAATAATCTCCATAGGGCAGTTCGATATCTGTTGAAGGCAAGTGCAGCCCAGAGTTTAATCTCCGAGCACTAAAATCATGTTTTCGTAAAAAACGAAGTAATTGATTTGTTGATTCTTTAGGACCAAATAAACCTGTAGCGATAAAAACTGGAGAAGCATGACCTAAAGGAAGTTGTGTCAATCCATTATCAGCAAGACCTTGTGCAAGAAGTGATAAGCCGTATCCTCGCATTATTCTTGGAAGCGTCCAGACGTCAGGAAGTGGTTTTTTCATCAAGAAATAGTAACTTTCTTTCACATAAAAAGATATCCATAAGACTTATTAGAGATTATTCCTTTCTTTTTTTTATGTACAAGCTCTATAATTATCGCAGATGTCCATTTTGTATTCGTGTGCGTCTTGTCTTTTTGTACAAAGACCTTCCTTTTACGAAAAATAATGAAAAGCTCCGTGATTGGTCTGATGAGTTTATCGCATTATTTGAAGGGAGGAAGCCATCTGTTCCTGTTTTACTTGATAATGGTAGCCCAGTATTTGAGAGCTTGGACATCATGAAATATCTTAACAAAAAGCATCCTGAGCCTACTCTTTCAGAGAAAGATTTTCGTCTCTGGGGAGAGTGGTCTGCTGGGACCTTTCGCGACGCTGTTGAGATGTATAAGTATGGCCGTGGCGGTTCGCAAGAAAAAGGCCAAGCTGCTGTGCAAGCATTACTTGACGAACTTAATGAGCAGCTGAGTCGCCGGCCTTTTTTGGTTGGTGAGGATCTTGCTCTTGCTGATCTTGCTTTATGGCCTTTTGTTCGACAGGCATTTCGTGTTATGCCAGTAAAACTCACTATGCCTGAGTATGTAGGTCGTTGGTATGCTACTATTGAGCATCACGAGAAAGAAGTTATGAAAAAAAATTAGCAATTATGCTTTTTTTGCTTCGCCTGAGCTGATTGCTCCTTGTGCGTTTGCTTCTGACATCATTGCACACATAACAGTTCCGCAAGCTTCGTGCTTACCTTTTGCCATATATCCACCTTTTGGTGTTTGGTGAATAACGGGGTCATTCATTGTTACGTTTTTTTCTTTACATTTTACACAATATGCGTTTACCATACGTCTTCCTCGTTGTATCTTTTTATATAGTTTTAGCTTATAAATTTATAAATCACAAGATATTTGCTTTTTTTGTATGAAGAACATCCTTTTTTACAAATATATTAAACTTGAAAACTTGCCTGAGCTTAAGGAAAAATTACTCTCTCGTGCTCGTGAACTTGGTCTTCTTGGTAAGATCCTTATTGCAAGTGAAGGGATTAATGCTTGTGTTTCTGGTGAGGACGAAAATATTGATGCGTTCAAGTTTTTTCTCGGCCAAATCTTTGAAGATATCGAGTATAAAGAAGCAGATACTCCTCAACATACCTTTAAAAAGATTTTTGTGAGGATTCGCAAAGAGATTGTGACGTTAAAGCAAAATACTAATTTAGAGAATAAAGCACCCTATATCGAGCCTCAGGAGTTGAAGGAGCTTCTTGAGAATGAAGAAGTTATTCTTGTTGATGCTCGTAATAATTATGAGAGTAAAATTGGTCATTTTGAGAATGCGATTTGTCCTGACATAAACATTTTTTCTGAGTGGCCCGAAGCAGTTAGAGATTTGGAGAAATTTAAAGATAAAACTATTATAACCTATTGTACCGGTGGCATTCGTTGTGAAAAAGCGAGTGCGTATATGATTGAGCAAGGATTTACGAACGTTCGTCAATTGCATGGCGGCATTATTCGTTATGGTCAAGAAGTTGGTGATGAACATTGGGAAGGAAAATGTTTTGTTTTTGATAGACGGGGCGCGGTTGACATTGATCCGAAAAAACAAAGTCACGACATTTCTCAGTGCGAACAATGTGCTATTCCTTCAAGTAATTATCATAATTGTGTGAACGTTGATTGCGATAGAATGCTTATTTTATGTGAGAATTGTATTGAAGTTCTTGAGGGTTGTTGCGATAAGAATTGTCGTGGCAAGACGCGTA
>CAZDJS010000067.1:0-4668 GCA_964505795.1 uncultured Methanosarcinales archaeon
CATGTTGTTCAAAAAGCGTGTCGCATTTTCTTTTTCCTTTGTCGCAGCGAAAGTAGGCTCTGTAATAATGGTCTTTATTGTAGACAAGTATTGGTTTGAGTGCTTTTTCGTATTGTGCGGCAACGAGTTGTACTTTTCGTACAAGTATTCTGAGTCCTACTTCGTGAATTCGTGCTCCTTTTGTTGGTGTGCCCCAGTATTTTCTTTTGCAAGCTTCTGGATAACTTCCTGCGAGTGCGCTCGTGTCGGTAAAAGTGAGTGCGAGAATTCCCTTTCTTGAGAGTCGTTTGCAAGCGGCGTCAAGAAAGCTGTTCGGACTGCCAAAAGGGTCTATGTCGATGTAGTCATAACCGTTGCTCGCAAGCAATAGTTGACTTCCGTCGGTGTTTGTGAGCACAACTCGTGGTAAATTACTTTTTGCTTTGTTTCCTTCTTGTTTTTTTGATTCATCAATAAATCTGTGCAAGTCCCATTCTCCGAAAGCCACGTTGTTTTTTTTGAGGTTTTCTGCTGTTCTCTGAGTGGTCTTCTCATCGTAGTCATTAATTGTTATGTGTTGTATGACTTCAGGAATTTCTTTGAGCATACGGATGCTTCGTATTCCTGAACCTGCGAGTAAGTCACAGCATTGGAGTTTCCTTTTTTCCAGTGAGAGTAACAAGATGCTTATGTCTCGGTTATGTTTCATAAGCGGATTATAAAATACCGGCAAGTCTTTTGAAATAACCTCTGCGGTTTCATTCACAATAGTTGCATTTCCTTCAGTAATCTCTTGCATAATCTTTGAGAAATCTTATCTGTTTAAATTCTTAGTGCCATGACATGCATAGGATCTTTGACTCCGTACGTTCCTACTATCTCAAATCCACAATCATGGTACAGTTGTATTGCTCGTTCATTTGCTGTGCTGACATCAAGCCGAACAGTTTGTTTATTTTGCAAATATTCTTGCAATAATTCCCTTCCACTCCCTTTACTGTAAGGACAAGCTACAAGCCATTCAATCTCTGAACAGGGAATGTCCAAATAACGATCTGATTCGGTTAGGCGTTCAATGAGTAATGCTGCTGGACGGTTTTGTCGAAAATTTCCGAAATATTTATGAGACCCTGTAGTGAGTTGTTGGATTGCTTCGTCAAGGCTTCTTTCTAGTTGAATTTTTTCATAACTTATTTGATTCATTTCAGCAAACCGAAAATAGAGAATAGGTAAAAACCTTGGTAAATCGAGAGGTGTGAGTAGTTTCATAAAAAATAAAAAATAAAATTATTTAAAAAAGTTAGTTTATTCAAAGCTTCTGCATCCTTATTCTAATATCTCTGGCATTGGTCGAGGATAGTCGTAGTCTTGTTCCTCGTAGGGCAAATCTATCGTATTGATGCTCTCGAGTGTGTTGAGGTCGTGCATTCTTACTTTCTCCAAGCTTATCGTGTAGAGTGTGTCGTCCATGTAGAGTGCTCTTCGTACTGCTGAGGTTGAGCCCCACCAACTCCAATAATTTTCTCTCTCGCCTGTATAATGAGCGATTCGATCTCGTTCTTCAAAGCCTTCTTCATTTACTTGAAAGACATACGCTCCTTGCCAAACGTTACGGTAATTTCCTTGTGTTTCTCGTATTGGAAGCACGAGCAATTCTTTATCTTTGTCGAAAAGCAGTGCTTTGTGGTCTCGTAAGACTTCGCTATCGCTTCCTCGTGAGCCAACAACAACATTGTCAACTTCTATTGGGTTGCTGACGTTCTCGACATTGAAGAGACTGAGTTTGACTCCACCAGCACTAATGCCGCCCCATTCGTTCTCTTCGGTTGTTTTTCCGATTCCGATGATGTGGTTCTCGTCGTATGGGTGTAAGTAATCACTCCATCCTGGTATTTTGAGTTCTCCGAGAACTTCAGGGTTTGCAGGGTCTGCCAGGTCTATCACAAAGAAGGGATCAATTTGTTTAAATGTCACCATGTAGAGTCTGTCGCCAATGAATCGTGTGCTGTAGATTCTCTCGTCTTCTGCGATTCCTTCAATGCTTCCTGTTATGTCAAGTTTTTCATCGAGGATGTAAACGTTGTTGTGTTGTAGCCTTTCATTTTGAGTCCAAATGTTAGTTGTTGTTGCAAGTCGCAAATAATTTTCATTCTCGCTCAGGCTAAATTGGTTGAGCAGATCGCCGCTTACTTCCCCTTGTGCTTGATGCTCAAGGTCAAGCCCTATCTTGTGAATGATTGTTTTTTCTCTTTCTTGTGCTTGCTCTCGTTCATACTTTGCTACTGCGTCTTGAATCTCTTCGGAGAATTGTTCTTGTTCTTTTTCTGACAAGTCTGAAACGTATTCCTCGAGTACTTCGCTAATTCGCTCCCATTGCATCTCTTCTGTTATTCGAGAGTTTTGTATAGCAGTGATTTCTCGTTGTAAATCTCGGGGGAGCACTGGTACGACGACATCGAAAAATTGTTTTCGTTGTTCTTGTCTCCAAGGACTGTTCTTTTGATACGCGATGTAAAGTGCGTTCTCGCTCATGTATATCGTGTTGCTGTATCCTGTAAGGAATGATTCTCCTTGTACTTGAGAACCATCGCTGTTAAACTTTGTGACTGTTGTATACTGATAATTGTTTTCTGAATTATCAAAATATCCTATTCTTGTTGTGAAAGAATCACTTGATGTTTCTATTCTTGGCATAATCGGAAATGGTTCGAATGTTGGGTTTTGTGTTGTGATTACGTACACTTCGCCATCAATCATTCGTGCTTCTCGAAAACTTCCTGTGATTTTGATTGTTTCAAGTAATTTTGGTTTTTGTTTATTACTAATATCGTACACTTGTGCTTGTGTTGCTTGCACATATCGTGGTTGTGGTAAAATACTATATTCTGGCCAGTGCAACTCTTCATTATTTACTGAGCTGAAGACTACAAGCAAGTTTTCGTCAAGAAAGATACTTTGTGCTCGTCCTTCAATTTCTGTTTCACTCAGAATTTCTGCATTTTCAGCAGGGTAAGCGTCCATGATAACAAGGTTTTCTCCTGCAAGAACGTAAAGGTATTTTCCGTCGTTTTTGACAATATCTGCTTCGTCAACTCCTTGTTCTTGGATGTTGGTCGTGCTGAAATCACTTGCTCCTGAACTGTCAGCAATTGCTGCAGGAGCAGAAGTCGCTGCCATGTCTTGAGCTACTGATTCTGCAAATTCTCTTCGGAAACCATACGTGCTCGATTGCTGATTTTCTTCTAAGTATTCTGCAAGTTCTTCTTCGTTTACGAAGTACTTGATTGACTCTTGACTGCTCGGGTTTGTTGGTTCTGGTATAGTCGGAGCACACGCTGCGACGATAAGCACTAATAGTATAAATAGTTGTTTCATGTAATCACCTTAAGAATACAAAGTTAGTTGTTTATTAATACTTTACGAAGACTTCAAAGAGAGTTGGAATCTAAAACATATTTGTGAAGATCTATTCCTTGCTTATCAAGATCAACTAATGCAGCGTTAACAGACTGAACAGCCCAATTACGAAGAAAGAGCGCTCCTGGAAGGCGATCTACGTTGTGAGAAGAATAAGCATGCATAGTCACTTCTGATTTTTCATCATCAAAAAATTTATATCCGAAAAATTTTGCTTTTAATTCAGATAAACGAGAATAAAGAGTATCTCTGCCTAAAGGAACATACAACTTCTTATCTTGATCCGGAGAATAAAATAATGAACCTCCACCATTTCTTGATATATAAAAATCAATAGGAAATCCCTGCTCGTTAGTTTCATAAAAGTCTTTCCAACCAGCATATTTTTGATAACCTGATATTTTTTCTACAACTGGAGGGTCGTTAAGAAAGGCACGCCCATACCACTTTCTTGTTTCACAGTCTTCCATCTTATCGACTATTGCGCTAAGATCTTCATGCCATTGAATTACCGTGGCCTGAAACACCTCAGAAGGAATCGAACTATTAACCGACAAGTCTTCTTCTAAGAAAATACTGGGAAAAGGCATCATAAAACCTCCTCGCTCAGTTACAGGAATTTCTTCTCTCTCAAGCATAAATTCTTCGACTGTCATAAAAAAGAGAAAGAAAAGAAATGTTATAAGATTATCCCAATGCTCTTCGTACATCGGTTACTTGCGCGCTTTGCACTCCTTCAACTTCTGCAAGACTTATTTCGAGGTCATCTGGGCTTCCTGACGCTTCGTCCATGACAAAAGTAATATTGAGTGCTTTAAGACCAAAAGCAACTGGTTCTACTGCAAAACGCATCTCACCTTCGTCTTTGGTAAAATCAGTAATTTGCTTTTTTGCTTCTTCTTCAATAGTTGTCAAGTCAACTTCTGGACTCTCCGGCATTAATTTAATTGTTACAATAGCTCTTCCCAAAGAATCACCTCAGTTTGGTCCTACAAAATCACAATCTTTACAAGAATATCGAGCAACGTTTTGACGCTCGTTCTTTGTTCGAATTATTTTCGATTTCTGGCATTTCGGGCAAGTAAAACTGACACTGCCTTTGTCGTTTGTAATCGAATTTCCTAGATTGCTTGTAACCATACTCGCGAAGAAACAAAGTCTCTTTAAAAAGCTTACGTGTAGTTGGACTGTGTAGAACATTCTCGTCTGTGCCAGGATTGCCACGTAGTGCGTAGCACTGCTGGCAGGCCAGACGTCGCTTACCGCGTTCCC
>CAZDJS010000068.1:0-2400 GCA_964505795.1 uncultured Methanosarcinales archaeon
GTGGTAAATGAAGGAAGTACAAGTAACTTTTTCTTATTCCAAGAACCTCGAAGAAAACATTTGACTGTTTCTGAACGAACGCCATCACTAAAACGAACAGCAGGGTGCTCATGACCAATAACAAGAGTAGAATATTCTTTAGTTTGAGGAAGTTCATGTCCATGGATAAAAAGAATGTCTCCAAGCAAAAATTCCTCATGTAACTGAACTCCTCGTTTTTGTAATATGGGCTCTAACATATTATCATGGTTGCCTTTCACAAAAATAATAGTAATATCAGAAAATGAATCAAACAAGTCAAGAATCGACTCCCACTCTTGAGCACTAATTCGAGAAAACTCATGCTTGATGTCTCCATTAATAACAAGTTGTTTTGCTTTTGTTTGCACAATAACTCTTCGCAATTCTTTTTTTATACTTCTCAACTCATTATCAAGCACAAAATGTCCTTTGCTTCGAAGCTCTTCTTCCTGACCTAATTGCAAATCTGATATTGCAATAGTTTCATATTCTTCAAAAAAAACTGATCTGCCAATAAATTTCATAATAATAAGAAAAAAGTCGTCTAAAAAAAGTTATTGGTTAAGCATCGCAAGATGAATATCATCATACAACTCACGAATACTATTGTAAAGAACACTCTTTTCATGAGACTCCAGCTTTGAATGTCCAAACTCTTCACGAAGTTTATTATATACTAAGCGTGCTTCCTTGAGTTTATTTTCTTCGATGGCTTTCTTGCACTCATCAATGAGTTTATAGAGATGCAAGTTACCGATTTCATCAACAGCTGGAGCAACTCCTTCACGATAAGTATTCTCTGATTTTGTTCTCAGGTACTCTTGCATGCTCTGAGATTCCATAGCTTCTTGTCGATCACGAATCTCATTACGTAGCTTTTCTGTTTCCTCAAGAACCTTTTCGTTTCTCTCAAGATGATGGGTGTGTTCATCAGCAAACTCTTTGAAAGCTTGCGTTTTTTGTTCAAGCTCAGCAAGAAGTTCTTCAACTTCAATACGATGAGAATCAAGCTTTTGAAGTTCTTCATGATGAAAAGTCTCAAATTCTTGCTTTTGCGCTTGGACTTTTTCTTGAAGAGCAAGGCTCTCTTTAGAACGCTTTTGAGCATCTTCTTCAAGCTTTTTCACTTCTTTTTCTCTACGATCAAGATTTGCTTGTAGTTCTTTTGCACTTTTCATTAATTCTTGAGATTTTTCTAATTCAGCATCAGCTTTCTCAAGTTTCTTTGTCGCTTCTTTATCGCGAGCAGTTGCTTCTTTTTGTAATGCCTTATTATCTGCAATAAGTTGCTGAGTTTCTGCTTTCGTTTTTTCAGCTTCTACTTTCATAGCCTTGATTTGTGCAGCGTCATGCAAAAGAGTTTCTGCTTGTTCTCTTTTTTCATCAAGAATTTTCTTTTCTTTTTCTTGTTCACCGCGAAGACTTGCAAGCTCATTCTCTTTTTTCTCAATACTTTGTTCTCGTTCCCAAAGAGTGTTTTTCTCAGATTCGATCTCTTCTTTAAGAGAATCAACTTCTGCTTTTTCTTTCTCAATACTTTTTTTCTCTTTCTGAAACTCTTTATCAAGAAAAGCATCAAGATGACTCTTGATTTCCTTCCCGTATTTTCCTCGAAGACCTTTCAATTGATCACTTTTGCTCTCGAGTTGTTCTTGTAATCGATCAATCTTCTTCTCAACATCTTCAATTTTCTTTATTTTTTTAGCCTGTTGCGAATTTTCTTGACCTAACTTCTTCGCTTTTTCTTCAATATCTTGAATAACTTGCTTTTCATGAGTTCGCAAAATATCTAATAACTCTTCACGAGCAGTCTTATTACGAATTTTTTCTGCAAGTTGTTCTTCTTGTAAAACACTTTTCACCCACTCTGCAAAATCATTACGGTTTTCTGTAACGTGATGAGCAAAGGTTTCTTCATCGATAAAACTTAATGCTTCAAGTAACTCTTTGAAATTTTTCACATCTTGTCCATTTTTTAATCTGAAAAAATTACTTGGATGAGCCTCTTTTTGTTGAAACTTCCAATCAGGAATGTCGTCTCGTATTGTTTTTGCGACTTCTTCAAGCTCTTTATCTAATGCTTTGTGTTTTTCTTCTATTTCTTTAAGTGCTTCATCAATAATTATATGATGTTCATTTGTTAATGGCTCCTTCACGATATCTTCTGACACATCTTCTTCTGTATTGTTTTGTGCGAGAACAGTTTTCAAATCTTCAGGTGTGACTTGCTCTGAAGATTCAGTATCATCAGCAGTGTTGCCTAAGGTATTATCTGAGGTATCAGTGTTCTCTAAATTGTCAGTATCGTCTGTCGTGTTGTCTGCGATGTCGTTTGAAGCGTTAGCAGTGTTGTCTACAGCGATGTTGTCTGTGATTGCA
>CAZDJS010000068.1:2410-4593 GCA_964505795.1 uncultured Methanosarcinales archaeon
TTTCGCTGCTGCGTTGCAAGAGAGAGAGATCAAACCTTCCTCTAATAGTTTCTAACGAGGAAGAGGATCAACCGCCAACAACAGAAAATCATCATCATGGAAGGTATCGAAGTACTTTTCTTGCTCGGCAGTTTGTGCACCATTATCTGCATTGTCATTATTTGCACCGTCAATAGCTGCACCATCATTAGCTGTGTTGCTGTTAGTTTCGACACTCCATTCTTGATTACCTTCATTTACTTCTTCAGGTTCTTTATTCCATACATCTTTTCCTGAAAGCTCTTGTGGTTCTTCAACTGCAGTCCAAGATGATACGGTCTCATTCGTGTTCTCTGTTCCTTCAGCCCATGAATTTTCCTTGTCTTTTGTCGCACTTTTATCTGCATCTTCTGGTTCTTCGACATTAGTCCATGATTCTTCAGACGTAGTATTTTCAGAAGTATCCGGCGTTTCGAGTGACCAAGTGTTTATTGATTCTTCTTTTTTATGATTAGCATCTTCAGCACTAGGATTCCAATCTGAAGGAGGCGCACTTTCTGGAAGTCCCTCAGGAGCAGGGGCTTGTTTTTCACCGATTTTTTTTGTATTATTCATGTCAGAAAATATTTCTTCATGCTCATTTTCTAAAGTATCCAATTCTTGTGAGTTCAATTTTTCTGAATCAGTATTTTCTGATTCTAAATTAGGGAGATCAAAACTTTTTTCTGAAAACCCTTCGCTTTGAAAAGCAGAAACAGGAAGTTCCATATCTGAACTTGGTTCTTCGAGAGCTTGAGTATTATTGGACTCTTGTATACCAATTTTTTTACGAATATCATCAAGTTTATCTTCGTTTAAAGAATCTTTTGTGACACGTACGTCGTCAATATTTTTCTTGAATAATTTTGAAAAAAAACTTTCTTTTTTTGTTTTCCTGCCTGGCGCAGCAGGTGGTCGTAAATCGTCCATTAAGTATACCCCCTAGTGTAACCCCCAGTCACACACAAAAGTAGTTCTTAAAGGGACTATATAAAAATTGTGTGACTACTTGAAAATGCACACCAAGTTTTTTAATTAGCACTAACGATATTTTCTTTTATGGATTCCATACGCATGCTTGAAGAACAAGCAAGAATAATAAAAAAGAAGCAAGATGCGCTTTCTCGAAAAAGAAAGGTTCTTTTTCAAGAAAATTACGAATCTCTTCATTCTCTTACTCAAGAAATAGATTTCGTAAATGAATCTTTACGAAGAACAAAAAAACGAGTAAAATCTCTTATTTCTACTTTGCGTCATGTTGCAAAACAAGAACATATTGATGCACTTGAAGAAAAAAAAGAACTACTTCATATTGATCGTTGGTTAACAAAAAAAGAGTTAAAAAAAATTATTTTTTCTTCCTTCGAGAAAGAGCAATAGTTGAACCAACTGCTGCGACAACACCTGCAGCAAGTGCTGCTGCTTTTTTAGGGTTTTCTTTAACAAAACGCTTCAGCTTTGTTTCAGCTTTCTTGATTTCTCTTTTAGCATCGCTTACTTGCTTGCGAACTTCTTTTTCAAGTCTTTCAGAAGCATTCTTCACAGATGTCGCGGTTGCTTTCTTTGCAGTTTTTCGCTTTGCTGTCTTCTTTGTTGTTTTCTTTGCTGCTTTTTTTGCAACAGGTTTTTTTGCAGCCTTTCGAGCTGTTTTTTTTCGAGCCATAATTATGCACCTCAAAACTTTTCTTGATTTATAAGTATTTAAGTCTTATGTTAAGAATATTTAAGAAAAATAAGAAAAAAAGTTTGTGAAAAAAATTTATGCAACGGTAACGAACTGTGGAGGTCTGTTTACATCGTTGACACGAATGTTCACAATCTGACTTGTGGTGTGTTCAGTGTCTGAAACACTCACTTTTACAGTGTATTCTCCTGCGTCATCGTAGTTTGTTGTGTAGGTTTCGGAGTCCATCCAACCTTCAATTTCAATCATTAAGTTGTCGCCTTCACGATCACTTGCGGAAATTGGGAGAGTAATTGTTTCTCCTTCGTTAACTACAATGTCAGAGATTCTCTCTAATTGAGGTTTGGTGTTTGCGAGTTGAATCTCGACAGTAATTGTTTCTTTAATGGTTGATTCTCCATCTGTTGCAACAACATCAATAGAGTAGCTTCCTGCATCTCCAAGTTCTGTCTTCCAAATACCATTGTCGTTAAAAGGACTG
>CAZDJS010000069.1:0-536 GCA_964505795.1 uncultured Methanosarcinales archaeon
CAAGTATGTTTCTCGCGAACTCTCTCCTGCGAGCATGAGTTCTGCTTTCGTCAAGTTTTCTTTTGCAGGAAGTACATGCAAATTTTTATTCACTATTTGAACACAGCTTCTAAAATCCTTGTCTTCAATAAGAAAGTCATAGATTCCTTCTTCGTCTGAGACACCAAAGCATTCTGTTGCGTTGCCTTGCGGGTCAAAGTCTATCACGAGAACTCGTTGTGTTTGTGCAAGTCCGTGTGCGAGTGTTACTGTTGTCGTGGTTTTTCCTACACCACCTTTTTGATTAATAATACAAATTTTTCTCATCGTATACCTCTGTTAGCAGTTACCTGCAGATGCACTGCTGTTATCACTGTAAGCTCTTGTTAGAAAAACACCACTATATAAAACTTGCTACAAAAGTGTATACTGATATAGGTTATTATTTTTATTTTTTTATCACTGAAAAGTAAATTTTATAATTACTTTTGTCTTTCTTCTGATTATGGAAGATACAAACTACACACGTGTTACAGGAGTTGGAGCAACGCCAGAGG
>CAZDJS010000069.1:546-4586 GCA_964505795.1 uncultured Methanosarcinales archaeon
CGCCAGAGGAAGCAGAAGAGCAAGCATACGAGTTAATAAAGAAAATAAATGGGAGTATCCCTGCAAAGTATGAGATGACTCGAAGAAACGGAGAAGGATTACACATTGTGGAATTGCATTACAACGCAAACACAAAACAAGCAGAGCCGAAAAAACCAGCAAGTGCAGGGCCTACGAGTCCTCTTGAACAACTCTGCGAATGAACTCTTTTTTTCCTTCTCAAACGCAACGATATGCAAAACTGCAAGCACAAGAAATCAAAAAATCACAAGTAAACCCCGTTATCGCATTAGCACACATCGTACGACCCTATGGCTATTATCACACCTTACAAAGTGGCCTTGGTCTTCGCTATCCTCACGAGATTGCTAAAAACAGTTTTGCAGAGTGTGTTGAGAGTGCTGCAGCATTATACGTTATTGCAAACGAATTAGAGTTGAATCCTTCGCTTTTATTAGGAACAGGAATTGAATCTTTCGGATACGCCAGCGGACATGTTCTTGTTGCAATAGATAATGAAGAAAAAAGAGTTTTGTGCGATCCAGTCATGGGACTTTTTGGAGAATACATACAAGAAGATAATGAAATCACCACGACATTAGACCCACAAACAAAAAGAAATATTGCTTTTGAAAAACTCGAAGAAATAACCGAACAAGAATTCGTCGAATATTTTGAGTTCTTACGTTCACAAAAAGGAATTGAGTCATTACTTGAATCAGGACAAACATTAGTTTCGAACAGACCATATTCTTTATGGATTAAAAAAGAACAAAACACAATAACTCTTGAAAAGCGCATAGAACCTCCTTTCTCTCTGAACAGAGCGTATCGGATTGTTCGCGAGTTTGATGAAAACGGACCAGGAGAAGGATGGATTGAAGGAGGAATATATTCTAGAACTCAATGGAGCTCCTTGGTTGATTACAAAGCAGTATTTAGTACGCAAAGAACAAAAAAAGATTCTGTTGCAGAAGTGATGCAAATGCTTCCTGGAGGGGAAAACTATCTTGGACATGATGATATCGACTATGCTCCAATTACTGATTTTACTGAAAGAGAGTTGTTAGAACTCGCTTGCTATCCTACTAAACGAATACAGCATTCTTGGCGAAGACTCAAGAAGTGGAGACTTGAACCGATTCGAGAAGAAATAGAAGAACTCGAACAAAAAAGAGAGCTTAGCGTAACCCAAAGTCAAACACTACAGGCAAAAAGAGAGATCATGCATTTTTGTCAATTAAATAAAAAAGGAGTGCATGTTTGGTTGGATAAAGCAAAAACACGATCAAAAGCAAAAAACATTCCTGAGTTTGTAGAAAAACGTTTACAGAAAATTATTGGTGAAGAAGCAGAAATTTTACCCCCTCTTTTTGGTGCATATTTTGCTATGGAATTAGAGGATCTTGCAGAATTCGAAGACAAAACTATAGGAAAAGCAATACAATCATTAAAAACCGCCTAAAGTCGTCTGGCTACTTCCTGCTACGATGTCATCGAGTGTTGTGTCAAAGAAACAAAGGACTGCGTCAGCTATCGGTCGTACTTGTTTATCAAGGTAGTGTTCGTAGTCAAGCGAGCTTGATTCGTAACCCACTGGTTCGGGTCCTGATTGTGTCATAACATATTCTATAATCGGAGAATTTAATCGTCCAACTTGATCAACGAGTTTTCGTGCTGCTTTCACGTGAGGCGGTGTTGTTTTTGTATAACTCTCGAGTTCTTTACGCACTGCTTTTCGATACACTAACAAATCATCATACTCTCCTTTTTTTAAGTCCTTAACAAAATTACGAACGTACTCTTCAACCGGCTCATCATGAAATATTTTCTGAAGAAGTGTGAGTTGGAATTCTTTTGCAAGTTCTGTCCAATCTCTGCGAACAAACTCAAGACCGGTAAAGTCCATTGACTCACCCCCGTCTGTGATTTTCAGGCCAGCGTACCGTTTCTTGCTTCCTTCTTCTCGTCCTCTAACGCGAGGCATCAAAAACTTCCTGTAAGTCTTTTCAAATTCAAGTTCTAAATAACTTAAAACACCATGTTCTTTTTTTACATACTCTTGAAGTTCCTTATTCATATCATCTTGGATTTTTGTTGCTTGTTCTATCGCTTCGTCTTTTGATGTTACGTCAAGATTAACAAAAACGCTATCTGTGTCTCCGTAAATAACACTCAATCCTTTTTCTTCGAGCGACGTTACGGTGAGTTTGATGAATTTTTGTGCGAAGTTTGTTATTGCGTTAGCAAGTTCCATTGAGAAGAACCGACAGTTAGGACTCGCCATAACTCCGAAAAAGCTGTTCATCAAGATTTTAAAAGCCATACTTCCGACAGCATCGTTTCGTTTTTTTGCTGCGTCTCTTTGATTCCAGACTCGTTGCAATAATTCTGAGAGAATACCGTCTCGCTTGACAAAGCAAGTGTTATTTGGCGCGTGAATGAGCTCTTCCCCTTCTCGCGCTTCGCAATCAGGACGATGATCGAGAGGATCGATATTGAAGGTTCTCATAATACTCGGATACAGGCTTTTGAAGTCGAGAACAACGACCCAATCGTAAATTCCTGGCTTGCTTGCCATGACATAACCGCCTGTTATTCCTCGTTCTTTTTCAACAAAGCCACCGGAAGGCGCGACGACGTTTTTTTTATGTAATTCTCGGATGTACAGGGAGTCAAGGCTTGCTATGCTTGCTTTCACTCGCTCGAGCGGTAACCCAACTATGTTACTTCTCAGAATCGTAAGTTTGATTATCCCTTGTTTCTCCAAGATTTTGAGAACAAGCTCTGAATCTTTTCTGTTGTACTCTACGAGTTTTTCAGGGTCATCGTGGTAAGAATCAATGATTTCTTGTACTTTGTTTTTTCCTCCTATGAGTTTCTTTTCGCCGAGGAGTTCGTGCGCTGCAGTATCGAGTTTGTAATCGTCGAGGTTGATGAAGCTTGAGCGAAGTAATTGTATCCCATCAAGCACCATCCTTCCAGGAACATCAGCTTTACTATCACGAGCGTAGCTTGATTCGAGTCGTAGCTTGTTAGGCCATGCGGCTCTTGCCCAACTGAAGTCAAGCCCGTGTGTTTCATATTTTTGTTTGAGAAAGGCAAGGTCAAAATCAATCACGTTCCATCCTGTGATGACATCGGGGTCGTATTCTTTGATTTTCTTTGTTAGTTTCTCGAGCATTGTTTTCTCATCAGGAACAACTGTTGCTTTGAGATTAACTATTTTTTCTGCTACTTTGTGCGTTTCTTTATTGCTTAAGAAGAGTACTTCGTCGTATTCGGGTCCTTTGCCGTTGAAAGTTTTTCCAACGAGAGAAATGCTGTACAAGTCTCCGTTGTTCGCGTTGCTTGCTTCAAGGTCGAGAGCGAGAACTCGCAGAGGAATGTCGTGTGCTGAGACGTTGATAGTTGGGTTTTCAAATATCTTATCAACTTCATGCCCTTTTTTTGAGGGTCCTTCTATTTCGAGTGTGCTTAATACGTCGTGGTCCATAAGGAATCGTAGCGTAAAAGGAATGTCTGCTTCGTAGCAAGCTATTCCTTGTTCTTCAAGTATTTTCCTTACTTGGCCGACCACTTTTGGCTCGCTCACTGTTGCTTTACTCACTGGTTCTGCAAAGAATGTTTTCATCGTGGTGTCTTTTATTTCCACGAATTTCACGAGTTTTTCTGCGGCTGCACGGTCGCCAGTTTTCAGATAAAAGTACGGAAGGAAATCTGAGATGGTGAGAAAACTCTCTCCCGTCTCGAGTCTTCCAAACAAGTATATTTTTGGCTTTCCATCGACGAGTCGATACGTCCTATCTACAATAAATCCCTGCACCATACTAAGGAGAAATCACTTCGTATTAAAAAAGTACACGGCAAAGGAGAATACTTTCTACTTTGCTTACCGCAACACCCCTACTGCCGCCCATCGGAAATCAAAGATTTCCGGGGGTGTAATTCATTCCACCCATCGAGGCGCTCGACGAGCGAAGTCGAAGTCGAGAAATAAGCGCCGTGCAGCAGTAGGGGAACGCGGTAAGCGACGTCTG
>CAZDJS010000070.1:0-4356 GCA_964505795.1 uncultured Methanosarcinales archaeon
AAAACATACACTAATAACGAAACAAATAACAAACCACCAACAATAGGAAGAACAATTTCTTTTGTCGTCGGTGTTTGAGGGGTCATAAAACTCAAGGCAATAAGCATCAGAACAATAGCGACGTCTTGCACGAGAAGAATGGAAATTACATCACGGCCTACTTTTGATTTAAGTTCCCCCCATTCTTCAAGCACCTTCAAAATAATAGCAGTACTACTTAAGCTAATAACAAAACCAAGTAAAATAATACGAGGCAAAGGCCACTCAAGGAAAAAACCCAATATCCAAACAACACCTACACTCGCTGCAATTTGCAAAGCAGTACCTATAATAGCTAGTTTCCATCCGCGAACAAGCCTTGGTAAGCTCACGTGCATACCGATGAAAAAGAGTAAAAGAATAATACCCATGTCACCAAAAGTTGAGAGCAAAGGAGTCTGTTGAATAAGATTTAAGAATTCTGGACCAATAAGTAATCCGACAAGAATATAACTAATAACATGCGGAGTATGAAACTTGCGCATAACAAACATCGCAAGAAACATAATAATAGCAACACCAACAAACAACATTAATGTTTCTGAGGTCGCAGCCATAATTCAATTCCTAAAATAATCTTATTTAAACCTGTCTTTACGTCTATTTTTTGCTTTTTCGTAACGCTTTCCTTTCGAGCCAGCAAAATTCTTCGATTTACCAGCAGACTTTGCAGCAGTCTTGAAAGGTTTACCCTTGAAACCACTCTTTTTGAAAGGCTTAGAATCATCTGAGCGATCATTTCTACTTGATTTTCCAAAACCGCCTTTCTTAAATGGTTCAGAACCCTCTGAACGATTATTAAAAGGCCGGGATGAGCTACGAGTACCACGAACATTCTTCTTAAAAGGTTTATCAGAACCCTCTGAACGATCATTTTTCTTAAAATCTCGACCGCCTTTCTGCTTAGCACCACGACCGCCTGAACGACCTTTCGAAAAAAAACGAGGGCTAGAGCCATCGCGCGGCTTTGGGCGCTTTGGCATAACCTTAATTTTCGAGTTCTTTGCAGAGTCAGAATGAAACTTATGATTCTCAAACTCTATCTGAGCATTGATTGATTGTTGCACTGCACGCAACAACGGCATATCATCACGCGTACAAAAAGAATAAGCAACACCTTCCTTACCAGCACGAGCTGTTCTTCCAATACGATGAACATAATTCTCAGCATCAGTAGGCAAATCATAATTAATAACGTGACTAATATTTTCAACATCAATACCACGAGCAGCAACATCAGTAGCAATAAGACAACGGAGCTTTCCCTTAAAGGCATCAAGCGTTCTTGTTCTTTGTCCTTGAGAACGATCACCATGAATTTGTTGCGCAGAAATACGATTATTCTTCAAAACCCTTGTTAAAGAATCAGCACCTCGTTTTGTTCGAACAAAAATAATGACCTTATTAAGATGTTCTTTTTCTAACAAATGCAAGAGCAAATCAACTTTGTTCTCATGATCAACAAAAAACACTTTTTGTTCAATCTTCTCAACTGGAGTCGCTTCAGGAGTTACTTCAACACGAACAGGTTTTTTTAATAATGATTGCGCAAGGAACGAAACGGTTTTTTACATCGTTGCAGAAAAAAACAATGTTTGTTTATCTTTTGGAAGTAAAGTAGAGATTTTGTTAATGTCATCAATAAAACCCATATCAAGCATACGGTCAGCTTCATCAAGAATAAAAAATTCCACGGTGTTTAATTTAATGTGTCCTTGATCGTACAAATCAAAAAGTCTCCCTGGTGTAGCAACAAGAATATCAACACCATTCTTTAATGAACGAACCTGAGGGTTTTGTGTTACACCACCATAAACTGCTGTATGCTTAATTTTCGTGTGCTTGGCTAAAATCTTAATGGATTCTGAAACTTGCATAGCAAGCTCTCTTGTCGGACACAAAATAAGAGCACGAAGACCTTTTTTTGGCTCGACAAGCATACGATGCAATATTGGAAGAACAAAAGCAGCGGTTTTTCCAGTTCCCGTCTGGGCAATGCCCATAATATCATTTCCAGCGATAACTTGCGGAATAGCCTCTTTTTGAATAGGAGTAGGCTCAGAAAAACCTTGTTCTTCAAGTGATTTTTGTAACTGATCAGGTAATTTAGTAAAGACATTCATTTAAAAACAAAACGAGCGTCCATTTATAATACCCTCGCATATTTGGGATGAACTAAACGACAGTAATCGCAACAAGCGTCCACCAACTCACAAAAGAAACAAGCATTGTTGCAATAATCACTCGTTGCAACGACCAAGGCAAGACTTTCTTCTGATCATGTCTTTGCAATCTTGGACTTACATAAAAGCTTAAGACAGAGCCATTGATGAACATCAAGATAATCAATACTGATTTTATGTTATGAAGAAAAGAACCGTCGTACAAGAACAGCCACGAAAAAGCCATAAGAAGCGTTCCGAACCAAATGAGTGGTTTCGTCACATAATGAGCCTCAATAGCAGTGCGAGTCCAACGAACACTCTTACGACCAAGAAAACCAATACAATCAATGACAGTAACAGCACCAAGACCAATAATAATACCAGCACAATGAAGGAATTCGAACATCATGATATAAAAATAATTTATAGGTATAAATAATTACTCTAAAACCTAAGAAGGCATTAATGAACTCATCGGAATAATTATATACTTATTTGTTAAAAGAATGATTTGATTTCAAAATGGTACGAAGATATCTTTCTGTAGGAAGCATCAGCATTGTTGGTGAAAATCATTCTCGCAATGATGATGCTCTGGCTATTGTTAAAGAAATAAAGCCAAAAATATTGTGTCTTGAAGAACCACAAGATTGGGCTTCTTATTTTGAGTTATATCGTAACGGAAGTTCTGAAGCAGAGATAAAAGACGCGATAGAAAACGATGGTAAACATTTTATGCTTGGAGGAATTTTTCATAAGTTCGCTCAACTTGATGCTGATATTGAGAGGATGAGTGTTGAAAACGTTTATTTTGTAGATACTCCCTCAGTCATATCAACTCTCTCGCCTTTTTTTCTCACACATAGTTATGCTCCACTTGATGATACTGTTCGAAGCATCCTTATGACCACTCGAGCAGTCGAACTTAACAAACAAGATTCTAGCTTAGTTATGAAAGTTGGAGCAGCACATGAACCCTGTTGTTATAAAACACTCTCGGAGTTTCAAGAAGCAAATCCTTCAACTAAAGAGATAACACAACAAAAATTCGCAATGTATCAACTGTTAGAACAAATAGTAACTCAATTTTCCGAACATGTTCAAACTAATCAGGAAACACTTCAAAAACAGTATTTGCAAACAAGCGAATATTTTCTTCGTAATCGTAACTTAATCTTTACTGGTTTACATAACAACGAAGATATTAGTTCACTAATGGAAGAACAACTTACACTTGCAGATGATCTAAGTGTTATGTCATTTGATATGCAACGACGACACTTACCCGAGTCATACTTCAAAGGATTACTCCAGCTCAGAACCCTTGCGAAAGAACATCTCGAATCAGGAAAGCTACGTGAAGATATTATCAACACAATCAATCCTGTGTAAGATAATTAAATGATCTCAAAATTAACGATTTACCAATCATTGACTGTGACAATACAGTAATATTGTCTACAAATTTTTTGGTGCATTTTTCATCTGATGAACCTACATCATAATTCACAAGTGATTGATAATCTAAAGTCGATTCTGAGTGAACATAAAAAGGAAGTCTTGTTAACACATAACTTTGACTAATTTCATCTACAATAACACCACTTTGTTGCATCCTGAGATGAGAAACTCCTACACCATTAGCAATTAGCTCTTTACCCATATAATAACTATCAGAAACTAAATTTATGAATGTTACCAAAAAAAAGACGTAACATATGCGGCGTTACCCGAAAAAGTTCTATCAAAAGATGAACATTTTTTTCTGCCCCCGCCGGGATTCGAACCCGAGTCTTCGCCTTTCTCCGAGCTTTTCTTGGGGGCTTGAGTTCCGTTGGGACGAAACCCCCGGTTTTGTTCAAACCATCAGCACTTTTGTGCTGGGGTCTCGGAAACTCGTTTCCGAAGACTTTTCCCAAAAGCTTGCGAGAGGGCGAAATGATTGGCCGGACTACACTACAGGGGCTTAAAACCGAAGAAATTCATTGGTTTTTAAAGTTTGCTAATGCACTTCCTTTACTCTTCCTTTCCACTCGCCGAGTTCAGCCATAGAATACCCGCTTACAAACATATCCATATTCATCTGCGCTAAGTGCTTGTAAACAGGAATTATTGTTTTTAGGCCGACATATGGCAATATTGGCATTCTCAC
>CAZDJS010000071.1:0-4309 GCA_964505795.1 uncultured Methanosarcinales archaeon
GGACAGTTATCGAGTGCTCCGTGAAAATCAGCGAGTAATAATTTTACTTTGAATCCTGCATCAAGAAAATCTTTGAGTTTAAGAACCCACAAGAAGTACGCTATGTGAGGCCGTCCAGTAATTGCCGTTCCTAAATACATACTAGGTTGTTTTTTGGTTTCTAAAAGTGTTCTGAGTTCTTCTTCAGTGACTATTTCTTGCACTCCTCGCTTGATGAGAGCGAGTTTTTCATCAACATTCATTGTGGAGCTCCATCAAGAACAAAAACAGTTCCGAGTTTTTTTTGTTTTTTCTCCTTAAGTGTTTCAAGACCATTTGCTGTGAGTTTACAGCGAAACCCTGAACCGCAATACAAAAAAATATTATCAAGGTCTATTTGATCAGAAGCGTATTGCCGAAGTAGTTTTCCCATAGGAATATTTTCTGCACCTTCAACATGACCTTTGTTGTACTCTTCTTCTTCACGAACATCAATAATACGAAGGTTATTTTTTTGAGCAAAATCTACAGTTGCAAATTCCATAATAATGAGAATATTCTTGTTATTTATATATTTAGAGCTTTCTTGAGTTTGTCGTCAAAGAAACTCTCATCGAGCATCTCGACAAGCTCACGTGCGTTTTCTTCACCATTCTTGAGCGCAGTGCTCGCTCCCGGGCTTGGCGTTATATCAAATATTGCATGCCAACCGTGAACTTTCGCTTCTCCCATGTTCATTCCCATCTTTTTAGTATCAAGAACTTGTGGTCGTAATCCTCCGTATTCTTTGACAAGATGAATATCTTTTGCTTGAGCTAGAGGAATAATTTTTCGTATTTGTTTCATATATAAATAAGAACCAAGTAAGGGAAATTTATAACCGAACTGTTCGAGAACAAAACGAAAATACTTCCAGTTAAAGAGGATTTTTAGCAAGGTAAGAACACCACGAAAGTTCAGAAGTTTTAGGAAGTCCCATAATCCTCTGAATGATTTTTCGAGCAGCGGTACCATTTCAACTACTGGCCCGAAACGAGTCATATGCTGGTCGTGTACTTCTGGGTCTGCATGGATTGCTGCGAAGGGCAAATCAGGGTCTTGCATCATGTACACTTTGCCGTTTGTGCATTTGGGCGCAACATAAAAATTTCCTCCAACTGGCATAACAAGAAGGTCCTTACCATAACCTAAGCTTTGTGCGAGTGAAAGCGAGTAATTTCCTGCTGCAACGAGCAAGGTTTTTGTTTTTATTTCTCGCACTAATGTTTTTACAACATAATAATTTTTTTTGCGAATAATCTTTAATACAGGGTTGTCAAGAAACACATCGTAGCCTTCTTTTGTAGCGTGACGAACCATGCTTTGTGCAATTCTTCCATAATCCATAGCATAGCCATCAGTACTATAATACGCTAGTAAAGGAGTGTTTGCGTCGCGTCCTCGAACAAGGTTTGGTTCGATTTTTGCAATATCTTCTCGTTCAAGAAGCTTATTTTTTGGAAAGAGTTTTTTGAAAGTCTTCGTTCTCTCACGAAGTGCCTTCACTTCTTCTTCACCAACAGCAAGAACCATTTTATGACCTTTATAGAATAATTCTTCGTCTTTGTGCAATTCGACGTAGTGTTTCATGCGCTCAGCTGCGTCACGTACCGTTTTTGCTTTTTCAGCTGTGTAATTCGTTTCGATATCGCCAAAATGGAGTGTTTGTGAGTTACTTGTTCGTTTGCTTGTTACTGAACCAGGCTCATGATGGCGCTCGACTAAAGCAACTTTTTTTACCGAACTATATTTTGAGAGCGTGTAAAATGTTGAAGCTCCGGTGATTCCTGCGCCAATTATTGTTACATCATACATAAATCATTGATTCTCCTTTTCTTTTAAGAAAGTTACGAAAGTCACCTATGTATTTTGAGACTAGCAACGAAAATATACAACTAGAAATTCATAAGTCTTTTAAAGAGGTCTTCAAAATTTTTCTTTGGTGGTATTAATGAAGATAATAGCAGTTTTTTTACTCATATTTGCTGTTGCATGCGCACAAAGCACAATAACAGCAACTGAAACAACGCCAGTACAAGCAGCTCCTCTTGAAGTGCAAACAACTTCAGGCGAAGAATTCAGCCTTGCAAAAAACGTTGAAGAAGGAAAACCTACAGTTGTTTATTTTATGGCATCATGGTGCCCAAAGTGCGCTCAGAACTGGGAATCACTCAATGAAGTTTATCCAAAGTACGAAGACGATGTTGAGTTTATTGCAGTGAGTATCGATCCAACAGACACACAGGACGTGCTCGCAGAACTTGCTGTTGAGAAAGGTTTTGTTTTCAAAACAACTCCTGGCAATCCGCAACTAGCGACTGACTATAACGTTGCTGAACAAACAACAAAATTCGCTATTGACGCACAAGGCAATATCGTAAATAAACACGTTGGAGTTCTCTCAACTCAAGAATGGGATGAGTTCTTTCAGAGCGCACAATAAAAATGTTTTTTTTCTCTTTTTTACAAGGAGTCCTCGCGTTTTTTGCTCCCTGCGCAGTAGCATTACTGCCAGGGTATTTGAGCAATCTTTTACGCCGAGATAATGAGAACGCTTCAAAGAAAAAACTTCTTTTGCGTGCTCTTACTTTAGGTTCTCTTTCCATGCTTGGCATTGCAATAGTATATGCTATCGGTGGAGCGTTATTGTTTACACTCGCGTCAGTTATTAAAGCCTACATGGTCTGGGTCGTCATCACAATGGGCGTTCTCATAATCATTCTTGGAGGGTTTATGCTTGCAGGAAAAGACGTTTCACTTCCTGTTCATGGACCAAACGCAAGAACAAACAATGCGTATTTGGAAAGTTTTATTTTTGGTATTGCTTATGGTATAGGTGCCTTTGGTTGTTTGTTCCCTTTGTTCTTACTCGTTGCGACACAAGCAATCGCAGCTGGAGCAATCGGAATGACATATATTCTTGCTTACATTCTTGGCATGGCAGTTTTTATGTTGCTCTTTTACATCCTCGCTGTCTTTGCTCGAGAATTCTTACAAACACAACTACGAAAAGTACTCCCTTACGTTACTCGATTTAGCGGAACAGTACTCATGCTCGCAGGAGCCTACATTATTTATTATCAGAGCATATTACTATAAAATCAATCATTTTATAAATAACTAGTTTCTTTGTTTTTCTTGAAGCTACGGCTTCGGAGTTGAGTAAATGAATGGAACAGTAAAGTTTTTTAACGAAGGAAAAGGATTCGGCTTCATTGCAGGCGAAGACGGCAACGAATATTTTGTACACGTAACAGCACTTGCTGATGGTGTCAGAATCAAAGATGATGACGCAGTCACATTCGAAGTAGGCGAAGGCGACCGTGGTCCAAAAGCGGAAAACGTTAACCTAGCATAATTTTCTTTCAAACTCTTTTTTATTTTCAAGACAATTCTTAGAAATCATTTATATTGTTTTCATTAAAATTCTTAAAGAAAGAAAAAAACACAACACTATGAAATACCTTTTTGTCATATTATTCCTTGTTTCTTGTACTTTTAATCCCATATCTTCTGTTGAAGCACCTGCTAATCTTCCTCTTTCTTTGCCTGAAGAAGCGTTTGTTGAAGTGTATGCTGAAGTGGAGAATGCTCGTGCAATGACGCTATCTAACGATACTTTGTATGTTGGTACGCGCGATGCTGGAGTCGTGTATGCTGTGCGCGAAGGAGTTACAAAAACCATTCTTGAAGACTTACGAATGCCTGTCGGAGTGGATTTTCATAAAGGATATTTGTATGTGAGTAGCGTTTCTGAAATCATCCGTTACAACCCTGCAACTGAAGAGTCAACTGTTATTTATGATGAACTTCCGAGTGACTGGCATCACGGCTGGCGATTCATAGCAGTAGGCCCTGATGAGAAACTCTATATTGGTATCGGAGCGCCTTGCAATGTATGTGAAGAAAAAGATCCTTATTCGTCGATTGCTCGTATGAACCTCGACGGATCAGATTTTGAAATTGTTGCACGAGGAGTTCGCAATACTGTCGGTTTTGATTGGCATCCAGAAACGCAAGAACTCTGGTTTACTGAGAACGGACGCGATAATATGGGAGATGACATCCCACCAGACGAGTTGAACAAGCTGAGCATTGGAGAACATTATGGTTTCCCTTATTGTCACGGAAGCATTCAAGACCCTAAGTTTGGGTCTGATTGTTCGGAATTCACTGCTCCTATTGTTGAACTCGGACCTCACGTCGCTGCCCTTGGAATGACCTTTTATCAAGGAGGGATGTTTTCAGAATATCAAGGACATATTCTTATTGCCGAGCACGGTTCGTGGAA
>CAZDJS010000072.1:0-4200 GCA_964505795.1 uncultured Methanosarcinales archaeon
TGTCGCTAAACTAACAGTCATTGTTGTAGGGCTAGAAAGTAAGTTTTTTAAAGTAGTTACACCTCATTGTCTCTAAAAAGGGGTGGGTGAGCCCACAGGGGGTAGAAAACTATGATAGTTAAAGATGATTTTTTAAGCAAGCTACGCCGATATTTCGGCCTTAATTTGTACGAAGTAAAGATTTGGGCTGCATTACTGAGCCGTGGAGTGAGCACAGCTGGCGAGCTCTCTGACATCGCTAACGTTCCTCGAAGTAGATCATACGATATTCTTGAGAGTCTTGAGAAAAAAGGATTTATTGTAATGAAGCTTGGTAAGCCAATTAAGTACCTTGCTGTTTCTCCAGACGAAGTTGTTGAGCGTGTTAAGAAGAATGTTCATAATGATGCAAAAGAAGCAGTTGAGCGTCTTGAAAAACTCAAAGACAACGAAGTCCTCACTGAGTTGAAGAACCTTCACACACAAGGTGTAGAGCTTGTTGAACCTACTGATTTGTCAGGAAGTCTTCGTGGACGACCAAACGTGTATAATCATTTGGAACTCACTATTCGTGGCGCAGAAAAAACTGTTACTATGATGACAACAGCTTCTGGTTTGATTCGTAAAATCGATGCATTAAAGCCGACCTTTGAAGAGATTAAAAAACGCGGAGTTGTTATTCGTATTTGTGCTCCGATCACAAAGGAAGTAAAGCCTTTCTTAAAAGAGCTTGAAGGCCTTGTAGAAGTTCGTGACTGTACACACAACGCACGCTTTACTATTGTTGATAGTAAAGAGATTGTTTTCATGATTATGGATGATAATGAAGTCCATCCAACTTATGATGTTGGTATTTGGATTAACACACCATTCTTTGCTGCTGCACTTGAAGAACTCTTTGAGCTCGCATGGCAAAACATGAAGAAAATCAAAGCATGAACTTTTTTTTAATTTCTTTTTTTAAGTCTTAATCACATACACTTTCTCATTTGGCAACTCTATTGTTTGCACTTCCCATTCTGCTTTTGTAAGAAAATTCTCGAACCAACTGCGCCGATTATCATGTATTCGCTTGCCTCCACTAAGACTGACGAGCGGGAAGCTGACAATAATCCATGCTACGCTTAGTTTTTCTGCAAGTCGTGCGATGAGTTTTTTTGAAGAGTGTCGTTTCAAAGTTTCTAATGTATCGGCTACTTTGAGCAAAAAAATCATCTCTGGTTTTTCTTTTTCAATAATATCGTCAATTTTCTTATCATCAAGAGCGTCCGCCGAGTATGCAAAGCCATCTATGCCCATCGTTTCAAAGTAGGTGTTAAGAAATTCCATGTCGGCTGAAGAAACATCACAACACGCAATTCGTGCATTACATTTCATGAAAGGATAACTTATAGGGTTGAGTCCGCAGCCGATGTCGAGTATTCTTGGGTGGCAGCCTGTTATTGCAAAGAGCTCCCGATAAAATTTTGTATAATAAGGAAGTCGTTCTTGTGTTGATTGATGCAAGTTGAGTAATTCTCTTATTGCTTGTTCGTCATTCACGAGTTTTTGTAAAAGTTCTTGTTTGTTATCGTGTTCGTGACTAAAAACACCATAGGTTTGTCGTAATGTCTTTCTAACTGCAGATCGTAATTCGTCGTATTCTTTTGAACGAGCAAATTGTTCGATGTCTTTTGCACTCTCGAGTTTCTTTTTGATTTTTGGTGTGAGGTTCTTTTGTATGTGCTCGAGAACATACTCATCATCAAGGCTCGCAAGCTCTTTTTTTTCTTTGATTTTCGCAACAAGTTCTATCATCTTACAGGTAAATTCTGTTTCTTTTTAATGAGTTTGTCAAGGTATTGTTCACTCACAATAGCTAAGGCTTTTGAGCCTCTTGCTTCTGCTGTAATTCCAAAAGAAGCAACATAGGCGATACAACCAGGGTTGTTTGTCATTCTTCCAATGAAATGAACTAGTGCTAAGCTATACGCACCGTTTTCTTCTCGTTGACTAAGATATTTTTGACTTTCAAGAATAGTAAATGTGTCAATTGTTGCATAATGGAGCTGCTTCATGAAACTTCCTGTTCTTTTGGCAGCAGCAACAATCGATTCCAAATGCATAACAACACTTAAGAATAACTTACTTATATGTTTTCTTTAGCTCTTGGTATTCTTCAACCATGCGTTCATAGGTGTTTGGCTCAAACCACTCTACAATCGTCTCGAGCTCGCGAAATCGCTCTTCTCGTTCTTCGCTTGTTTTTGCTTTATGAATGCTTTTTACTGTCTCACTATGAATTACATCAATTGGTGATGGCAGATATTCCGTCCCCTTACTACATATGAGTGCTATGGTAGCACCCCACACTCTTCCTTCTAACATACGAATAATAAAGAGCTTGTTATTAATTGTTTTATGATAAAAATTCCGGAAAGTTTTCGCCTACCATCGTTGTATCACGACAAGCCCTCCAAGTCCGTCGAGTTCTTGACAACTTTGTGTCGAGCTAAAAATATGAACTTCACCGCCTGCTGCTTCTGCTTCTCTTAGTAGTTGTTCTGTCTTCTCAAAAGTTCCTTCTTCTCTTTCTTTATGAATTCTTGTTTGGCTCAAAAAAACTGCTTTGACGTTAGCTTGCTCGATTGCTTCTTTCACGTCCTTGTCGCCGTAAGCTAGTTTGTCGTGTGCGAGCGCGTTCATGATTTCTTCAGTGTATTGTATTTCAAGCGCGGCTCTATTATTTCTTAGTAATTTTTGCAGTTCTGGTCTTCCTACGAGTTCGCGCACAGCAGTTTTTTCAACGTCACTAATTGTTGTATAAATTGGTTTGAGTTCTCCAGCGTATTTTTTGATGTACTCTTGCCAGAATGCTGGGCTAGCAAAGACCACTCCTGATGGTTTTTTTGTTGTTTTGAGTTCTTTTGCGAGTGCTACGATTTCTTGATAAAAGGTGTTTTTTACTGTTTCATCAACTGCTTTTTTATTGACGTTTCCTTTGAGTTCAGTTATTGTCTCAACACCGCGTCCAGTAACGCTCAAAAAAATTGCTTGTTCTCGATCAAAGAGCACGACAAGAAGGCTGTTCTTTTCTTTCGTCGCGTCATGTAATCGTGAGAGTTGGTAGTTAGCCCAGTTTTTTATTATTGTGAGCGTGTCGCCTGCTGTGATTGTGAAACTATGTGCGCTTCCTCGAGGAACATCATCTGGTCCATCAATAATTTTCCCCAAGATTCGTAAGTCTTGATCGTAACTTACTTTTTCAACTTCTATCGTGAGCGTCATGCGTTTTTTTATGATGCGAGATTTTTCGTCACTACCACCAAGATTGATTTTTCTCTCGCTACTCGCCTTGACAGTATCTCCTGCTTCTATGACATTGCTTAAGTCCCATAGGTCGTCAACATCGTCAGGAGTCGCGAGTACTTTATTGTATTTTAAGTCTTTTTTTATGCGCATTTTCTCGTCGAGAACACCAATTCTTTAAGAGAAACCTTTATATATAAAGCTTTGCAGATTTTGTAGTATGAAAGGTCGTTCGGGTGAGACGAGCGCAGGCTCAGCAGCAGTTCTCGTCGCTCTTATTGGTTTGTTACTCGTAGTATATATCTTAATGCTGCAACCGGCCGAGCGCGAAGCGCTTCTTCAAGGAAGTGGTGGTCAAGGCGGTCAAGGAGGTTCTGGCGGAACTTTTGGAGGCTCAGGAGCAGTACTTATTTTGGCTGAAACGCCAGGCACTTTACAATTACAAACAAGTCCAGTTGTTGAGCATTCACTTCCGAGCACGACAGTATTCACTTCAACAAACACTGTTGCAGTAAAAGAGCTATCTTCTCTTTCCACAAAAAACACTTTGTTCTCTCGTCAAGGAGCAAGCGTGTTGTTTACTTCGGAAGGCATTATTGCTGATAATTTTCTTCTTTCCTTTAATGTTGATTTTGCTCGCGGTAATCTGATCATTCTTGTGAATGGTGAGAAAATTTTTGATCAAAAAGTTGTTGAAAAATCTCCACAACCAATTCTTATTCCTGGAGATATGGTTCGTGAGGGAGAAAATGAAATAATCTTTTTGACAAGCGATGTTGGTTTTCGTTTCTGGGCTCGTAACGAGTATCAGTTACGTAATGTTCTTGTGAGTGCTGATGCTCTTGATTTGAGCGCGACACAATCAGAGCAGCTCTTTACTGTTCCTGAACAAGAATATTCGCAATTAGAATTTGGTGAATTATCTTTTATTCC
>CAZDJS010000073.1:0-4078 GCA_964505795.1 uncultured Methanosarcinales archaeon
ATGGGACGGCCACTTGATGGTGGACCGGAATTACAAGGAACAAAAAAAGAAATTGAAGGAGAAGCAATTAATCCTTATGCAAGAGTTTTCCCTGATAACTTCATTCAAACAGGAGTAAGTGCAATTGATCTCATGACAACACTCGTTCGAGGACAAAAACTTCCTATTTTTTCAGCATCAGGACTTTCCCATAATGATTTAGCATTACAAATTGCACGTCAAGCAAAAGTGGTCGGTTCAAAAGAAGGATTCCTCGTGGTCTTTGCAGCAATGGGAATCACGAACGAAGAAGCGCTTAAGTTTCAAAGAAGTTTTGAAGAAAGCGGTGCTATCGAAAACGCAGTTCTTTTTATCAACAAAGCAGACGACCCTTCTGTTGAGAGAATAGTAACACCAAGAATGGCATTAACGACAGCAGAATATTTCGCTTACGAAAAAAATATGCACGTACTCGTCATCTTAACTGACATGACAAACTATTGTGAAGCGCTTCGTGAAATCGGAGCTGCTCGCGAAGAAATCCCAGGACGACGAGGATACCCAGGATACATGTACACTGACTTGTCACAACTCTATGAACGAGCAGGAATTATCAAAGGAAAGAAAGGTTCAGTAACACAAATTCCTATTCTTACCATGCCTGGTGACGACAAAACACACCCTATTCCTGACTTGACAGGATACATCACAGAAGGACAAATACAACTTGATCGTGAACTTGCAAGAAAAAATATTCATCCTGCAATTGGTGTTTTACCAAGTCTCTCGCGACTCATGAAAGATGGAATCGGAGAAGGAAAAACTCGTGAAGACCATCCAAAAGTCGCAGATCAAATGTTCGCCCTTTACGCAGAAGGAAAAGATTTACGAGGACTCGTCGCAATAGTCGGAGAAGAAGCACTCTCGGAGCGAGATTTACGAAAACTTCAATTCGCAAAGCGTTTTGAAGAAGAGTTCTTGAATCAAGGACAAAACGAAAGAAGCCTCAAACAAACACTTGACATCGCTTGGGATTTGCTCAGAACAATTCCACAAGAAGAACTCACAAAGATAGACACGAAACTTAGAACAAAATACTATGGCAAACAGAAGTGAATTGCTCACAACAAAAAAGAAGATAATAACAGCCAAACGAGGCCATAATCTTCTCAAGAAAAAACGTGACGGCTTAGTTATGAGTTTCTTTAGTCTTTTAGAAAACGCAAAAGATTTACGTAGCGAACTCGCAAGTAACTTACGAGAAGCGGAAGCCTCGCTCAAAAGAACGCGTATTGTTTCTTACGATTTGGAAATCAAGTTCCTTGCAAAAACAACAACTGGTCGCAACCTTATTGATTTTCAAACAAAAAACATCATGGGACTTAACATTCCAGAACTCAAGTCTCGTTTTTCAAAACGAGACTTGATAGAGAGAAACAAAACAGTATACGCGAGTTCGAGCGTTGACGAGACCATGAAAAAATATGAGGAACTCGTACAAAAAATTATTATTGTTGCAGAAGTAGAAACAGCAATGATACGACTACTCAAAGAAATCGAGAAGACAAAACGACGAGTGAACGGACTTGACTACAAAATAATACCTGAATTGAACGACAAACTCGCTTACGTACGACTCAGCCTCGAAGAACAAGAACGAGATAATTTGATCACATTAAAACGCATTAAAGACAAGAAAGCGCGGGCGTGAGATTATTCGTTTTTTAAGAATTGAAAACCAGCTATTTTATTAAAGCTTTTAAGTATACAACAATTTCTTTCTTCCATGAGATTAGATGTTGTTGGGGGTCCCTTTGGTAAGGATGGTTGGCAAGAATATGCTCAAAGACTTTCAAGAGCTGAAAGTGTTATTTTGTATCATGGAACTACAGATGTCTTTTTGGAAAACATTCTTGATAAAGGTCTTCTTCCGAGAGTGTTTACAAATAATTCAGTTTATGAAGATGTTGTTGTTAGTGATAGAAATTTAGAATCACACCCTGATAAAGTTTACCTTATTCATAGAGGCCTTATAGGTTTTGGGGGTACTAATGCTGTAAATAAATGGGGAGGTTCTCTTATAGGTTTCAGAGTTTTTATCCCAGATGTTTCTGCACTTGGTCCTGATGAGGACTCGAAAAAAGATACTTGGTACGAGTCTATCGCGTATGAAGATAGCTGCACTCATATAGGTTCAATTCAAAGAGAACAGTTACTTGGATTTGTTCGTAGAACAAGAGAAGGTAATATTTACCATAAATTGCGTGATGAACCGCAGGGAATAAGCAAACTTGGTGAAGAATATTTACGAGCACTAGCAGGTCCTGACAATTTCTAATAAACACGAATCATTTTTTTTTTCTTTCTTTTTCATTTTATTTCTTCTCACAAAAACTATCCAAGCACTCGATTTCAATGACTGAATTGTTCCTGTGCGCTAGCTCGTCGTTACGAACGCTGAGGAAGAAGTCGTATTGCGTCTTGCACTTACGACCGTAATAAGTAAGATACTTACTTTTGAAAGTCTTCTTTTTTAACTCAGGATTTAAGAACTCGTCGTATTGTTCGTAGGCGTGTTGTTCGAACAAATAATTGAGTTCGTAACTAAAACGAGGATTCACAACAAAAAGAACATAGGAAAAAACAAAATATACATGGGATATGATGATTGGAACAAAAGTGTGCCAAAAGATGTTTCCTTTGTTTTCTTGCTTGCAAATTTGTGAAATGACAACAACGTGCATCGTCTCATTATCTTGACCAATCTTACCAAAATCACTCGCCTTACTATACTTTATCGATTTTTCTTCGTTCGTAAAAAAGAATGTCATGAGCCAGTACGAGACCATCTCCCACGACTGGTACGGAATGCGAGCAACAAGCTCGATTGCTTTAAACTTCTGATACGAAGGTCGAGAGCCGTAAATAATATTGAGTGTGCTAACAAGAATTTTTCCGAAAAACTTTGACAGACCTGAGACTTGGTATTTATCAAACTTTTTCTTGTGCTTTTCGTGTTCTTTTGTGTCTTCGAGACTTCTAACGAAGCGTTCATGTTCAGAGAGCATACTTCACTTGAGAGAATGCTGTTTTTATTACTTTCGCCAAGAATAAAAACCGTTAAAGAGTCCTTTTTGGTTCAAAAGAATGAGTGAGCTCGTAAGAAGAATACTCAAGAACACGACACTCAATACTACTGCAACGATTTGTTCTGCACCGGGAATTCCTTCTTGAACCGCAAGTTGTGCAAGAACTGCAGCAGCCAGTCCTTTTGGTATTAACGCTTGTAGAGCAACTTTATTTTGCGAATTAAGTTTTTCAGGAAACGTAAGATGAGTTGCAAGAGGGCGAACTAAATAAATAACTAGAGTAAGAAGAGCACCCCAAAAGAGAATAAGAGGGTCTGAAATATTAATGAGTAATCCAAGATAGACAAAGAAAAATACTTTCACAAAAAATCCTATTTCTGAATAAAAATTCATCGCGCTTGTAGAGAGGACACTCTCTTTCACATCTTCTTCTTTTAATTTCATACCAGCATTTTTCAAGCCGACAAGTAAAGGTTTCGCATTTCCTAATATGAGTCCAAAAACAAGAGCAGCAATTGCTCCTGAAGCACCCACAAAATCACTCTCAACAGTCGCATAAAGGGCGATAATAATTGCAATGGTGAGCATATAACTATTATTAACTCGGGGAAACCTAGCGAGAACAATCGCCCATGCAATACCAGCAATGAGTCCGATAACAAGAGCGAGTGCAAAACTGCTTAGTATGGTGTTCACAACAGAAGATCCACTTAAGGTTCCTGTTGTAATAATCCCCATAACAGTAATTGAACCAATAATCGTTAAGACATCAGAGAGTGCCGACTCAAGTGTTAGAATCACACCATACTTATCAGGAAGCTTGAGTCCGTTTACCATCGGAATGATGACTGCAGAACTTGTTCCCCCAAGTATCATTCCTAATAAGAGCGCAGTGAGAAAATCAAAACGAATAAAGAGCATGCTTCCTCCAGTAACTGCAAGCACAGTCAAGAAAAAACTAAGAACAGTAATCATAGATGCTTGTTGCAATGATTTAAACAGTTTTTTAA
>CAZDJS010000074.1:0-4041 GCA_964505795.1 uncultured Methanosarcinales archaeon
AAAAGTGTTCGCAGAAGAATTCAACAAACCAGAAGAAAAATCAGCAGGAGGACCAGCAACATCAAGAACATGCTCGAAGAGGTCAACGTAGAGGAAGTTCGGGTTTGGTTCTTCCACTATTATTTGCACATTATCGAAGCTTACTTCCCCCCATTCTTGTGATTGTGAAGCGAGAAGTTTGAAGCCAAGAGCAAGATAATAATTTCCTGATGTTTCTATCCATTGTCCTATGTCTTGTTCGTGTGTTCCTGAAAATTCTACGTCGGGATTGTCTTGTGTTGCAACTTCAGCTGTTGAGTCTCCCGCATCATTATTAAGTTCTGAACCTAAGTAATGTGTTCCCGTTGTTGGACTCTCCCAGTATGCTTTTATCCAAATTTGATCTGAGGATTCAAAGACGTTACTTCCTCCTGCTCCTTCCCATTCGTAATCGAATCGTATTTTTGCTCGTCCTCCATTTGCGATTGCTGTTGCCATCGCTGGCGTTATTTCTACTTCAAGACCATAAGCACCACTACAATCATCAGAGGAGCAAGAGTTGCTTGGACTGTTACTCAAAACAAGGCGGTCGGTTATTGAATAATCAATATCGTCGTCAAAGCCAAAAACGCCAGTACCATCTTCAAGATCAAAATCCCAACCATCAAAAGCACCAGACAAACCAAAAGTGTTCGCAGAAGAATTCAACAAACCAGAAGAAAAATCAGCAGGAGGACCAACAACATCAAGAACATGCTCGAACATATCAACAGCGTAGCTTACTTCTCCGAAGTCTGAATTCATCTCGGTCGTGACTATTGGTACATAGACCTGTCCGTTTGTTGCTCCAAGTATTGCGTCTCCTGAACTCCATGCTGAATCATCGTATGATGCAAGTTGCCAACTAGTATTCGTTGCATCTGGTGCAGGTTCAGAAAAAAGATGTGTATCATCGTAGTTCCAAGTACTGCCGCTTGGAATAAGAACTGTTCTGCTCAAGTCATTAATTATTTCTCCTGTTGCGCTGTTAATTCCGCAACAAATACACGTTCCTCCTCCTCCTGAATATCCGGTTTCTGGAACTGCAATTCCTATTGTTTCATTAAGCAAGGTTTGATTCGTTGTTGGTAATATTGTATCGCTCGTGTCTGTTGAACTCGAGTATGATATGAGTCCGACAAGATTTCCTACTATGCTCAAAATATCTGTAGAAAAAGTTTTGTCAAGACATTTTGCGACGCTCAGCCTTGCCGTTGTTGAATCATTAAAATTTATGTCATCGCAATTTCTTTTTGTTCCTGTAGAACCTGAGCCCATCTCCCAGTCCATACTTCCTGAAACGTCAGTGATGAGAAAAACATCTGCTGCTCCGGTGTATTCTGTCTGAAAACTTAAGTTTTGAAATCCTATTCGTATGGGAACAGTCGTGTCGTCAAATAACGAGTAATTAAGTTGTGATGCGAGTGTGGTGTTTGCAATGAAAAGTTCTTGTTCTGTTGTGCTATTATCATCGAGTAATATTGAAGTGTTTCCTATGGTAAAGTAGAAAGTATTGTTTTGTCCTAATGAATGGTTCGCAAAATATCGTAAATAGATGTTGAGTCCTGTGAGTTTTCCTGGAACGTCAAAGGAGTCGTAAAGGTTGACAACACCGTTTATTCCTGGGATTTCTTTTGTTATTTTTCCTTCTGCTGTGTTTTCTTGGAATTCGTCTGTCTGATACGCCACTCTAAGAAATCCTCCTCCTATGTAGGCCTTATTAACGTCTGAAAAGCGCAATTCTACAGTGTTTTCTCCTGCACCGAGGTTGTTTTTGCAGGGGCTTAAGTCCCATCTGTCAGGCGTAAAGTTTCCTGGTGAAGAAATATTTTTTTGTCCACAAGAAGCTCCGTTGAAATAAATAGTGAAGTCTTTTTCCATGTCTGCTTCAAAAATCACTTCAAGAATGTCTGATTCATTGATGTCGTTTGGGAGTGTAAGTTTTGTTGTGATATTTCCTTGTCCAACAAAACCACCAAAATAGGTAAAGGCAAGATTTTTTTTGTTTGTTATTTTTTGCAAGAACGCTGTTCCTGAGTTTCCTGAAATTATTTCTCCTTTTGAAACACCACTTATCATTCTTTTTGCACTTGCTATCGTGAGGTTTGTTCCTGATGTGTTGTAAAGTGAATCTTCTTCGTAGAGTAATTCTATACGATATTCTTTTGGTAATTCTTGTGTTATTATTTGTGCGAGTTGTTCTGCTTCACTTGTTTGATTGAGCGCCCAAAACTTTGCTATTTGGTGAATGACGCTCACTCGTGAGTCTTCTATTGTTCCATCTGCAATTCTTGCTTGCACCCAAGGGTCCTTAAGTTCTCGTACTTGTATGGTGCTTAATGCTGTCATTGTATCTTGTGCTACTGAACTTGTTTGTTCAAAAGAAGGATTTTCAGAATAGTAAATGTTTGTGAGTAATACCATGCTCACAAGAAGCATTGAAGCGAGAAAAGCATCTATTGAAAAGAAGAATCCTTGACGAAATCCTCGTAACTTAGGTGTTTTCATGAGTTCCTCCAAAGCGTGAGCGTGAGCGTGAGAAGTTCTCCTCTGTTAGCCACTATTCTTTCTACTGAAACAATATCTGGGCTGTCAATTTGTGTTTGATTAATTTCACAGTCGACTGTGCTTTTTATTCGTAAGCGACCTAATCCTTGCTCAAGAACATCTTTAAGTTGTTCTGTTGTGTAATCTCCTGTTGCGCTTGAGAAATAATAAACTCTGCTGTCTTCAAACTGCCACGTTGCCGCTCCTTCGCTTATGGTTTGGATTCTTTTTGCTCCTCCAAGGTTTCCTATTGTTCCTTCATTTGCTGAAGAAAAGTTAAGCTCGTATGTTGTTGTAAAGTTAATATCATCACTTTCATTGAAAAAGAAAAATGGTTCTTCATGAGCGTCTATTGTTGTTTCTCCTGAGCTCGTGTTTGTTGAAACTCCAAAAACAGTCTCTCCAAGGCCTCCAAGTAATACTATTCTTGGGCCGTAGGTTGCTAGTTCTCTTAGTTCTTCTCTGAGTACTTGAGGAGTGAAGGTGTCGTTGAGTTGATTCGTAAAGTTTGCGTCTTCAAAAATGATAAGACCATATTGGGGTGACTCTTCAAAGAGTGTGAAAAGCGTTGTGTAAAGTGTTGCATTATTACTATTAGCCCAGCTTTCCAGTTCGTTTTCTCCTCCTGAATAGTACGCGAGGTCAAAATATGTTGTTGTAGTAGTACTTGTTTGTGGGAAGTTTGTATTGCTAATTCCACAAAAACCGTCTATTTCTTGAATACTCTCATTTTTTTTGAGTGTGATAAGATAATTGAATCTTGTTGGTAAAACTTCCTTTTTGTCATCCATATTCGCGAATTCGTAGAGTTTTCTCCAACTGAGTCTTCCGTCGTAGAGGAGTCCTACTTTTATAACATCTTCTGCCCAGTCTTGCGGATAGCCTGGAGAGAGGAGGTTTTCTGAGAGCCGTATTGTTTCATCAACGAGTTGATCGTATTCTTGTTCTTGAAATGTTTCCATTAATATGTCCGTAACTATTGCGAGGGCGAGTAAGAAGAGTACGAGACCTATAGTATAATCTATCGTCCATGTTTGTCCTTTTTTTTGTGGCGAAATCATATTATGCTTATACTCCCGTCATAACGTATCGTGTTTTGTCCTTTTGTAAACGCTCCTGTAAGTTCTGGTATTCGAAAAACATATTCTTGTGTTCCACTTGTCAGTGTGAAAGAGTTTGTTTGAGTTGTTATTTCGTAGTTGAATCTTCCAATACTCTCAGGTAGCATAATGTCTTTTTCGTAACCGGGGTGTACTGTTGTTGCAATGAGTAATTCATCTTGTAAGTCATTTCCAAAATCATAGAGTACTTTATTTCGTTGTTCTTCGAGTTTGTCAACTCCAAGTGTTGTTCCAACAATCATAAAAATCATGAGTGAGAGAATAGCAATTGCGATCATTGAGATGAATTCGAATGCTGCTTGTGCTTTCATTGTTCTTCAAGGTACACTCCTGTTGGTGTTGCAGTGATTGTGAG
>CAZDJS010000075.1:0-2435 GCA_964505795.1 uncultured Methanosarcinales archaeon
GTCTTGTTTCTTTTGTCACCAAGATCAACTCGTTTTCCTCCTTCAAGTTTTTCTGTCTGAAGATTTGCTAATTTTCCATAATCTCCGATTTTTGAGGTGTCGAAATAAATTCCATCTTTTGTTTGATAGGTTACACCCGCCTTTTCGAGTTGTTGTATTTGCTCAATTTGCTCTTTGATATGATTGGTCGCTTTACACCAAGTATTAGGTTCAATAATGTTGAGTGCTTTAAGGTCTTTTTTGAACGCTTGCGTGTAATATTCTGCTACTTCCCAGACACTTTTTCCTGTGCGCTGAGCGCCTTTTTCCATCTTGTCTTCACCATCATCAGCGTCGTCAGTAAGATGTCCTACATCTGTGATGTTCATGACGTGTTTGACTTCGAAACCAAGAAAAGTCAGACTTCTTTTGAGTAAGTCAGAAAATATGTAACTTCTAAGGTTTCCGATGTGTGCATAGTGATACACTGTCGGTCCACAAGTGTAGATTCCAACTTTTGGAGGATTGAGCGGTTCGAACTCTTCTTTTGATTTTGTAAGAGTATTATACAATTGCATAACTTACAAAAAGCAGCTTCGTCTTTTAATAGTTTTTACATAGAGTATATAAACTTAAGAATCAGATAATACTCTATGAGCCTGCAAAAAAAGCATTTGACAGTAGCTGCTTTGCTTATTCTAGCTGGATTCCTTTTATTATATGTTATTCAAGGAAGGTGGGCTCTGTTTTGGAATGATATTTTTGTTGTCATCATTGGTATTTTTTTATTTAATCATTTTTTCAAGACGCTTAATCAAAATTTGTGGAGTTATGGAGCTTTTCTTACCATTATGATTCTTCACGTTGCTTACTTATATCCTTACACTTTTCTCGTCCCTTGGGATGTGTATATGCATTTTCTCTCAGGTCTTTCACTCGGCATTATTGTGTATCGACTTTTCTTGAAAGAAAAATGGTCTTCTCTAAAAAAAATCTTAATTATTCTTCTCGTTGTTATGGGCGTTGGTGCAGTTCATGAAATGATTGAATGGGCTGGTTATGCCGTTCTTGGCGAAGGAGAAGGTTGGTTGTTACATGGAGAAGGTGATGAGGGCGAGTGGCGCGACACCATTACTGATTTGTTTTTTAATTTCTTAGGAGTGCTAACTTTTTTGCTAATTCATCAAACTTTTAAAAGAAGAAAAAAATAGAAGTAGTAATGAAAAAGAGAGTGGAAAGGGCAAAATTTAATCTTGGTGATGGGGGTTTTCTCATAGGGTATCAATTATTATTTTTCATCGCTCTTCCTCTTCACCTGTTATTTTTTACTCAACAGACAGCTATGTGGCTTGTAATGCTTGCTTTGGTTTTCCTCTGTGGTATTAGCATTACTACTTTGTATCATCGTTGTTATTCTCACAGATCTTGTGAGCTTCACCCTATAATTCAAGGGTTCTTGTTATTCTTCGCTACTCTGAGCGTTCAAGGAAGCGCATTGCAATGGTCATATGATCATCGTTTGCATCACAATCATGTTGATACGAAAAAAGATCCTTATTCTATCACAAGAGGTTTTTGGGATGCGCATTTTTTGTGGATGCTTCGCAAGCGAGACAAAGCTAATCCTGCAGCAACTCCTGATCTTGCTCAGAATAAGCTCGTCATGTTCCAACACAAACATTACGTTCCTCTTATGATTATAACAAACTTTTCTATCATCGTATTTTTTGGTTTTTTATTCAATAATTTTCTTGGAGCATTTATCATTCTTTTTTTGACTCGTTTGTTCATCAACCACCACACGACATGGTTTATTAATTCATTAGCTCACACGCTTGGTTCCCAGCCTTTCTCAAAACAACATACTGCCGTGAATAATTGGCTTGTTTCTTTTGTGACTTATGGTGAAGGATATCATAATTTCCATCATACTTTTCCTGGTGATTATCGTAATGGTATTCGTTGGTGGCAGTATGATCCTGGCAAGTTTTTGTTATGGGCACTCAATAAGGTCAAGCTCGCAACTGTCAGGAAGATTCCTCGGGAGTCAATTATTAAGAAGAGTTTGGAGCATGAAAAAAAGTTTCTCCTCGAGAGGATTAGAAAAAACGCTTATCTGAATTGTCAGAAACTAGAAGCAGATATTAATAAGCGGTTCAGCAGAATACAAGAGAAAACTTTCGCTCTTCAAAAGGCAAATAATAACTATCGTAGCGATATATATAAAGCGTTTCGTAAAGAAGTAAAATCGTGGAAAAAATTCTATAATTCTATGCTTAAGGTTTCTCGACTAATGTCGGAATCAGTATAATTTTCTTTGTTTTTCCTTGTTGTTCTATTTGAATGAGTTGTTTTTCTTTGAGCTTATTTATTGTACGGTGTACTGCAACTCGACTCATGATTTTTGAGAGTTCAGCTTGTGTACAAGGACTTTTTTGCAACTCTTCTATAATTTT
>CAZDJS010000075.1:2535-3881 GCA_964505795.1 uncultured Methanosarcinales archaeon
TTTTTGAGAGTTCAGCTTGTGTACAAGGACTTTTTTGCAACTCTTCTATAATTTTTTTCTCGTTCAAATCAAGTTGTGAGAGGAATAACTTGTAGAGTTGGCGATTTGTTGTCTCTTTTGATACTATTTCTGTTTGTAGGTTTTTTGAAAATAAGAATCCAAAAATAGTTGCGAAGAGCGCCATAATCACCATTATTGTTTTGTGTTGTTCAACAAGGAATTGCAAAATTTCATTTGTAGTTTCAATATGAGAATCGTATGTTATGAGTGTAAGAAGAAGAATGAGAACAAACAGCAAGGATAAAAAAGCCATATTAAGCGTTTTTTGTTCCATTGTTTCAAGAAGTGAAACAAAGTTCTTTATATTGTTTCACCCTTTGTAATATTGGTGATAACATGAAATATTTGATAATTGTGCTTTTAATTGGAATTGCTGCTTGTGCAACAAACGACCAAATGGGTAATAACATGCCAATGGGAGAAATGCAGGATGATATACCGGGAATGAATCACAACATGCCGATGAACAACATGATGAACAATGATATGCCAATGGGAGAGATGATAAGCAACATAGAATCTGAAGAAGAATTCATTGTCGAGATGATTCCACACCATCAAGAAGCGGTAGACACATCAAGAGTTGTTCTTTCGACTGAAAATGAAGAATTAAGAGTTCTTGCTCAACAAATCATCTCTGCACAAGTCAGCGAGATTAGTATGATGAATGAGTGGGTCGATAATTGGTATGGTGGTGGCTACGAAGCAAATTATCAGAACATGATGCCTGATTTGAAGGCTCTTGAAGGTAATGAGCGAGAAATCGCGTATATTGAAGGCATGATTATGCATCATATGATGGCTGTTATAATGGCAAAAGAAGTGCTCGCTCTTGAACCTCGAGAAGAAGTTGTTCAGTTCGCACAAAACGTTATTGAGGCTCAGTCTCGAGAAATTGCTCAAATGCGTGAAATGCTCAACCAATACTAACTTTTTTCTAATTTTTTTTTCAATTATTAAGAAATAGTACAAATAGAATCAAATATACAAGAACATAGACACGAAAGCGCCAAGCCATTTTTAATTCACTATCTTTGAAATATTTGTTCGTGAAGAGTGCATGCGCATCTTTAAGAAACCAGGGCTTAATGTTGATAGTCCAGTGAGAATCTCGATATACTGCTGCTCGCCATTCGTAACGCCATTTATAGAGCGGAAGCCCATAAACAAAAAGAACTATTAGCCAAATTATTGTAGATGTTTCCAAAATCAACCTCTCAAGCTCTTAACTTCACTAACGTTCGGGACACGCTTTAACAAGCGCATAATCTCACTAACGTTCGGGA
>CAZDJS010000076.1:0-3855 GCA_964505795.1 uncultured Methanosarcinales archaeon
ACTATCGAGCCAGGAATTTTATTCTTAAGAAAATCAATGTCTTTGATTGCAAAATGTTGCATTTTTCCTGTTTTCGCATTTACCATATGGCAGTGTTGTTGGTTTTTTGAATACACGGTTCGCCGATTGCAAGTATAAGAATGGAGTCGTCCTTGTGTTGCTTCTTCTTTAAGAAAACGATAAATGGTTGCTATTCCAATATTTTTTGTTTTTGCAAGGACGTCTTCAGCATCAAAAAAAGTCTCAAAAGAATTAACTATTTTTTTGAGTTCTTCTTTTTGTCGAGTATTACGCGAAACTACCATTATTGAGAGTAATTCTCAGTTACTTTTTATTGTTTTCGCAAAGTTTCCGGGAAAAACAAAGCAGGACACAAAAAGAAAAAACAACCTACTAAATCCATGTTCGAGCTCTTCCTTGCTGTCATCTTCGGCGTTCTTGCCGGGGTTTTTACCGGTCTTATTCCTGGTATTCACGTAAATACGATTAGTGCTATTGTCGTTTCGGCGAGCATGTCGGGAACGGCGATTGTTGTTTTTATTATTGCGCTTGCAATTACTCATACGTTTATTGATGTCTTGCCAAGTATTTTTCTTGGCGCTCCTGATCCGAGTATGGTGTTAAGTGTTCTTCCTGGTCACGAGTTGTTGCGTGAAGGTCGTGGTTTTGAAGCCGTGCAACTAACACAAATTGGCAGTCTTGGAGCTGTTATTTTGAGTTCGTCATTTTTTGCTGGTTTTGTTTATTTGGTTCGTCAAGTAAATACTGATTGGATTCCTCAAATTCTCTTAGGTCTTATTTTCTTCTTGTTGTTACAAACAAATTGGAAAGGTTGGAGTATTTTTTTTACTGCTGGTGTTTTTGGTTGGGTTGTTTTTCATGTTCCTGGACTTGAACAACCACTCTTGCCGATGCTCTCGGGACTCTTTGGTATTTCTACCTTGCTTCTTGCAAAACCAGGAGTTATTCCTGAACAAAAAACTCAAGTATTCACAACAAGCTTAGGTCCCTTATTTCCTGCGCAAGTCGCTGGTTTTCTTACTGCGTTCATGCCTGGTCTTGGCTCAGCAGCTGCCGCAACACTCGTCACGCCGTTCATCAAGGTTGGTCGAGAAGGGTTTCTTGTTTTAGTTGGGAGTATCGGTACAGTAAATTTTATTCTCTCACTCGCGACGTTTTATGTTCTTGATCGTGCTCGCAACGGAGCTGTTGTAGCGGTGCAACAAATAACGACTGTTTCTTTAGAAATTACTTTGCTTGCTCTTGCAACTATTGTTCTTGCTGGTGGTCTTGCGTCACTTGTCTTAACAAAACTCACGCCGCTTTTTGCAAAACTTGCTGCTAGTCTTGATTATGTCTTGCTCTCTCGAACAGTTATTATTTTTTTGGTGATTGTTATCTTTATTTTATCCGGAGTCATTGGTTTGCTTGTTGCTGTTGTTGCAAGTGCTCTTGGCGTGCTAGCACAGCTTATTGGTGTTGCAAGAATTTATTTGATGGGATGTATTAGCTTACCTGTACTCGTGTATATTCTATGATTTTTTGAAGCAAGTTCTGCATTTTGCTTTGTATTCAGAATCGCCAATCTTGATTTGTTCTTCTTTTTTTCCTTGATATTCAGAATATCTGCTGTAATTGCCGCAAGCGTCGCAGAACGCGTTAATTTTTCTCACATAATCGGCGTGAGCAAGCAATTGACCCATTGGTCCGAATACTTCTTGATTACTATCAAGGTCGAGTCCAAAAACGATAACGTGTTTTCCTTTTTTGCAGAGCGAATTTATTACGTCAACGATTTTCTTATCACAAAATTGTGCTTCATCAATAATAATAAGATACTCTTTTATCTCAAGTAATTCTTCTGACTGTGAAAAAAGTGTACAATCAAGTTCTTTACCATCTCGCGTCATAATTTTATCTGATCGAGTGTCAACCGCTGGTTTAAGAATTTTGAAAGTAATATTATCTTGAAAAGTGAGTCTCGTTGCAAAGTCAACAAGAATTCTGCTTTTTCCTGATTTCATCGGTCCGCACACAACACCGAGTGCGCCTTTATTGAGGATCGGAAAGTCAGTATTCATAGTTTCTTGAGGATATTCTTTTTTCCAGTCCAATCAATAACTTCTTTGAGGACTTCAGAGATATGATCAACTGGTGTTATTGTGATTTTTTTTGCTTCATCTCCAATAACAATATCCTTGAGGTTTGTTCTTGGGACAATGACTTGTTTGATTCCTGCTTCTATTGCTGCTTCTACTTTTGCTGAAACGCCTCCTACCGGAAGGACTTCTCCACGAACGCTCAAACTACCTGTAATTGCAACATCTTGGCGAATTGGAACATCGTAGAGTGCGCTCACAATAGTTACCGCTACTGCAATACTTGCACTATCTCCTTCGACTCCTTCATAGGTTTGTAAGAATTGAACATAAATATCATACTTGTTCTTAATATCTTCACCGAAGTATCGTTTGACGATTGCTTGAATGTTCATAATGGCCTCTTTTGCTATCTCACCGAGTTTTCCTGTAGCAACGATTTCTTTATTGTCACCACCAGGAGCTACTTGTGCTTCAATAGGAAGAATGATACCGGAAAATGTTCCTCCGCCACCAATAACTGCAAGTCCGTTTACTCGACCAACTCTTTTTCCTGAAGTCATAATCACTTCATACTCTTTCTTTCGTTCAATAAGTTGATCTGCGATTTGTTGTTCTAATGAACGAGCGATGATTCTTGCTTTTGCTATGTGTTTTGGCGTGACAAGACTTGCTTTTTCTGAAAGAGCAATATCTCCTGCTGCACGAACAATTCCACCAAGCTCTCGTAAACGCAGGGAAAGATGATCTTTTCTGTTTGCTCGACGTCGTGCTTCTTGTAATAATGATTCTACTGCTTCTCGAGTAAAATGAGGTATTTTCTTATCTTTTTTCACTTCTTGTGCTACAAAACGAGCTATTGCCATACGATTATCTTTTGTGTCAGGCATGGTTTCTTTCATGTAAATCTCATAACCGTAACCACGGATTCTACTCCTCAGAGCAGGATGCATGTGTTTGAGCGTATCAAGGTTTCCAGCAGCGACCATGATGAACTTACAAGGAGCACTCTCAGTACGCACCATAGCGCCTGCACTACGCTCGCTCTGGCCAGTGATACTATACTTTCCTTCTTGAATAGCTGTTAAAAGTTCTTGTTGCGTATGAGGTTGCAAAGTAGCAATTTCATCAATAAACAAGACACCAAGATGCGCTTTTTGAATCATACCCGCAACAACACGCTCGTGTGCTGGCGTACCAAGACCACCACTTTGAAAAGGATCGTGAAGTACGTCTCCAAGAAGAGCTCCAGCGTGCGCTCCTGTCGCATCATAAAAAGGAACTTGTTTTTTACCAAAATTATCCACTATCACTTTTGGCGGACTCGCACGAGCAATCCTCTTGCTCATGTTCATGAAAAGCACTGCAATGCCTAAGAATGCCATTCCTCCGAGGAAAAACGCAACAAACATGATAGCACCGACTGTGCTTCCATATTCATTTGTGTACTGATTAAAAGCCCACCAAGGGACAAACATACTCAAAAGAACAAGCGCAATAAGAATAATACCTTGTAATTTCATACCGCCTTGATATCGTGCTTTTGCGACGATTTTTCGACCTTCACCAGCCTTGACGGTTCTCACTAATGGTTGGTTTTCATCATTAGGATTAGGAAAAGTCATGACATCCATGAGTTTTTCTTTTGGTAAAAGTTCTGCAAGAGCAAGGCCGAGCATACTCTTCCCAGTACCTGGCTCACCAATTAAAAGAACGTGACGACGCTGAGCACTAGCTTTACGCATGACCTCAACAG
>CAZDJS010000077.1:0-3814 GCA_964505795.1 uncultured Methanosarcinales archaeon
TTCCACCAAGTAATGTCGTTGCATTAATATCAAATTGTAATGAAAGACCAGCATTTTGGTTACCAATATTTTCGATAACAAACGGAGACAAACCATCATTAAAACCACTACAATCAGGGTCGCTTGAAGCATCTGTTCCGTTCGTATCAAAAGTACAGTACTCCATTCCTGCTCCGGTATCATTTGTGAATCCACTACCCAAATCAACTTGATCGGTTGTGAATTCTATGGAAAGGTCTCCTGCAATAGTTATGTTCGCAGTTGCAGCGTCAGAGAGTGCGTATCCTGTCAATACACTAATTTCTTCTAATGAATTCAAACTAATAAGCGTTCCACCGAGTGAAACAAATATTGACGCTACGAGTACAAGTGCTAATGCCTTGTTTGATAAATCAACCATTGTTCTCCTCTATTCGAATCGATATTTCTCCACTGCTTAAGAGTTGTTGTGTGTCTTCAGGGGAGACGATTTGTAGTTTCATCTCTCCTGAACTTGGAGGTGCTCGTTCTTGTACTGTTGGGACTTTTGCGAGTTCTGAAGTTACTGCAAAAGTTCCGACAAGGCTCACGCTCAAAGTGAGTAATACAAGGACGAGTATGGTTTTGCTTGATATATCATCTGCCATTGTGTCACCTAGGATGCTGTTGCAGTTAGTGTTACAGTGTTTGTTGCTGTCGGTGCGTCTTGTGGAATTGATACGTTAATATGAACGTTCAATTCATCGTTTGCTTCCTCGAATTCAAAAACCGTACAAGCAGAGTTTGAGGATGTGTCTATAGTGGTGAAGGATGTTGGTGCAATTGTACCGGTGCAAGATCCTGCTTCCCCATTTTGGACAAAATACTCAAATCCTGGAGTTGTTCCTCCAATGAATCCTGCAGCGTTGTCGTCAAATTGTAATGCAAGAGCAGCATCTTGGTTACCAATGTTTTCAATAACGAAAGGAGCCAATCCACTGTTGAAATTAACACAATCACCAGCAGGGTCAGTACCATTAGTATCAAAAGTACAATGTTCCATTCCTGCGCCTGAATCATTTGTGAATCCACTACCGAAGTCAATTTGAGCAGTCGTAAATTCAATTGAAATATCACTCGCAATAGTTATGTTCGCAGTTCCTGCGTCAGAAGGTGCATAACCGGTAATTCCTGAACCTATGCTGTTAAGAGTTACCATTGTTCCACCAAGTGAAACAAACATTGCTGCAACGAGCAATAACGCCATTGTTTTATTTGAGATATCTACCATATAATCACCAATCGTATTATTAATAGTATCATTTTCGAACTAATATTATTTAAATCTTTCCTTATTTTTGAATAGTAACGATGCAATGAGTAGAACAAGTAGAAGGAATACAAGTGCGAGAAAGAGAGGAAATTCTTGAAAAATAGTTTCTTGTTTCTCCTCTAAAGTAAGTTCTCGTTTGAATTCTTGTCCTGCTATTTGAAATTCTACAGTAACATTGCCTTCTTGAGCATCCTCCCAAAACACTTGTGTCTCTCCAGGAATAATAATTGTTTGAGACTCTAATTCTTCTTCACCTACTATTGTCACGAGCACTTCCTCACGAGGCACATTCCAATCAGAACTAAAAACAAGGTCGAACACTGCAATCTCCCCCATAGTAGCGTCGAATTGCTCTAGTTGAAAAGTTGGTTCTCCTACCGCAACCATTTGTGAAGATCGCTCACCATTGAGTTCTGACTTTAACAAGTATTCTCCTTTCTCATATCGTACTTTATAGTCTTTTCGTACAATATCTTCAACAAGAAATTCATCTTGTATTTGTTCGTCTTCAAGTGTGAAAGAAAGTTTTGTTGTTCCTGCTTGTGTTCCAAAATTTTCGTGAACAGTCACTAGTTCTAAAGGCTGTGTGTTATTTCGGACAGTGAGTGTGCTTTCAATATACGCTCCTTCAAATTTTTCAACATAACGTATTTTTGGAACGATTTGCGCGTTCGCTCCAACTTCACCACTACTTACAGAGGTTTGGAAAACTACAAGAAGCTCGTGTGTGCCCGGACGCAAAGTAGGAATTTGTAGTCGTACAGGAATAAATTCTTGATCTTCAATGTAAGTATTATTCGCGCTCGCGTACTCTGCGAGATCTCCTTCAAAGCTCACACTCACAAGACTTGGCGTGTCAACTCTCACAAGAAATTCGTGCATTTGGTCTTGCTCAAGTTGTGTTATTTTTGCTGGGCTTACTTGAAACGCAAACGCGTCCGATGAAAGAATGATTAAAAATATGATAATAACAAGAAACATCGCGAGCATTTGTCCTATTACTCTTGAGAGCAAGTTAATTAGTCGAGGAATTTCTTCTACGATGCAATCACCCGTACGTTTATTGTTGTACTTTTTGTTCCCGTTGGTTCATCTGCTGGAACAGTGACTCTGTAATGAATGAGCGCATCATCACTTACATCGACATAACTGAGATTTGTGAAAATGTTTGTCATAGTCGCACTCACATTCGCATATGTTGATTGCGCACTTATATACGCTCCTGTTTCGTTTTCTGCTCCTTTAAACTCAAACGATGAAGTGTCAAGAGCTGCATTGGTAAAAAGCTGGCCACTTGCGTTGAGTTCCACGTCAGAAACAATATTTCCCGTATTTTCTATATTCATCGCTTGTCCCGGTCCTGCCTCAGTGTCATTGGTTTGAAGAGGGAAAAGAGTTGCAAATGTCGAGACATTTTGATTAAATTGAATACCTAAAGTGCTGGCAATAGTAAAATTAAATGCGCTCGCCCAAGGACTGCAACCGTCAATGTCACAAGCTTGCACGCTCCAAGTGTAGAGTTGATCAGTGCATAATTCATTTGTCGTGAAGTTCGTCGCGCTCAATCCTGTTTCTTGATGTTCAGCACTACAGCTTCCTGCACTCACATTTAGGCTCAAATTATAGCTTATGGTGTCACCGTCTGGTTCGAAAGGCTCTGTCCAATTGAGCGTGACGTTTCTCTCAAAAACAGTGTTATTTCCGTCTGCCGGATACAACAATTCTGGTGTTGATGGGGGTGCTTTTGCTATTTGACAACAAACGTTGAGTGTGTAATGATCTGGTTCTGCTATGTGCGCATTTGTCGCATTGTATTGACCAGCATTTACTTCGCTACTCGCCATACTCCAAAGTCCTGTATAGCCTGTGCTGCAACTTGCATTAACGTATTCGCAAGTAAAATTACCAAACGTTGTACCCATGCAAATGTCATAATTATAATTCACATTAGGAGGGATTTGAATATGAGAGTCATGTAAAGAAAAAGTGCTTGCAATACTGCTTGTTTGTGAGTCAGAGCAAGTACTCGACAAATTATAGTCTCCGCTCACATTACAACATAAACTATTATTATAAATTGCGGTTTGGTTTGCGAGCTGAACGTGAGCATTATTGTAGCCTCCTGTGTCATTGCCTGCTCGTAAAACAAGTGTTTCTCCTGCTAAGCAACTATCGCTTGCTCTGAAAAGACAATAAAAAGGAGATACGCCTGGTGAGGGATCCGGAAAAAGAGAAGGTTCTTGCAATTCAATAACTTGCCATTCTTGCACATTAGTTTGAGAACTTGTTCCTTTTTGAAAAGTGATTTCACTAGCACCACTTAAATAATATGTTACAAAGGCGTTTGCATTAGTAGTTCCTCCATCTGTTGAATCCCACGATGAAAGTATAAACGTTCTGTTCAAAGAAGTTACTGCCGAGATGCTTTGTGTAACCGCACTCGCCCCGGTGACAGTTCTTTGTCCTCGTTGAACAAGAAAGTCTTCGTGCTCTACAACAAAGTAAGATATGTTTACAGTTCCA
>CAZDJS010000078.1:0-3792 GCA_964505795.1 uncultured Methanosarcinales archaeon
AAGTCACGCGACATATTACTCATTATTCATACGACGAGGAACAAAAGTAATTTTACTTATAGCTATGAGCCTCACAGTAAGTCTTAGTTTATTTTTGAAAATACTACCTACTGAAAGTGGTGCAGTAATACTAACCTTTCTTTTGAGTATCTTATCAGCACATAGTATCGGAATCATTCTTCGCTATTTTGAAAAAACAAAAGCACCCAAACTGCAATATTTTATTTTATCTTTTGTTTTGGTTTTTTTTCTTTTTGCAAGCTTTTTTCCCGCACTCTCACTTGCACAAAATACATTAGATAACACTCCTACGGATGATCATTATGAAGTTGCGGCATTTCTTACTAATAAAACAATACTTGCGGCACCCCAAGAAGGATTTTTCTTCCAGTATTACGGTGCTAAGACAATGACTGACACAAATGTTCTTCTTGTTGATGCTCAAGAATATTATTCAATGACTGAAGAAGTCTACCGTGCACGTTTTGTTTTACCCGTTCTTGAAGCAAAAGAAGAGTATGGCTTTGAGTATATTGTTTTTTCAGAAATTACACAAGAACAATATGCTCGTCAAGAATTATTGTTTTTAAATGAATGTTTCAGACCTGTTTTTGGTACTGAAACAATAGAAGTGTATGAGGTGAGATGTAATGTTAAGAAATCTTAGTTTTCTCTTATTTTTTACTTTTCCTCTGCTTCTTCGTTGGAGTCTTAATCACCCAATTACTCCTTTTAATACTAGCTACATTGAATGGATGCTTTGGTGGATTCCGCCACTTCTTGGTATTTTGAGTTTTCTTCTTGTTTGGTGGATTTTTCGCAAAAAAGACAAGACAGTACTCTTTTATTCTTTATTGCTTTTTGCAATAACACCCGCTACAATAACAACATTTACCGGATTTTCTTCATCCACACTTATTGTTCCTCTCGCGCTACTTGCTTTTATAAGTCCTTGGACTGCGTGGATTTTTCTTACAGGAATATTTTTTATCGAACCAATCGCAGGAATTCTGCTCTGTCTTGCGTTTGCAGCGTATTATCATCACAAATTCTTTAGTTTATTATCACTAGCACCTTTAGTTTTAGTAGTTGTAGTTGATGTTGTTATTCCTCAAAGTACTAACTTATTTGCAGAATTTGGCAATCCTATGGGTTTTAGTTTATTTATTGTTCTTCTTGGCGCAGTTGGCGTTATTCATTCTTGGAAAAAAATTAATTTGGTTATTGTGGGCTTATGGCTTCTTGCTTTTCTTACGAGCATGTATGTCGAGTCTCTGCGTGTTCTTGTACTCATTCCTCTCGCATTATATGCTGGTTCGGAAGTAGTTCTGTTAATGAAAAGAGAGTGGAACCTTTCTGTCCTTAAAACTGCTTCAATCATTTTACTTGCCTGCCTTGCACTTTTTGTAACCGTTGATCATGCACAGACAATCGTACAAGCACAACCGCAAGAAAGCCTTATTGAACTTCTTGATACAGTAAACGAAGATTCTCGCTCAGGAACTCTTCTTGTAAGTCCTGAAATTAGCAATATTGCAAAGCATTTTTCAGAACGCGAAGTAGTCATCATAGATTTTGATGATCCCCTACTCCAAGAAGTATCAATAACAAAACTCAGACCTTACTTTATCGAAAATAATGTTCGTTTTATCATCTCTCAAGAGCGTGAAGAAGGCCTTTTCTTTTTAGTGAATAATAACGAAAAGTTTATCAAAATAGCAACAGACCAAGAATATACTTTGTGGCTCGTGCTGCAGGAGTTCGTATGATAGGAAAAATAGATGTTGGAACAATCATTTTCTTACTTGCAATATTTATAGGTCTCTTCTCAAGTACGTATATGCTTCTGACCACTTATGAAAATTGGGGCCGTCACAAAACAAAAAAAGCTTGGAAGAATCTTCCGAGTGTGTGCATTATCGTTCCGGTGCTCAATGAAGGGGAAGCATTGCGAAAAACAATTACTTCATTACAACTTCTTGATTATCCAAAAAAACTTCTGCAAATAATGGTTGTTGATGATGGGAGTACAGACGACTCTTACGCTCTTGCTAAAGAGATGGGAGTTACTGCTTACAAAAAAAAGAACGGAGGAAAACACACCGCACTTAATTATGGTCTTAAAAGAACAAATGCAGAGCTTGTCGGAGCGCTTGATGCCGATAGCGAAGTAGCTCCTGACGCGCTTCGAAAAATAGTGACTCGTTTTCGCGATGCGAAAGTCATGGCTGTTACTCCAAGCATGAAAATTGAAAGTCCGAAAGGTCTTCTTCGTAGAATTCAGAGCGTCGAATTTATTATCGGTATTTTTTTGCGACGAGTCTTTGCTGATGTCGGAAGTCAACACGTAACTCCAGGACCATTCACTATTTATCGCAAGGAATTTTTTGAAAAACATGGTTTCTATCGTAGCGCTCATTTAACTGAAGATATTGAAGTTGCTCTTCGCATTCAATCGCATGATTATCTTATTGAAAACGCAACTGATGCTTACGTCTACACGCACGGCCCTGATTCTTGGCGAGGTTTATACAAACAGCGACTTCGTTGGTATCATGGCTTCTTAAGTAACGTTTGGGATTATCGAGAATTGTTTTCTTATAAGCATGGAAATCTTGGTTTGTTCATTCTTCCTATGAGTTTTATTTCTTTAGCGATGCTCTCACTCGTTCTCTTATACACAATCATAAAAACGACAACAACTGTTGTGCAAAACGTCTATAATTACTGGCTTATCGGCTTTGACTTGTGGGAAATTTTCGAGTTACATTTTGATGTCTTTTTTATCAATTTAAGCCCTGTTGCTTTACTCGGAATTATTACCTTTATTTTGAGTATTACGATGCTTCTTATTTCTCGTCATTATAGTAATGAGAGTAAGATCACATTGTCTTTCTTATTTTTTGTTTTGTTTTATTCTTGGCTCTACGTTTTTTGGTGGGCTGCTGCAATAACACATAAGATTTTAAACCGTCCCGTAACCTGGGGTCATAAGAGCGATGATTAAATGAGAAAAAAACTCGATACAAAAAAATATTTATTAGTCTTTTTTATCACGCTAGTAATTTTTCTTTTTGGATTATTTGTTGGCGCGTTTTTTTCTTCAGAAAAAATTGCAGATGTTCGAGACATGCAAGAAACGCTTCGTTCTGACACACTCGACCTCGAGACACTCTATTCAGTTCTTGAAAGTAACCCTTGCGAATACGTGAACACCACTCCTCTAAGTGATCAATTATACGATGTTGCAAAGCGTCTTGATTTTATGGAATCACAACTCGGAAAAAATAACGATGATGTTTTACAACTCAAAAAATATTATAGTATTTTACAATTACGCCAATGGATGTTTGAAGAACGAGTGCAAGAAACTTGCTTTGAAAACAAAAGCATCATTTTATATTTTTATGATAACGAACCTGGTGTGTGTCCTGAATGTGAAGAACAAGGATTTATTCTTAGTTACATCAGAGAAAAATATCCGACAGTGAGTATTTACTCTTTTGATGTTCGCACAGAATCAGAAGCAGTGCAAGCGCTCGTTCGTCGTCATGTTGAGGAAGTACCGACTATTGTTTTTGATGAAGAAGTAATCACTGGATTCCAATCTCGCGACGATCTTGAAGAACTCATTGAGTGAGGACATATAGAACATTCCCTACTTTGCTTACCGCAACACCCCTACTGCCGCCCTCTTGAGGCGCTCGACGAGCGAAGCCGAAGTCGAGACGTTAAGCGCCGTGCCGCAGTAGGGGAACGCGGTAAGCTCCGTCTGGCCTGCCAGCAGTGCTA
>CAZDJS010000079.1:0-3776 GCA_964505795.1 uncultured Methanosarcinales archaeon
AGCTACTGGTACTTGTGATCAGGGCGAGGTTTGTTATGCGTGTACTGATGGTTTTGGTTCTTTGAATACTCTTTGTGAGTGAGTAGTTATTTATTTTCCTTCCGTACAGGGAAACTTTTATATATTCTTTCCTCTTCTATAATACTTATGTTTGTTCGTTCACGTGTTGAAAAGTATTTTGCTGATGTTAAGGCACGCTCGGTTGAGTTGTTTGCTCGTTCATTAGTTCTTTCTTCTTCTAAGAGTATTACTGTTCTTGTTGGTGCTCGTAGGTCTGGGAAAACTCATATTTTGTTCTCTCGCATGAACGAGCTTGTTTCAAAAAATGTTGTTTTTCTTAATTTTGAAGCTCCTGTGCTCTCAAAGGTTACTTCTGAAGAATTTGTTGATTTGTTGGAGTTGTATTTATCTCTTTATTCGCCTCAGGGCTTGTTGCATATTTTTATTGATGAGCCGCAGACTGTTCTTGGTTGGGAGCAAGGCGTTCGTTATTTGCAAGAAACATTTGATTGTCAGTTATATGTTACTGGTTCATCTTCAAAGTTATTAAGTAAAGATATTGCAACATCTCTTCGTGGACGCACAATAACATACACGGTGTATCCTCTTTCTTTTCAAGAGTTCCTCTCCTTTAAAGAGTATGGTTATAGTGTTCCTTTTTCTACAAAAGTGAGTTCTGATCTTAAAATGTTATTTGAAGAATTTCTTGAGTTTGGTGGGTTTCCTGAAGTTGTTCTTGCGTCATCTTCTGATGAGAAAAAACGAATCCTTAAAGATTATTATGATCTGGTTGTGTATAAAGATATTGTTGATCGTTTTAATATCAAAAACACTCGTCTCATTAAATATCTCATTGACTATGTCGTCTCAACAAATACTAAACCTATAGGTATTCATAAATTGTTTAAGACATTACAGTCACAAGGACTTTCTTTAAGCAAGAATACTTTGTATGAATATTTTAGCATTCTTCAAGATGTGTTTTTTGTTCATTCGCTTAAAAAATATTCTTCTTCTTTACGAAAGCAAGAGCTTTCTTATGAAAAACCTTATCTTCTTGATGTTGGTTATATGAATTTATTCTCTCTTGATGATTATGGTAAACGTTTGGAAAACGTGGTTTTTTTAGAATTGCTTCGAGTGTATGAAACTATTTTCTTTGAAAAAGATCAACGGTATGAGTGTGATTTCATTCTTGTTAGAGGAAAAAAGGTTACTCAGGCTATACAAGTATGTTATGAACTTAGTGCTGAGAATGAATCTCGAGAAATTAAGGGTTTGTTAGTTGCGTGTGATAAACATAAATTGAAGAAAGGTTTATTGCTAACTTATGATGAAGAGCGAACAATTGTAGAAAAAGGTGTCCGTATTGATGTGTTGCCTGTTTGGAAGTGGTTGTTGCAAGAAAAAAAATAATTTTCTTTATAGAAACTATTTATTTAGTCACTAAGTAGTGGTATCCAATAGATACTTATATAAATGAGTATTACTCTAGTATCTTTATGACGCTTGATAATATTGTTAGTAACTCGCTTAAAGGTGCTGTCGCTGCTGGTCTTCTTGCTGGTGGTCTTGCTTATTCTAAGCCTGTTTCTGCTCAGGAGCCTCCTTGGCTTGGTGCTTCTGCTCCTGAGAGTGTTTGTTCTGAGCGTTATGAGGTTATGTTTTCTAGTGGTTTTGCTGATTTGTCTTTGATTACTCCTATTGGTTTGCAGGATTGTTCTAGTTTGGATAATTATTTTGATGATGATTTGGAGGATGATGTTCCTTTGGTTGTTTCTTTGGATGCTGATCAGACTTTTCATCATGCTGTTTTGCGTTCTTTATCTGATGAGAGTACGAAGGGTGATTATCTTGCTCTTGCTTTGGATGGGAATGGTGATCAAGTTCCTTTGCCTGATTGGGCTAGTTTTGATAGTGAGTATGGTGTTTTTTCTGGTAGTCCTTCTTGTGCTGATGCTGGTGTTTATTCTGTTGAGTTTAATATTGCTCCGAATGATCTTCCTGGTAGTATTACTCCTTTGCTCGTTGACTATCAGGTGAGTTGTCCTGCTAGTTTTAGTATTAGTGGTCTTGATTTTGAGAATAACGGCGAGGTGAGTGGTAATCCTCATTTCGGTACCTGGGCTGATGCGAATAGCGATGGTGTTATTGACCAACCCGTTCAGGTTAGTCAAGGAAGAAATCTGTTCAACCCTTGGGAGGCTTATGTTTTGAGCCCTGATAAAAATGTTGAATTAATTAATCAAGGCACTAAACCTTCCTACATTACTTTATCTGGTAACATGATTGAATTCGGTCAAGGTGGTCTAGAAGGAGAATCAGGCACTCTTGATTTACTTGTTTGTGACACGGCTACCCCGACTGATTGTACTAATTTGCAGGTTCCTTGGGAGTATGTACATCCTGATCCGCAGATTGTTGGTTTGTCGTACTCGCAGCAGAATGGTACTATTGATAATCCTGCTAATGGAGCTTTTTTTGATGAGATTAATGATGTTGCTTGTACTATTTCTGGTTTTGATCGTCGTTATGTTGTTGCTGAGCCTTATGATTTTGAGTATAGTTTTGATATTTCTAATCCTGCTCCTAATATGGGTATTAATAGTGATGGTGCTATTGTTTTTAATCCTGATTGTGATACACAAGTCGGTCAGACGTATTTTCCTAGTGTTCAAGTTATTGGTAGCGGTGGTCAGAGTAATTGGAAGACTGCAAGGTATGATGTGACTAATGGCGTTAATGTTGCTGATTTTAAGTCTTATAAGTAAACTTTTTTAAACATGTTTTGAGATATTTTATTTTATGAGGTGGTCGTTAGTATTTACGGTGTTGTTTCTTATTCCTTTTTCTTTTGCTGTTGATGAGTCAAATATTGATTTTTCTGTTACTCCTACTTCTCTTAGTAGTGCTGGTTCTGTTTTTGTTTCTTTTACGTATGGGGGTCCTGTTGCAGATATTGCTGTTCTTGATGAAACTGGTGCTCCTGTTCTTTTTCCGATAACTTGTGATGATTCTTCTTGTACTTTGTCTGATGATGTTCCTGTTGATAGAACAACAACTTTTTTTCCTTATGTTGTTGTTGATGGTGATGAATTTTTTGGCGACAATATTTCTGTAACTGTTGGTTCTTCTGGTCCTGATGTTACTTTGTCTGGTCCTGAGAGTGGTTCGATTAGTGTTCCGTTGCAATTTTATGTTCGTTCCTCAGATTCTTTTTCTTCAGTAACTATTGATTTTGGAAATGAAAAAAGCGACAGCAGTGATTCAGTCACTTGTACTGATTTGGCATGTCAAGTTACATTTTACCACAGCTTCGAATCTGTCGGTGCTTATACTGTTACTGTCACTGCTACTGATGCGAACGGCAATATTGGTACTGACGAGCATTCTATTAATGTTGATTCGTCGCTTGATTTGGATGCTGATGGTGTTTTGAATGATGATGATGAGTGTCCTGATACGAGCGACGCATTCACTGTTGCAAAATCCGGCGTTCATGTTGGTTGCGCTTGTGAGGAGGTTGATTTTTCTGATGGTGAGTTGTGTACTGTTGAGTCTTGTAGTATTGTTGGTGGTGTTTTGTTGAATGAGAGTGTTGCTGTTCCTAATGGTGAGTCTCCTCCGAACAGCGCGGGTATTTGTCAGAATGGAGAATATATTGCGAATGCTTGTGATCCTGATGATCAAATCGTCTGCTTTGGGGATTTAGGTGATGAGAATCCTTTTTGTTTTGATGGTAGTTCTTTTTATGAGCGTGTTGATAGTTGCGCTAG
>CAZDJS010000080.1:0-3593 GCA_964505795.1 uncultured Methanosarcinales archaeon
ACTCTGAGAACTAACCTCAGACAACCAAACAGGAGCAGCCTGAGCATAAGAAGCAGTAGCTAACAAACCAGCAGCAAGCGTACCCTTAACAATATTTTCAAGCGTCATAAGAATACTAGAGTAATACTCCTTTATATATATTCCTATTGGATACCACTAACAAGTGACTAAATAAATAGTTTCTATAGAGAAAATTAAAGTTTGCCTATCGCACGAAGCAACTTCTCATGACTCAAACGACGAAACTTCGACAACTCACTATCAAAAAGCTTCGCCTTATCGTCAGTACTTTCGAATCGCACCATACAAACCTATTCTGAAACGAGTAATAAAAACCTTCCGAAAAAAACAGCAAATCTCGGAAAACAACCGGAACAGACCGTAAAACCAACGGATTCTCAAGGAACATTCAAATAAAAGATGTTTTATGCTACAAATATATGGTTTTACAACATTTATTTCAATCAACTCCTTTTTCTTGCGGACCTTGCGCAACTCTCATGTGTAAATCTTATTTTGAGAACTATTCTCCAACTACGCAAGATGAACTTTCTTTATTTGAAAGAACTAAAGTTTCTCTCGACCTTGATTATACAACCCATCCTCAGTTAGCTATGTATTTGATCGACCAAGGATATGAAACAACACTTATGCATGAACACGAAACCTGTTTCGTCAGAGGCAATCTGCCACAAGAACCATTCCAAAATAGAATGAATCACTATTACACCCACAAGAAATCAGCAGAAAATAAAGGAATGAAAACAAGAATTAGTTCTTTTAACGCTAGTTCTATTGCTGAGCTCGTTTCTCAAAAAGATACTGCAGCAATAATTCTCACAAAAATCAGCGAGTACTCACCAATCTTTCACCACATATTAGCATACGATTCTACAGAAGAATCAGTTTGTATTGCAGATTCTAGTGAGGGATTACATACTATTCACATAAATGCTCTGGACAAAAAAATGTCCTTACCAAATGGGAAAGGGGCTTTAATTGTGAAAAAAAGGTGATATGAATGGAAAAACTAGAAAATATTTGTGGCGCAGGAAGAGCTGCCAAAACACAACTTTGCTTTGTGTGGGGAGGAAACTGAACATGAGTTCTCTTGTCTGGCTTGAGAAAAAAACAGAAGAGATTGCCAGCAATCTCGTTAAGGATTTCTATGATAGCCATACAGGAGAAACAATATCTGATGAAGAAAAAATAATCGAAAAAATAACTGATTCATTAATAATAAAAGCAAAAGAGACGAAAAAATATTTTCATTTCCTCTTAGAGATAAAAGGAGACGAACACATGAAAAAGTTCGGATTCGAAAATTCTTATTTTCTACAAAAAGAAATGATGAAGGTTCCCGAAGGATTTAAACAAGTATGTGAAAACCTTCTCGAACAAACAAATGACTTTTCTTATATTGATGATTCACCACTTCCTGAGTTACTATCACAAATTCATTTTTCCAAAAAAGAAGATACAAAAAAACTCATAAAACAATTTGGCTTCAGAGAATACGGTTTTGTTGAGTATATTGAAAACCAGAAAATTATTTTTGTAGCGCCAATAAATATACCTTCAAGCATCAAGCTGGTTGTTCCGAAGAAGACAGATAGCTTATTTGAGCTATACGGAATAATCCATGAATTAGGACACGCGTATTCATTTACTATTGCTAATAAAGAATCGCGATTTGGATCTTATGCATCTACAGAAACCATTGCTTATCTCTTTCAAAAAGAGCTAAAAAAGAAATTGCCTTATGAACTGCAGAAGCTACTTACCTTGTATGAGATTTATACGCTCAGAAAAAACTGTAAGCAAACAATTCAAACAATGAATGCAGAAGAAGGCAATTTGTTAACTGCAGATCTTGTTTGTGCTGAAATAATTTCTTCAATAATACCATTTACTGATCAGAAAAAACACAAAGAGTTAATGAGAACAAATCCTTACAAATATTTCAAAAAAACAACACAAGAGGTGAAGCTTCTTGTTTAGAGGAATCGATTATTGTTGTGAGAATCAACAAAACGCCACTAGGATACTCTCTCAAAGAAGAGATTTACTTGATGTTTTTGAGAACGTCAGATTAGACATAAGAGCCGCTTCTAAAGTAGGAAATGCACAGAATCCAGAAATTCTTTTAGAGAATCTTCAATATTATTGGTCACAACACAATGATTTATGCAATCAAATAGATGAAGAGTTAGAAAATGATATCTCGGAGAAATCAATCAAATTATATGAACAAATAGTTCCTATTGATCAAGAAAAAAGAAGACTATCACGTCTTATAAAACCAAGCATCGAAAAATATATTGATCAAACGCCTTCCCTTTCTTTTTCATCTTTTTGGATAAATTATGCACACGATCATAAACATCTTGACGACCGCACATTGAGAAAGAAGTATCATCGAGGAGCACAGTGGTTACTTGAAAGAAGAAGAGAAACTGATCCTTTAACAAAAATTGAGATGGAACAAAAACCCACTTATGAACAGCCAAAAAATGCTGTTGAAGAGCTACTCGTGTTAGATAATTTTACAGAATATGTTTGGATGAAAAATCTCATAGGTTTACCAGATTATTTACTCAGAGAACAATTAGCCACAACAGCAACAAGAAGACTCAACAAACAAGTATCTATAATGGATCACGAAAACATAATAAGGGGAAACACATGAAATATGAATTGATTGGAGAAGGAAGAATCGCAGTACCAGGACCTATGCGAGGAGAAGTTTACTTACCTAGTATTTCAACAACAGAACAAAAGCCAAGAAGTATACTTGTAGCAAAATACACTACCCCCGACTTAGTACCTGAAATGATGCAAGCACAAGGAATAATCACAGAAATAGGAAGCATAGTATCTCATGCAGCAATTGTCGCAAGAGAATTACAAAAACCGTGTGTGATCGGCGTCAATGATTTATTAGAAAAAATTACTTTAGAGGATAAATTATATGTCGACGAAGGAAAAGTTTATAGAATTACGTGATTGAGGCAAAACTATGAAAATTTATTTACCAGGAAAGTCTAATAAAAAAATTTCAGGATTCACATGTTTATCATGGTCTGAGGATCATAAAGAAAATATTCAACAAGTTCTTAATGTAATTACAACTAAAACAAACTTTTTTGCTAAGAGTTATGGTGCTACTATTCTTTTACACGCACTTCAACAAACAAAAATTAAACCTAATAGTATCACATTATTTGGTCTTTCAAGAAAACTCTTTGAACAATTCAAAGAAATACCGCAAGAGGCAATTGTTTTTCAAAAAACAAATGACCCACACGCGAGCTATGAAGAAGTGAAAAAACATTACCCTAACAACAAAATAATTGAAGTTTCTGGCGATGAACACAAATATAACATTATTGAATTAACACAAAAATAGTAAAGTTAAGTCTTCTGATCCTGCACCGTCATCGAACCAATGTTCGTTATTTGATAGCCGGTGTTGACACACTTGTTACCGTTCCAGATGAGGTTATTTGCGCATTTGAAACAAGAGCCGGTCGCGCAAGCTTGGTTGACTGCAATACTGCTTGCAGGTTGTTCAACAAGACATTGATGTTGGC
>CAZDJS010000081.1:0-3513 GCA_964505795.1 uncultured Methanosarcinales archaeon
TTGCCACGTAGTGCGTAGCACTGCTGGCAGGCCAGACGTCGCTTACCGCGTTCCCCTACTGCGGCACGGCGCTTACCGTCTCGACTTCGGCTTCGCTCGTCGAGCGCCTCGATGGGTGGAAGAAATTACACCCCCGGAAATTTTGATTTCCGATGGGCGGGGGTGTTGCGGTAAGCAAAGTAGAAAATGTTCTATTCTTCTGGTCAATAAATATATAAACTAAGTTTCTTGCTAGGAGTTTGGTGAATGTATGAGGGGACAAATCAGTTTTGAATATTTAGTTATTGTTGGTCTTGCATTGTTGGTTATTGTTCCTGCTCTCCTTTTCTTTTTGACTTTTACTCGTGGTGGTGACGACTCGGTGACTCACGCAAGAGTTGCAGAAATAGGTTCTGAGATGACAGCTCTTTCTTCTGAAGTATTTTCTTTGGGAAAAAGTTCTTGGCTGACTCTTGACACTTTAATTCCTGAGACTGTGGAAAATGTTTCGGTGATTCGTAATACTGGTTCTTTAGACGAATTAGTCATCACTTATCGTACACAAAATGGTCTTTCACAAGGTGTTTTTTTCTCCAGTGTTCCTCTTGCAAACTCTACAGATCCTGTGGCTGAGGGCTCTCAAAGTTTATTGTTTTCTGAGAGAGTTGGTATTGTCTCATTACGTTTCACTTCTGGCGGTGATTTCGTTTGGGTGAGCGTTCAATGAGGGGACAAACAAGTTTTGAGTTCCTTGTTCTGCTCAGTTTTATGCTTGTCATTTTTGGTTCTTTTTTTGTTGTTGCTGAAGACTTATTGGTGAAAAATAATCAGCAAAATATTCAGCAAGCTCTTATTGCAACTGCTGATTCTGTTCGTGACGAGCTAGTCGTAGCAAATCAAGTCCCTCAAGGCTACTCAAGAACTTTTACGCTTCCTCAAAAAGTTCTTGAACAAGAGTATGAAATAAGCATTTTTGATAATGAGCTTGTTATCTCTACTCAAGATGATATTCTCTTCGAATACATTCTTTTTTTACCTTTTGATGTAGGGGATGATAATGGTGATTCTCTCTTGATAAATTTGACAAAAGGGTCTCAAGGCAATATTGTTCGTCACGTTTCTGATTCAGGAACTGCAGTTCGAGTGATTCCTCAATAATATCACATAGAAAGTTTTAAATAGGCCTTGATAAGCTATATATTTGGTGGTTAGCAGTGATTAAGGGATTTAAGAAATTTTTCAACGGCTTCTTAAAGAATCTGTTTAAATCAAAAAAACAAGTCAAACTCGGTCTTTATGGTCCTCCAAACGGCGGAAAAACGACACTCGCAAACAGAGTGTGCAAGGATTGGCTTGGCGAAGAAATGGGTTCTGCGTCTAAAATGGCTCACGAAACTCGTGAAATCCAGATTAAAGAGCAAGTTGTTATCAAGAGTAAAGGTCGAGAACTTGTCTTTAATCTCGTTGACACTCCGGGTATTGCTACTAAAATTGATTATGAAGAATTCTTAAAAGCAGGCATGAAAGAAAAAGAAGCAAAGTCTCGTGCTAAGGAAGCGACAAAAGGAGTTATTGATGCTATCAAATGGCTTGATGAAGTTGACTGTGTTGTTGTTGTTATAGACGCGACAAAAGACCCTTATACACAAGTAAATATTACTATTGTTGGCAATCTTGAAGCAAGAAATATTCCTGTGCTTCTTGTTGCAAATAAAGTTGATCTTAAGAAAGCTGATATGAAGAAAGTTCAAGCTGCTTTTCCTCAATATGAAGTTATTGGTATTAGTGCAAAAGAGGGAACTCATATTGAAGAGTTTTATGAAAAACTCTTTGAATTAACTGCAAAAGCTCGATAAAATGGCTCGAAAAATGGTACGTAAGAAAAAACATTCAGGTTCGCTTACTTTACAGTTTATTCCTTATTCTGAAATTGAGTATTTAAAAAGTCCTGAACGTGTTAATAAATTTCTTAGCATTGTAAAGAAAAACAAAATTATCTTACTTGAAGGGAAGCTTCAGCCTCAAGAAGAAAGTGAGCTTATTCAAAGAACTATGGAAGAAATAGATGATACTTTCAAGGGTATAGAAATTAGTCCTATTCTTTCTGAGAAGAAGCAAGAAGTTTTTTTCAAAAAAATTCGTGAAAATCTTATTAACCTTCTTTTAGGTAATAGAAGGGGTTTCACAATTATTGGACCTGCAAGTATTGTCAAAGAAATTAAACAAGATCCTGAAAAGATTCAGTTGTTGACAGAGGACTTGTCTGTATAAAATGCCACACCAATGTGTTAAGTGCGGAACATTCTATGATGATGGTAGCAATGCTATTATTAAAGGCTGTAATGCTGAAATTAATGGCTCGAATTGTACTGGAAAGCTCTTTTTTTATGTACGAAAAGAACGTATGGAAGAGCTTAAAGAAGAAAGCGAGCAAGTTCTTAATCTTACAAAGAACGATAAGAAACAAATCGAAAAAGATGTCTATGATCTTATCGGTGAGAAGGCTGATCGTGATAAGCCTATTGTTCTTGACCTTGAGAGTATTCGTATTTTAACTCCGGGAAAGTATGAGCTTGACTTAGTTAATTTATTTGAGAAAAAACAACCTTTGATTTATCGTCTTGAAGATGGAAAGTATATGGTTGATATTTCTGAGACTTTTAAGAAACTTTCAGGAAAAAAACAGTAATTGTTTTAATACGCTCTTTCTTTCTTTCTTTCATGTATGTTGATACTCATTGTCATATGGATCATCCTCGTTTTCCTGATCGAAACGAAGTGATAACTGCTGCTAAAGAAGCAGGTGTTGTTGCAATTATTTCTCAAGGAGTAAATCATGAGAGTAATAAGCGTGTTCTTGCTCTTGCAAACAAGCATTCGATAGTAAAAGCTGCTCTTGGTTTATATCCTGTCGAAGCGCCCAACGTAACTTTAAAAGAGGATGTTATTGATGATTATATTATTGAGTCAGATGCTTCTGTTGATGAAACACTTGCATTTATTGAAGAAAACAACAAGCTTATTGTTGCTATTGGGGAAGTCGGTATTGACTTGAAAGAAAGTGATGATGAAGAGAATCAAATTGAGAATTTTAAGAAAGTGATTGCTCTTTCAAAGAAGTTGAAGAAGCCTATGATTATTCATACGCGCAAGGCCGAAGAGCTTGTTCTTGATTTGCTCGAAGAAGCAAACACTCCAAAAGGTCTTGTTCATTTGCATTGTTTTTGTGGGAAAAAGAATTTGATTAAACGAGCAGTTAAGCTAGGCTATACTTTTAGCGTTCCTTGTTCTATTACTCGTGCACAAAATTTTCAAATGCTTGTTGAACTCGTTCCTATTACACAGCTTTTGACAGAAACTGATGGTCCTTACATGCCTCCTGACAAGACTGCCGAGAGAAGTTTGCCTCAAGATGTGAAGACGACTGTTGAGCACATTGCAAAGATTAAGGGAATGACGCACCAAGAAGTCCGCGATAGTATTTACATGAATTATCAGAGAATGTACGGATGACTCTAGTTAGCTACATTATTT
>CAZDJS010000082.1:0-533 GCA_964505795.1 uncultured Methanosarcinales archaeon
ACCCGAGAGAGTTTTGCTCGACCATGGCCTCGACGCTTACTTTCTACTTACCCGTGTTCGAGACAACTACTCGCCGACAATACTGCTGACTCTAAAGACTTGTACGGTGTTTGTGAGACCCGACTTCGCTAATTTATGGCCTGCCGTAACAACTACTTTATCATTTTTTGTCACAAAGCCTTCGTCAAAAGATTTTTGTATACAATCACGAATCATCTCATCAAGCGTACCGTACTCTTCTTCTTGAAAACGGGGGGTGACGCCCCAGCTTAATCGTAGATGACGAAGAACATGAGGGTGTGGAGAAAAAGCAATAATTGGAGCTTTCGGTTTAAAACGACTTACTTTTCTTGCGGTATAACCAGACTCGGTTGGAGTAATAATTGCTCCTGTACCCAGGTTTTGTGATGCAAGAGCAGCTGCTCGAGTAACAAAAAGCGATGTTGCTCGTCTATCGTAATATTCCTTTGAATAATGACTTTCGCTAATAGTAATTTCAATTTGTTTTTCATATTCTTTTGGAGAAAAAGCAA
>CAZDJS010000082.1:543-3463 GCA_964505795.1 uncultured Methanosarcinales archaeon
AGTTCCTTGTAAGATTGCGTTTGCAACATCAGCGACTTCTGCTCTTGTTGGTCTTGGGTGTTCGTGCATACTCTCGAGCATTTGTGTCGCGACAATAACTGGTCTTCCAAACTGCGCGCATTGTTGAATAATTTTTGCTTGGATTCCTGGAACTTTCTCAAGTGGTAATTCAACGCCTAAGTCTCCTCGCGCAATCATAATCCCTTGACTTTCTCGAATGATCGCATCAATATCTTCTACTGCTTTACGATGCTCAATTTTTGCTATAACTCGAGCCGTAGCATTATTTTTTGCAATCATATCTTTAATTGCACGAACGTCATCAACTGAACGAACAAAACTCGCAGCAATAAAATCAACATTTTGTTCAAAACCAAAAAGAATATCTTGTTTATCTTGCTCGCTCAAAAAAGGAAGTTCAGCGTCATGACCAGGAATAGTCACTGTTTTTCTCGAATTAAGAACTCCTCCATTAAGCACCGTTGCTATATGGCAGCCTTCTTTGTTATCAACAATTTCGAGCTCGATAAGGCCATCATCAATAAGTATTTTCGTTCCTTGCTCAAGACTGTTAAGACCTGAATAATGAATCATAATATCTGCGTCTTCACCAATAGAAATATTTTGCCCTTCTTCAAGATGTAAAGGCTGCGCGAGTTCTCCAGTGCGAATTTCTGGCCCTTTAGTATCAAGAAGAATCGCGACAGTATTGTCTTCTGCTCGGATGTTTTCTATAAGTTCTCGCATATAATCGTGACTACCATGACTCGCGTTCAGACGAAACACATCAACTCCTTCGGCAATAAGCTTGCGAATCATTTCCCTATCATGCGTTGCAGGACCGAGAGTAGCAACGATTTTTGTAGCTTTCATATAATGTTTTTATTCTTTATTCGAGTTTTTAAAATAGTGGGTTTTTCGAATTTTTTGCGAATTTTTCTTAGAAACAAATATAAACTATAGAATATTCTATAGAATTATGTCTTCGGAAATATCAACCATTCAATTATCAAAAAAAACAAAATCACGTCTTCACAGTCTTAAAAAAAACTCTTCTGAATCATATGAAGAAGTTATTAACAGAGTTCTTTCTCGAGAGCAAGCACTCTATGAGGACTTAAAAAAAGGCTATCTTGAACAGTATGATGATTTGAAAAAAATAAATGAGGAGTGGGCCGATGCAGATAGCTCGTGGTGATGTGTTTCTTGTATCTTTGGATCCTGTTGTTGGCTCAGAACAAGGAAAAACACGTCCAGCAGTTGTTGTACAAAATAATGTAGGTAATGAATTTTCACCAACGATTATTGTCGTTCCTTTAACTTCGAAAATGAAAAACATCTATCCTACTGATGCGTTTGTTGGTTCTTCAAAAGCTTTATGTTCGCAAATAAGAACTGTTGATAAATCAAGAATTGTTAAGAAACTCTCTTCACTGAATGCTTTCGAGCTTAGGCTTGTTGATGATGCTTTGCGTGTTTCATTAAGTCTTTAGCGACTCTGTAGAAAATCTTTTCCTGAACTTGAGACCAGATTGACAACGGCGGTCCGGTCCGAGTGCTCTTGTTTGCCAAGTCGATGTGCGCATAGGAGATTTTCCACACTGCCATCGACACCGGCTCTGTAGAAAATCTCCTACTCCAGTGCTCACCACACATGGTAACCAAGGACACCCAAGAACTACATCGAGCAATCAAATCTCAGACAAAGATTTTCTACTCACCCACGAACACCACAAACCTTAAATACAAATATAGGTCTATTTCTTTAGGTGGTCACATGTTAAATATGAAAAAAATCTCTGAATCCTACGAAATGAAAGTTTTTACCGACCAAGGTGATTACTTTGGTGACATTGAAGAAGCAATTCTCACCTCAAATAAAATCTTTGGTTGGCGCGTTCGAGCAACAAAAAGTAGCTTTCTTAACAGAGTATTAGGATCTGCAAAAGGAGTCATTGTGCCTCATCAGCTCGTAAAAAGTATTGGTGACATTATGATTATTAATAAATCAGCAGTGCCAAATTACTCAACTGATGACGAGTAGACTATTTAAATACTGAATACTCTCTCTGAGTATGAATAAGCAATTAGCAGGGTCTATACTCGCCCTTCTCATCATCGTTGTTGGAGGTTTACGATTAATTTTTGCTCTGAGCACTCCTTATTTGAGTTTTGAGGGGTATCAAGAAGCTCGCTACGTGCAAGAAATTCTTAGTACAGGAATGCCATTACGAGAAGATTTGCTCAGTTTTGGAGGACGAGAGCACGTTTACAGCCCCGTGTATTACTATTTTATTGCTCCTTTTGCGCTTATGGGTGTTGAACTCGCACTGAAGATAATTCCTAACTTGTTATATTTGCTCGCTATTGCTCTTGTCTATTTGATTGCGCATGAAGTGAGTAAAAACCGAACTGCGAGTGTTCTTGCAACTGTTCTTGCAGCACTCACACCAATCACCTTTTCTGCCTACATTAACAATGGTAGCCCGTTCACACTTGCAATACCTCTGTTTTTGGCTTTTATTTATGGCTTGCTCGAACCAAAAAAACGAGTTCCTCTGCTTCTCATTGCAGGAATCGCTTTAAGCCTTATTAGTCCTCTCACTTTACTTTTACTGGCAGGAATTGCTGTATTTTTGCTTCTCATGCATCTTGAAGACTTACAAACAAAGGATTCTTATTCAGAAATTATTTTATTTCTTTTATTTTTTAGCTTGTGGACAACAATGATTTTTTTCAAAGATGTTTTCTTTGAGAATGGCATCACTAGTGTTTGGACAGCAGTTCCTTCTCTTTCTAACGAAATAACTCTTTTGAGCATCATAGGAATCGTTGGTGCTCTTCCACTCATTTTTGCAAGTCACGCGACATATTACTCATTATTCATACGACGAGGAACAAAAGTAATTTTGCTCATAGC
>CAZDJS010000083.1:0-2298 GCA_964505795.1 uncultured Methanosarcinales archaeon
GCGTGCATTGTGGAGGTTTCGCGCCTGCTGCACCCCGTAGGGCTGGGACCAGTATCTCAGTGTCCCTCTCCGGGCTACCACTCTCATGGCCCGTACAGATCTTGGGCTTGGTGGGCCGTTACCCCACCAACAACCTAATCTGCCGCCGGCTCATCCTATGGCACGAGTTTCAAGAAAAGCGCATTCCAGCATCAATTCTCTATCAGGTGTTACACTCAGTTTCCCGAGCTTATCCCTGACCATAGGGCAGATTACCGACGTGTTACTGAGCATTTTGCCGATATTACTATCAGACTTGCATGGCTTAGTCGAATCCTACTAGCAGCGATCTCCCGCAGGATCAACGGGAACTTTTGTTACACAAAAGTTCACGAGCCTCCTCGTATAACTTCGGAGACAACGGGAACTTTGCTTCGCAATTTTGTAAGTTCAAGTATGTGTTGTAGATAACAACGCTTGCTTACAATCCTGTCTTTACGAATTATTGGTCGCATTACTTTATTTTATTGGAATTCTTGGGTGTCATATCAATACGTGAATAATTCCGAAGAAAGATTCTGTACGTTTGCACACTACTCTTATCGAGTATGATATGACTCGTCAATTTGTACTTTCCCACCAATACTTAAGTCGCCTCAAGTACTATAAAATAAACTACATCGTAGTTTATTAGTCTGCGCTTTGCGCTTCTATGTGTCGCCACAACGCCGTTTCCGGAGGTCGTCTCAAGGACAACCATGTTGTGCTCTGCGACAGCAGAACGGAGGTGATTGCAAATTTTCATTTGCGGATGTGTGAGAATAAACGCCTCCTTTATAAGCGTTTTGTTTGTTTAAAATCTATTTTTCCAAAACATTCAGGTCCTAGCCAGTCATATTCTTCATTCGACCCTAAATTAGAGTCTGCAAGTAACTCACACCCGTACGATGAGGAAATTTTTTGCTCTAAACCACGTCTCTTAACACGATCCTCGACACCTCGACACCTCATCCTATTAATTTCGCTTTCAGCAAGACCTTCACTCACGCCAGCTCTCGCTAATGCCATATGAGCTATATTGTGCTGTTCTTGTGTGAATTCTCGCAAAAGTGCCGATCGATACACCAATCTCAGCGCACCAACAGCTACAGGATGATCTAGTTTCTCAAGCTTTTGAGTCGTGTATCCTGGTTTTGAATAATCAATATCCATACCTTTTTTAGGTAAACGAAATATATAAATGTTTCTTTTTTCATTACTTATAAGTAGTTTATTATCTTTTTTTTACTTCAAAATATAGGAAGCTATAAAAAAGAAGAGCATTTTTTGAGAATACGAACAGGTGATGAAATGTCAAAACCACTTAGTATATGTAAATTATGTGATTCAAAAAAGCTCGTCAATTACGCAGGACTCTGCAAACGATGCAATAAACGAAAAGCAGCAGGAGCAATCCTCGACAAAGCACTCGAGCACGCAGCAGCAGAACACGAAGCAGCACTCGAAGACGCTCACGAGGACGCAGAAGAAGCAGCTGCCGAAGCAAAGGCTGAAGGCGAGAAATCTGAAGGAAACGCCGAGAAATCGGAAGGTGAGAAACCCGAAGAAACCAAAAAAGAATAAGCTTCAAACTGTTTTTTCTCTTTTTCTAAGAACAAATCAAACCGCGTTCAATTTCTCTAAGAACTTCTCAGGAGCACCCATTCGCTTGTAAATACCGAGTTTTTCGTTGCAACTCTCACATTGAAAAACAAAAGCAGGCTTGCCATACAAGGTTTTTCTCTTGTAAGGCGTTTGCGCAACTCCTTTATGTTCACAAAAAGGACAAGTGTATTTAATAGTTAAAATAACATCAGCTTCGTGTTTTTTCAGATCTTCAGCATACCCGCAAACCTTACAAACATACTCTTTAGCAGTCTTTTTTGGTTTGCCCATAAAAGCCTTTTTACACTGAGGACATTCTTTACGAAGAACCCAAGCCATAGCTGAACCTTTACCTGGAGCAAACTCACGCCTACTAAAATACAAACACTCTGTTACAGATTCTGGTTCATGCATACTACATACCGACACACACCCGTATATAAGAATTACGGAGAAAATAGAAACTACTCACGAGTGATATATTTATAAATTATTTGTTCTTTCTGCGAGAATATGACGATTGACGAAATAACACAAAGATATGAAGAAGAAAGAAAGCGAGAAACACAATCACAAAGAAAATATTTTGTTATCGGAGGAGAAAACTACACTCCTCTAAAAGGAGAAGACTGTCGCAAAGCAAAATATAATGATCCTCTTAGAGCGCAAATAGAT
>CAZDJS010000083.1:2308-2571 GCA_964505795.1 uncultured Methanosarcinales archaeon
CTATCAAAAAGACTATCGTATTGAGGGACACACTGTTGCAAGAATTTGGGAGATAACAACAAATAAGAGAGGACAAGTAGAATCTTTTAAAATCTATAAAGAAAGAGTACTTGAACCTATACAACTCTAGAAACACTTTTAAAGAACTCTTTTGCTCTTGTTCTTACGCCCCCTTGGCGCAGCGGTAGCGCGTTTGCTTGGTACAAAACTTAGGTTTAACAAAGAGCAAGAGGTCCCGAGTTCAAATCTCGGAGGGGGCTTGA
>CAZDJS010000083.1:2671-3459 GCA_964505795.1 uncultured Methanosarcinales archaeon
ACGCAGTGAAAGACACCAACGAGCTCGAATAATAATGAGAATCTCGGAGGGGGCTTGAACGCAGTGAAAGACACCAACGAGCTCGAATAATAATGAGAATCTCGGAGGGGGCTGTAGTCAAGCAGTCTTGTACTGCTTTCTTACTTCCCATCCGAGAGTGAGAGAGCTTCGCTCGACCTAATCTTGGCGGAGGCTTCATGGAAATTACACAAAACCCCAAAATTGTTCGCGAAGTCGCAATTATCATATTCTATAATGATAAAATCTTATTACAAGACAGAAAGGGTTTGAAGAAAGATAGTGCGGACTGGGGATTCTTCGGTGGAGGAATTGAAAAAGGAGAAACACCTGAAGAAGCAGTCATTCGAGAAACCGAAGAAGAGCTTGAACACAACTTGCAAGACCACAAATTCTACAAAAACTTTCTTATCGAGACTCCGAGAGGAACAGTCAAAGCCCATGTCTATTTATCACCTCTTAAATCTAAGATAAACTCATTTGTACTTCACGAAGGAAATGGTATGAAACTATTCTCCTGCGATGAGGCTCTCACTCTTGATATGAATGAAGGAGATTATCAGATTATAAAGGATTTACGAGACAATTTCTTGAAAAATAGCCAAAATTAAGACTTGATATTTTTTCTAAATTATTAAAAATACAATATTTCGGGAGTAAAACACATTTAAGCTCCATAGAGTTTATAAACGGTAGTTTCGCTAATATACTAGGTGACAGTGATGACAAATAAAGAAATTGAACAAATAACATTTGATTGCATTAAAAAG
>CAZDJS010000084.1:0-3392 GCA_964505795.1 uncultured Methanosarcinales archaeon
TAGCATTATTTTCATATTCTTGGCAATAATATCAGTGTTTTCTTGTTGTATATCTCCTGCGTGTACATCCAAATGCTCGAGCGAATCACCAAGTTCACGAGGGATGAGATGAATAAGACAATGCGGACTTTGTTGTCCTGCTGTCGGTCCGTTTGCGACAAAAAGCGTCACTCGTGGTACTATCATTGCTTTTCTCATCGCTTGCGTGAGTTTTTGCGCCGCTTCATACACTTTATTGATTGTTTCTTGAGGTAATAATTGGATTAAGTACTGATGTTCTTTTGGAATGAGAAGTATATGTCCTTTGTTTGCAGGGTTGATATCAAGGATTGCGTAGACTATTTCGTCTTCATAGACTTTTTTGCTCGGAATCTCCCCTGCAATGATCTTACAAAATGGACAGTTCGCTTTTTGTTGTTCAAGAAGCTCTTCTTGTGAGGCCATATGTTATTGTCAGTATCGTGTTTTATAATTATTACGATTAAAACTCTTTTTTGAGAAGAAAATAAATTCCTTTTGGGTTTTTCACTCCTGACATATCATTATAGAAATCCGGACCTAAACGTCCATGATTAAGTTGAATTTCATAATCTTCAAACTTCCACACTAACCCTTTATCGAGAATTTCATTAGTGCGTGTGTCAGGAAGAAAAAATGTTTCTGTAGTGTGAGAATCAAGAACTGAATTTTGTGAATTATCTAATGAACCACACTTATATGATATTGAAGAATTCGCTAAAATCGTTGCTAAGAGACACCCTGGCAATCCCATTACTTCGATAAACAGACTTTTTTGTTTTTAAATATTACGACAGGTTTTAAAAACGACTTTGTTCTCCGGTATATATGCTTTCAGAAAACTTTTTGTCAGACATGTTGGATTTTCTCAAAACAGAACCTAATCCAGCAAAAATTGATTATCAGAAGAAATTGCTTGCAAAGAAGTATTCGATGAAATCAACACCGAGTAATATTGCTATTCTCTCACACCTTGATACTGATACGCTCTCTTGGGCGAAGAAGTACTTACTCACAAAACCGATGCGTACGGGCTCTGGAGTGACTCCAGTTGCTGTTATGACAAAACCCATGCGCTGTCCTCACGGAAAATGCACCTATTGTCCAGGCGGTCCTGATAGTTATTATGGCGATGTTCCACAAAGTTATACTGGTCACGAGCCTGCTACGATGCGTGGTATCAGGGCAGGTTATGACGCGTACATCCAGGTTTTTAATCGTCTTGAACAATTTGTTCTTCTTGGTCAAAGTCCTGAGAAAGTCGAGTGTATCTTAATGGGAGGGACGCTTCCAAGTTATCCAAAGGAGTATCAAGATGAGGTCATTCGTGATGTTTTTAAGGCTATGAATGATTTTTCTTCGTATTTTTTCAAAGATGGAATTTTTCAATTCGATGTTTTCAAGGAGTTCTTTGAACTTCCTGGAACGATTGGTTCTGCTGATCGTGAGGCTCGAGTTCAACAAAAAGTTCTCAAACTCAAAGAACAGGATTATGATACGCCGATTGCTCAGCTGCAAGAACAAAATGAGAATGTGAAGATTCGTTGTGTTGGTCTTACTATAGAAACTCGACCGAGTCATGCTGGCGGTGAAATCGCTCTGAAGATGCTCGAGCAAGGTTGCACTCGTGTCGAACTTGGTATCCAAACGACCTTTGATGAAGTGCTTGAGAAGGTACATCGTGATCATAGCGTGCAAGAGAGTATTGACGCTATTGCTGATCTTCGCGATCTTGGTTTCAAACTGAATTTTCATATGATGCTCGGTCTTCCTTTGATGACTCCTGAACGTGACGAGGAAGCGATTACTCGTATATTTTCAGATCCTGATTTTAAGCCTGATATGATTAAGATTTATCCTTGTATGGTCATGCCGGGAACACCATTATTTTATGAGTACAAACGAGGAACTTACAAGCCCTATTCGACTGAGCAGACTGCTGAGCTTATTGCAAAGTGGGCTCCTCTTTTTCCGGAGTGGGTTCGTGTCATGCGTGTCCAGCGTGATATTCCGACAAAGATGACTGAGGCAGGTGTTGATAAAACGAACCTTCGCCAGTACGTTGATAAGCAGTCTCTCGAGCAGAAGACGAGTTTTCGTGATATTCGTGCTCGTGAGATTAAGGATCGTCCTATTGGTGAGTGGGCTATTGAAGTTATTGAGTTCGAAGCAGCGAATGGCAAGGAGTTTTTTATTCAAGCTGTAGAAAGTGCAACGAATGCGCTTATCGGTTTTTGTCGTCTTCGTTTTCCTTCAAGGCAGTTACACCCTGAGATTACGCCGAGTTCTGCGATAGTTCGTGAATTGCACGTGTATGGAAAGGCACTCAATATTGGAAAGCAAGGCGATCAACAGCATAAGGGCTTTGGTAAAGTCTTAATGGAGAAGGCCGAAGAAATATGTCGTGAAGGCGGTAAAGATAAGTTGCTTGTCATCTCAGGCGTTGGCGTTCGTCAATACTACAAGCAAAAGCTCGGTTACGAACAAATGGGTCCTTACGTGGGGAAGATGTTGTAATCAAGTGGGTTGTTAATATTTTTTAACTTATTTTTTGCAACTCTTGTGTATATTTGTGTTGTTTCTAAACGATTATGACCTAATAATGATTGAATATAACGAATATCAGTTCCTTGTTCGAGTAAGTGTGTCGCGAATGAGTGTCTGAGTATGTGAGGCGTTACTTTTTGTTGAATACCTGCTTTTTTAGCTAGTTTGTTTAATGTTTCTTGTACAGAACGCTTCGTGTATTTGTTATTGCGTCCTTTGAGCACATAACCTTGGCCTTGTTTGTCAAGTCTATCAAGAACTCTTTGACCAATTATTGTGAGTCTGTCTTTTCTGCCTTTGCCTTGTCGTACATGAATTGTTTTTTCTACAAAATCAACATCTTCGTATTTTAGATTAATGAGTTCTTGTAAGCGAAGACCCGAAGAATACAATAACTCAACAATAATCTTGTGTTTTTCATTCGTTGTAGCATCAATCAATTGCAGAATTTGCTCTTTTGAGAGAACATGAGGTATCGTTTGTTTTTTCTTCGGTAAAGGAACATAAACAGGTTCGGTTTCTAAAACAGTTTTTTCGTAAAAAGAAATTGCTGCGTTTGCTAAACGAACACTATTTGGTGACTTGTGAATGATAGAAAGAAGATACTGTTTCTTATCAAGATCTGATTGTAAAAAATCTTGTATGTGCCACAAATACGTCTTTCTCGTAGCAAGAGTAAAACCGCGAAGCAATAACTCTTCTTCTAACTTCAAAGACATAGAAAAAATCAGGTAAGTATTCTTCAAAAAACTACTCGCAAAAAAACCGTAAATAATCCGACTCGTAACCGTATTTGACGCCATAAACTGCGCCAAATACTTGTTAAG
>CAZDJS010000085.1:0-3264 GCA_964505795.1 uncultured Methanosarcinales archaeon
TCCGATACTACTTGTTCGACAGTCATGTTCTCCGATTCTCCAAGATACTTCAATCCGAAGTGTTCCAACACAAGTTCACTGTCTGACTGCAGTTTACAAGACAAGATCTTTTGCTTCTCCTGCTTCAAGAACAACAACTGCTGCTGTTCCAAGGCTAAGACCTGCTGCTGCTCCTAATTCTTCCTTCTTTTCGACCATAACACATGGTACTCCTTTCTCTTTTGCGAGAATTGGAAGATGCATAATAATTTCTTTTGGGCTTGTATCTTCAGCTGCAACTACGAACTTAGCTTTTCCTTGCTCAAGAGCTTTTGTTACTTCATTACAACCTCGGCGTAATTTACCGGTTTTGTTTGCTACTTCAATAATTTCGAATGCTTTTTCCATTTAATTGCCTCCGAGGACGAGAATATCGTACCTCACTCCCTCCAAACTGGAGATCATCACTCATAGGTGTATGTACTCGATGAATCACGGGTTTGTTTATAAAGCTATTGGTGGTTTGAGCAACAATTGAGAACGACAAAAAGCAATAGATACAATAAAAGAACTTATTCCAGCATACAAAGAACTAATTGAGAGAAACTTTAGGAAGTAGTTTTTTTCCAGGGCTTAACTCGCCCTTCTTTAACATCCTCAAGTCCATTAACCAATTTTTCTAATAGGTCTTGAGAGAGTTCTTTTGAAACTGATTCCATCCTCACTTTATATAGAGAATTTTTTATAAACTTTTTGCAGTACTTTCCGCTAATCATTTAAAGCATCGCTCTTGGTTTTATTTTATGATTGCTCACGTTATCGCCATAGTCAGTCTTATTATTGCGTCTATTGTTGATTTAAAGAAGCGAGAAGTGCCTGACACTTTGAGTTATGCTACGATGATTCTTGGAGTAAGCATTGTGGTTTTTGAATCAGTAAATCTCCTCTCTTGGCAGCCAATCATTAGTGCTGGTATTGCCTTACTTGTTGCTACTACTATTGCCGCTGTGATGTTCTTTTCTGGTCAGTGGGGTGGTGGTGATGCGAAGCTCATTATCGGTCTTGCTCTGCTTTTTGGCGCAACAAGCTTTTTCTGGACGTTTCTTGTGATGATTATCTTTGCCGGAGCAATATATGGAATTATTTATGGTGGATATTTAGCAGTTAAACGAAGAAAAGTTTTTGTTCCTGCGTTTAAGAAACTCGTTTATGAACCAAAAATAAAGTGGCTTCGTTTCGTCTTTCAAATAATTGTGGCTCTTGCGTTGTTGCTTGCGTTTTTTGTGATTAAAGAGTTCGGTTTACGAGTCTTTTTTATCGTCTTCTCAGCCGGTATGTATATGGTATTTTATGCGTGGATATTCTCCAAAGCTCTCGATGAAGCAATGAAAGTTCGTGTCAAAGCAAAAGATCTGGTCGAAGGAGATTGGGTTATCGAACCAATAAAAATAGGAAAAAAGACTCTCACAGTTGCTAATTATGGTATTACGAATTCTCAAATTGAACAAGTGCAAAAAGCCAAAGTCAAAGACGTGCTTGTCAAAGAAGGGATCCCTTTCGTACCAAGCTTCGCACTAGCGTATATCTTCGCAGCAATCATAGATTACTATCAGTGGAGTCTGTTTTTTTGAGAGATAATTATGAAGTTTGACGTCAACAAGCATAAGTTAAAGTATGATTTTAATTATAATTTTGATGAAACTAACACACTTAAAGAGTTATTTTCAGAAATTAGAGAAAACAAGAATCTATCTGTAAATGACTTAAGAAGAGTAGCTTTATGGAAAATAGATAGAGTTTTAGAAATTTCTGATGATTTAATCAAAAAATTAGATATGTTAGCAAAAAACAAATCTGCAACTATACATGATAAAGAATCAGAAGAAATTATTATAGAACTGACAAAAAGTTCAGGTGTAGGTTTTCCTATGGCAAGCGCAATACTAAAATTTCTTAGACCTGATATTTTTCCTATAATTGATATAAGAGCATATAGAGCACTATTTGGTAAAAAATTATATTACTCTCAATATTCTATTGAAGTTTATTATAGTTATGTAAAAGAAATTTATTCAATTCGTGATAAATTAAAGTTACCATTAGATAAAATCGATGAACAACTTTATGAGTTCGATAAAGAGCATAATGGGAAAATATAGCATTAGTATCTTAATCTCAATAATCTAAGGCACCCTATACAACTGTCGAATCAAGTAGTTTTCTTTTTTTTCGAGTTCTTCTTCTTGATTTTGAGACTGTGGTTTTTGTTGAGAATCTTGAGGTTCTGGAGGGTCTTGAGAAACCTGTCCTTCAAGCGGTATGCTAAAGTTAATCTTCTCTGCTGCGTCATCCATCGCGCTCTCTTCTACCTGCACGGGACTCCATTGATGCGTCCACGTATCATTTTCTGACCTAGCTAAAACGTCGCAACGCAGTGGTTCTTCGTTAATAATAATATTTGTTCCTTGTGCTCCGAGCGTTTCAAAAAGCGCAGTAGCAGCCAAATTTGCTGCTGTCATGAACTGTTTTCTCTCATTATCATTTAGTTCTGAAAAATAATTCTTTTTCTGACGAGGATGGACTACTATATGTCCTTGTGTGACTCCGGTTTGAGGCTGCTCTATCCTAATAAGGTCGTCTTCGTATATCATAAGTCCATTCCTCTTATTCGTTCTCTTACTGCTTCTGGTGTTGTTCCTTCAAAAAAATGTTGTAATCGTTTGTTTTTTGGTATGATCTTTTTGAGTCCTTCAATATCTTTTTCGAGGAGTTCTTTGAGTTGGTGTTTTTCATCAAGAAAATTGAGGAGTTCTTGGTCGTTGAGATCTGTTGCTTTTGGAACATCATTGGGGTGTTCTTCTTTTTGACTGAGTATTTGTGAGAGTGCTTGTATATCTATTCCTTCAAAGGCCTGTTGTAATGTTGGGTTTTGTGTAACAAAAGATTCTACCTTTTCGGGGTGTTCTTTGATGAGTTGGTGTAGTTCGGGTTGTTCTTTGAGCAGTGCAAAGAGTGCTTCTAATCGTTCATTAGGGTTTGTTGGTTGCACAGGTTCATTTTGTGGCGCAGTTGGTTGTGAATTTTGAATCGGTTGTTGCGGAGTTTCTTGAGAAGTTGGAGGTGCTTGTTGAGGGCTAGGAGTTGATTGTTGTAGAGTTGCTTGTGGTGTGGTTTGTTGAGTTTGTTTTATCGGCAGGTTTCGGAGCATGATTTGCATGTTTTTTGCTATAACTTCAGTATTTTCTTGTTGTACATCTCCAGCTTGCACATCTAAGTGTTCGAGCG
>CAZDJS010000086.1:0-3108 GCA_964505795.1 uncultured Methanosarcinales archaeon
GCAGTTCTTGCTATGGGTGACTTTCTCGTTGTTGCTGAAGAAGATATTGTTTAGAGCTTAATTTTTTTTTAGTTTACAAGAATATGCTTTCAAATATACGAAAGAGGAAATTAAAATTCCCTTTCTTAACATATATACACAGCAAAGATACTGGGGAACAGCACAAGAAGAAGAAAAAATAATTTCTGTAGGTAGACAAATATACGATCGCTTAAAAATAGTAGGTGCAAGCCCTGTAGTGTACGAAATAGGATTCATCTCAGGAAGGACATGGAGTTCAGAAGGTCCTCGTAACAAAAAAGAACAACACTCAGTCTTTCGATTCTGGGAAGGAAGAGAAAGAGAAGAAAAAAAGAGCAATTACATTTCTCTGAGTGCAACAGAACGTAACGGTGCCTTTTTTTGCGTAAATATAGGTGCACGACAAACACTCACCAATTTAGAATACAGAAGAAGAAAACCACAAAGTATATAAATAAACACTACTTACTAGTAACAACATAGAGGTGTATTTATAATGGAAAACATCAAAAAAATAATGGTCTTGCTCGTCGCGAGCGTCTTCCTTGTCCTAAGTACAGGACAAGCAGAAGCAAGTGCGTATCAAGGCTATAACACAATAGGAAGCTACCAACAATATGGTTATCAAGGAGCATACCAGTCAGGCTACAGCTACGAAGCAGGAGTCGCTCCAGGAGGACAAGTCAGCTTTGCAGACCCTCGCTACAACTACCAAACAACTCCACGAGCAGGAGGAACCTTTGGAAGTGGAAGCGCATGGATAACTGGCCTCAGACAACCGTTTTATGCCGACGTCACACCAGTACACTTTAGTTCAGTATTTCGCCCAACATCAGGCGGACACTACGGAAACCAAGGATACGGCGGAAATTACGGCTACGACTTTGAAGAAACACGTTTTGACGTTGGCTTTGGCTTCTACTAAACTTTTTTTATAATTTTTTAAGAATTCTTAATAAACAGAAACCTACTTCTTCACAAAGTTCGCAAGCAAAGCTTCGAGTTGGATAAAACTGTCTGAGCCTTCAACCATGCGAAACTCAGCTTCACCGCAAGCAATAACGAGCGAGAGTTTTTTTTGGTCATCACACTCAAGATCCCATACAGCAGCCTGAATCTGCTTCACAACATCAAAACCAGAAAGACCGTAATTGAGCATGATTTTAAACAAATCACTGCGAGCCTTCAAAAAATCACCCTTTAACGCGCTCTCGAGCATCGACTTCATCTCCTTAGGCTTTGCAACAGCACCAGTACTAAAAACAAGTTCCTCAGTAATGTGCTTTTTACTATCTTTCTCCTTAGCAGCACAGGACTGCATCACGTTCTCAAGACGACGAACATCACCATGTGAAACTTCAAGCAAAGCCTGACGCGCAGCATCTTCAAGTAATAATCCTTCTTTCTCAACAAGAGAATCAATAATGGAAGACAATGCCTCTTCAGGAAGTGGCTTGAAACGAAAAACCGCACAACGAGATTGAATAGGATCAATAATTTTGCTCGAATAATTACAGGACAAAATAAAACGACAAGTCTGAGTATAATTCTCCATCGTACGACGTAATGCTTGCTGTGCCTCACGAGTAAGCGCATCACACTCATCCAAATAAATAATCTTAAACGGCACATCACCAATAGCACGAGTACGAGCAAAATCTTTTACTTTATGACGAATAACATCAATACCACGCTCATCAGAAGCGTTGAGTTCAAGAAAGTTCCCATGCCAAGCATCACCAAAAAGTTCTTTTGCAATAACTAAAGATAAGGTTGTTTTTCCAACACCTGGAGGGCCAGCAAAAAGCAAATGAGGCATATTACCAGACTTTACAAAAGCCTCAATACGAGAAACAATAGACTCTTGACCTTTAATCTCAGCAAAAGTGCGAGGACGGTACTTTTCAATCCAAATATCAGACATGAAAGAAGAGAAAAAAACCTAGTTTAAATGTTCTTTGGCTTGAAGAAGGCAACGATTGCGGGAAGAATAAAAGAAATCCCTGCGAGAAAGACAAGACCAGAGACAAAACCAACAAGATCAAGCAACAAACCAAAAAGAGGAGCGAGAAAAACAATAGCAAAAGATTGCAACATCGAATTAACTGAGTGCATCGTTGCGCGTTCTGTATTCTCTTTGATAAGATTGTTAATTTCTTCGGAGATGAGAACAAATCTGAAACTTCCCAATGTCCAAACAATCCCCATTATGAAAATAAGCCAAGGAAGATAGGGAACGAGTAAGAGTAACAAAGAAAGAGGGAATGCAAAGACCAAAAACCAATAAGGACTCCATTTTCGAGTAAGAGAAATAAAATAATCGAGCCGATACAAAAATACTGATTGAACAATTGTCGCAAGAGCAAAAATCACGCCGTACGCTTCAAGAGAATGCCAATTTCTTATTAATGGTTGGTTAAGGACATCCCCAAACAACGCAATACCAATACCAACACTAGTTGAAAAACCTAACAACCAAATAAGTGATGAACTCCCTAACAAGGTTTTTGTAGTGTTTTTGACTTGTCGTTTGTACTTATACCAAACAGAACTTGCTTCGCGAACAGGCAATGTTTCTTTCAGGAACAGTATAGGGAATAATGAAAGAAATGCAAAAGACGCTCCAAGAAAAAAAGGAATGTTGATTCCTTCTTTGAAGATGAGGGGTACTGCAAAGTTGGTTAACACTCCCAAGCTCACAAAAATAAAGTGATAGCGAGAAAGTACTCGAGAATACTCTTTTTTCGATTTGAGCGACTCGTACAAGAGAGAATCAGTACACCCCGACCAGAAAGAGCCGGCGAGTGCGATACAAAATGCTGCGAAAATAAACCAAGAAAAAGAACTGGCAAGTGCAAAAACTAAGGAGCCAAGTAAAAAAAGAAAATTAGTCACGAGTAAAGATGCTTTTCGACCATAAATGTCAGCAAACATACCGGTGAATATTTCAAAAAGAAAAAAAGTAATTCCGCCAACAGAAAAAAGCAAGCCTACTTGCGACATGGTCAAATTATTTTGTTGGAGAAAAAGGACATTTATGACGTTCCAAGAAATAACGAATGCGTTGAGAAAAGAGATAAAGTATAC
>CAZDJS010000087.1:0-2885 GCA_964505795.1 uncultured Methanosarcinales archaeon
GACAGTGATGACAAATAAAGAAATTGAACAAATAACATTTGATTGCATTAAAAAGCTAAATATTTTAAACCGCTAGTTCTCAAAAAAGAATATGGGAGTATCAAACCTCTTTCGAGAAGCAAAGGCAGTAGGACACGCAGAGTTTCGCATCGTTCGCGTTCGTAAATTCTTTGGTAAGTACAAGTTTACACTTCGTAGACAAGGACAACGAACAAAAATTACGATGAATAAAGAAGCAATGCATCATTTTTTCCCGCATATTGACAAAGTAAAAACGCTCAAAGGAAACTCAATCATTCTTGCTCTTGTTGCAAAGAACCTTGAGCCAAAATCTCATAAGCCAAACTGAACGATATTCTTAAAAAGCGTGAGAAAAGCCAATAGCTTGCGGAGGTCGCATAGTCTGGCCAATTGCGCAGGACTTAAATTCAGCATTTGCTGAGAAGTGATCCTGTTCCTTAGTGGATCCGCGGGTTCGAATCCCGCCCTCCGCATTGAGGGACTTTATGTCCTTCCTTTCTGGATTTTGAAGTCGCGGTTAAGAACAAAGTGAATTATTCATAAGTTCATGCTCAGAAAGCAACGCAGACACTAGAAAATCAGTTTCTTAGAAAATCCCTCCGCAGATTCTCAGAAACATTTAAAATAAGAAAAACTAAGAGAGCACTATGGAATTTAGAAAAGTAGCTGCGAGCGTGTTTGCAATCGTTGCCTTATTTCATCTCTCGCTTGCAATAACTGGAACGAACATCACGCTAGGAGCAACAATGCTTCCCGTGTGGGTTTCATGGATCGCAGCAGTTATTACAGGTGCCTTGAGTTACTGGGGATTTACAAACTAATCCAAGTCAGCAAGGCTATGACCATCGTATGGATCGCGCTCTGGCTTTTTCTCGTATTTAGGTCCGCCGCCCTTGACATCGAACGATTTACCTTTGCTGAACTTACGAGGACTCTTGCGAGGACCTCGATTATCATTACGACGATTATTACCCGGTACATCTTTTTTGAACAACACTCGCTTCACATCAGTTGCTTCGAGCTTCTCAATATCATCCTCGTAATGACGCATCACATCATCAAATAATCTGAAGTCCTGATCATCAAGCAAAGTAATTGCAACACCTTCTTTTCCTTGTCGAGCAGTCCGCCCAACGCGGTGAACGTACGTTTCAGTCTCTTCAGGAAGATTATAATTTACAACGAGCTCGACATCATCGATGTGCAAACCACGACTTGCTACATCAGTTGCAATAACAATTTTTGTTTTTCCACGAATAAAATTATCGACAACGCGTTCGCGCTTTGCTTGTGACATGTCACCATGAAGAGCATCGGACTGGTAGCCGTTTTGTTGTAATGCTCGCGCAACCATATCAACAAGACGTTTTGTTCGACAAAACACGATTGCACGACCAGTATGCTCTTTGAGAATATGAGCAAGCAAACTAATTTTTTGATTATGAGGACAAACATAATATTGTTGCGTCAATTTTCCTTTGACCATGTGCGGAGTCACACGAACGTGCTCAGCATCATGCATATACTTTGCGGTAATATCCTTAATCGTAGAACTCACTGTCGCGCTAAAAAGAAGCACTTGCCTCTCCTTAGGCGTTGCATAAATGATTGATTCAACGTCTTCAATAAAACCCATATCAAACATTCGATCGCACTCATCAAGAACAAGATGCTTTACAAGATCAAGTTTCAAATAACCCTGTCTGTTCAAATCAAGAAGTCTTCCAGGAGTTCCCACAACAACATCTGCTGAAGGAATACTATCCACTTGTGGACCCATAGAAACACCACCATAAATAGTGACTATTTTAAGATTTTTGTGCTTTGCAAACTTCACAAACTCATCAGCAATTTGCTTTGCAAGTTCGCGAGTAGGAGCAACAACAAGAACTTGAGCACCGCCCTTGGCAGTTAGTTTTTCAATAATTGGCACAGCAAAACTAATAGTTTTTCCACTTCCTGTTTCTGATTGACAAAGAAGATCTTTGCCTTCAAGAATCATTGGAATAACTTGTTCTTGTACTTTTGTTGGTTCAATAATATTCTCGTCAGCTAATGCTTGGACAAGACTAGAAGAGAGTCCTAGCTTACTAAAATGTGATTCATTATTCATATTTTCACCCTTGGGCGAGAAGAATGAGCTACCAGTTGTGGCGCTCTGCTATCTTTCTTTTCTCGCTATCGATTTACTAAGAAAAAACTCTACTTCTTTATAACCTTATTGCTTAAAACGAATCATGTTCAAATAGGCAGACAGATGATCAAGCAAGTCGTGCAGATCTTTATCTACTTCGTCTTTTGCTGATTCAATCCAATCACGACGAATAAATTTATCGTTAATAACACGAAGGAAATACATCCAGCCTGACTTGTCGTATTGCGCCTTCAAGTCAGTTTGCAAAGCAGAATCACAATCAAGACTCACGTTTCCATGATAATACTTCCTTTTTACACCGTCAATTTCCACCATTTCTTCTCGAAGCCGAAGCATCTTAATACGAAGAAAAATTTCTTTTTTGATATAATACGAAACTTTTCTTGTTGCTTTAATCTCCATTTGTATTTGCAAACCAGACTCAAGAACTTCTTCAAAATTTTTACTATCAAAAGGAAAATACTTTCTTTCCTTCAAAAAACCTTTTAGTTCTTTAAGAAACTCGTCAGGACGAAAATAACCTTCGTAACTAAGAATTTTATGTTGTGTTATTGTGTATCGTTCCATCGTAGCTTACATAATATTTTTTCTTTATATGACTATCCGTTTTGCATACCAAAAAAGGATTGAAGTTTTCCTGAAAGACCCATGACAAGAGGACCCATTACTTCATCTTCCCAGTACTCATCAACCTCACGATCAGCAACCT
>CAZDJS010000088.1:0-2815 GCA_964505795.1 uncultured Methanosarcinales archaeon
AGAGAAAATGAATGACATTATTGCACTCAATGACTATGAAGCGGCTGGTTCCTTACTTTCTTTTCCTATTACGCAAGAAATAGTGTATTATGTTGAAGAAGATTTGAGTATTTCCGACCTTCAGAGCAGAACACTTTTTGTTCCAGTAACAATGCAAAATAATGAGATTACGGGATTTTCTTTTACAGCAGTCTCAAAAGGAATGAACTTTTTTGGTTTATTTATTATCGTATTACTTATCGGGATGCTTTTGTATTTTGCTACAATGGGAAGACAACAAGTTACTGCAGAGCAGATGAAGACCTTGCTCGATGAAGTCCGCAAACAACTTCACGCAGGTGATTATAATGCCGCATCGTCATCTTATGAAGAAGTGCGAACACAATATGATCAATTGCCACAAACTGTACAAGATTCTTTTATTAAAGACGTTCAACAAGTTTGTTCCGAGCTTGATGTAGCGTACCTCAAAAGCGTGGTTGCGAGGATGGCTCAGGCATTACAAAAGAGCGATCTTGAAGAAGCAATTTTGTGTTATGAAAAAATTGAAGGAACGTTCCATCGATTGCCTGAACAAGAACAACAAAAAGTCAAAGCTATGGTTCTTGCAATGGGGCGACATCTTGGAATGACACAAAAAAATCAATAAACAAATTCACTTCGCAAAAAATGAACGCACTAACAATCATAGTAATACTTGTCGCAGCACTTCTTCTTTTAGATATGAGCCACGCATTCTATTCTCTGTATAAAGTAACAAGAATGGTTCCACCTGAGTTAACATCAGATGAGAGACCTCACTTAATTTTCTTAGGTGATAGCGTAGCGAGAGGCTTTGGCGCAAGCGATGAAAACAAATCAGTATATGGAAGGATTAAAAACACTCTCAACATCACCGCAACGAACAAAGCAAAGAATGGCAATAAGATGGAAGACCTTATCAACCAGTCAAAAAAGACGAATCTTACAATTGCAATAATAGGCTCTAACGATGTATTTAGATTCACAAGCATACGAACCTTTGAACAAAGTACAAAACAAGTCTTTGAACAACTACATAATAACAGCAAGCAAACAATTATTGTAGGTCCTGGAAGAATTCATGAAGTAAGTGCAATACCAATTTTCCTAAAGCCAGTATACAAGCACAGAGCCAAACAGTACGAAAAGATCATGCAAGAAGAAGCAAAAAAATACGAGAATATAATTCATATTAGTCCTCAACAAGATCATGACATAGGACCTTATGATGACATGGAGGCGAGCGATAACTTCCATCCCAATGACGAAGGGCACAGGTATTGGTTTGATATGGTGCAGCTAGGTTTGAAAAAACTCCCGAACCAATAATTCATTTCTTCATAAAAACATTTATAAAGCTCTTTTTTTTTATCTGGCTAGGGGTGAGCAATGGTTTTCAAAATTATAATTGAGGATATTACGTCGTTTTTTCAAAAATCATTTTTTCAAAAAAAGAAATCAAAAGTTCCAGTAACAGCAAAAGAAGCACTCAATGATAAGGTTCCAAAACCACAATCAACTGAGTTGCCTTTCTCATCATCTGATATTCGTTCAGCTTTTCAAAAAAATTACTCGAGTACTCAAGCTCATTCTGAGCATCTCAAAGAACCCCCTCAGACGTCTGAGTCGCCACAAAGTTTTGGACAAACGCCAAGTTCCGAACAAGCATCTGCCAAAGAACTCCCTCAGACTTCTCAATCATCAGAAAGTTCTGAGCAACCTGTTCCTGCTCAAAAGCCACAAAGCTCTGAACAAACATCTGTTCCTGTACAAACGCCACAAATTTCAGAACAAGTACAATCATCACAAAGTTATGAACCTCGTACTGATTCAAATATTCAAGAGTCTGAGAGTTCAAGCTATGATATTGATGAAGCTGCAATTAAAGAATTTGAAGCTATGCTTATTGCAAACGATCAATCTGATTCTGAAACGCAGGAAATTGTGCAACAAGAAAACTCTCATGTTGAAGAACCAAGACAAGCCGTTGAAGAGCCACAATCAGAGTCTGCAATCGTACCTGAGCAATCAAGCTCCCGAAACGGGTTTTTCTCTTCTTTTCAAGAAGTTATTAATCAAGAAAACTTTAGTCCTGAACAATTAGACGGTGACTTACTCCATAAAATGAAGTCGTATCATGAGCGAATGCACAATGGAAAAGAACCTCTTTTACACAAAGATGCTGCGAACCTTGCATTGAAGCGACGTCTTGAAGAATTACAATCTCTTGAGAGTGAATGGGAAAAACTGTATTCCCAATCAAGAGAAGTTGATCGTTCAATGACCCGTGTCGAAGAAGAGATTGATGAGAAAACGCAGGCTCTCAGAGCACTTTTGAACGAATCAAAGCAGCTCTCACTCGCTTCTCGTAACGTTCCTTCTGGTCAAGAGTTTAAGTTAGCAAATGGTGATTCTGTATCTTCTGTCGCTGCTCTTTCTCGCGCTCTTTCTCGAGAACCTTGGTTGTTTCAACGACACGTAACGCCTTCTCGAAATGATTTTGCTCTTTGGTTAGAGACTGCTTGCGTACTCCCTGAGCTAGCAAGTAAAGTTCGTGAAGCAAGGTCACTTGACGACTTGCTTTCTCTTCTTAGATCATAAATTTTTTACTTTTTTTCAAACGTTCTTCAAACCTATGTTTTCTTGAAATATGAAAAATACCAAACATTTATATATAACAATATACAATTAAGTATATTGGAATAGCTAAAGACTCTCGAAAGGCTTTGAAAACTACTCCAATGCGACAAAGGCTTCGTCACTACGTTCCGGGTCTTTGTCACTCAATGCGACA
>CAZDJS010000089.1:0-2645 GCA_964505795.1 uncultured Methanosarcinales archaeon
CCTGTAAATATGCATTATTTGTTGAAAAAAGTTCTTGCAAGAGAGGAAATATTTGGATTTGCAGAAATATCCATCCCGATAATAAGAACACTCAAAGTAATAATAGAAGAAATAGTATCAGATCCTATAATCACATTATGTTTTATTCTTTGATTTTCAGAAACTTTTTCTTGTATGTAAATAATTCTTCTAGCAAGTTCATCGATAATTTTTTGAATTGTGTTTTTTAGAGAATTTTCTTCTTCTAATAAACGAAGAACGTTCTTGTGAACCTTTTTTATTACTTTTGTATCAAATTGTGTTTGTGCGTGCAATTGTGATTCATCAATTTTCTTGAACAAAAAACCTTTTTCCACTTCTTCTAGTTGTATCTTTGGAAAAGGAGAAATTGTTCGTAAAACTCTCTGCCTTTTATGAACAGCCTCAAAAAAAGAATAGGAGTCTTTTTGTAATTTTTTAAGAAGATGATCAAGAGAACTGTCTTTTGACAAAAATATCTTTGTTCCTTGCTGATACCTTGTGTAGAGTTGTTCTTGTCTCACTCCAAGTCGATAAAGAAAGCCAAGAACTTCAAAGGATTTGTTCGCATCGTAAGACCAACGATGAAGTTTCTTAAGTTCTTTAGCAACAATTTGTTGCTCTTTATCGAGTTTTTTCTTTAATCTAGCAGCAGTATCTAACCATTCTTGCATAATAAAATAAGAAATCACGTATTTAAATAATTACTTAAGCGCATCTGCTACGAGGCTCGCGTAATTCTCCTTGTAGAATAATCAGAGCATCGAGTGTAGAGTCCCGTACATTTTTGAGAGAGTAGCGTACATTCCTCTTGGTTTTCCGTGAAAAGATTCTGCAAGTGCAGGATGTTTACCTAACATCACATAATGGGTGAAAAGACATTCTTTTTGCACTCCTGAACGATCCATGTCATAAATCAATGCAGCTGTTTGTGCTGTAGCTAAGTGTTTTCGTAATCTTGAACCATAGCACCCGTTTGGTAAGGCAACAAACTCATTGTTCGACATCCTTTGTGCAAGTTTCACATGACTATCTATAACATCATCATCTGAGGCAAGACCAATTCTTCCTGATCTGTTAAGTCTTTCTAACTTATGAAATGCTCCGAGCAAATTTGTGTAAGAGTCGCAAGAACCAAAATAAGGATATGGTTTAGGGTTTCCCCCATGCTCAATAATTGTTCGAAGGAAGTCTTCAGGTATAATAAATGCTTCAGGAACTTTACCTAATAAAAAATCATGTGTTCGTTGCGATTCTGTTTCTTCTGTTGGAGTCCTGTACATGCTTGAGCCTCCTGTTGCTACCAAAAGAGGGGGTCGTTCAGACGATTTATTTTTTTCAAAAAAACTTCGTGCTACTTCTGCTCGTGAGTTGTCCTTATCACCACCCATTATGATAATCGCGTCGAGTTGCATAAAAAAAAAGAAACAAAATAGCATTCTTAAACTTTACCACTATAAAATTAATGCACGCCTGAGAGTGGACACAACATAACATGAACAGTAGCTCTCGAAGTTCCCTCCTCTGCGCAACCCCTGATACACGCAATACAAAGCGTTGAGCTGCTCCCGTCAGGGCCTGACTCGGTACGCTAAGTAACACGTCAACAAGGACACAGTATCGACAGTTGCCTCGAGACTGCTCACAGTATGCGCGCCGCCTCTCAGGCTTCGGCTCCACCTTACGCCGGTTGATGGTAACAGGGCACGACGAACGCCCCAGCCTAGCAAAACAAGAGAACACACAAGACTTTAAAAAAGAAACCATTAGTTATTTTCTATATAGAATTATTTATTTATTAATTTATTAATTACTTTAAAGTAGTTAAAAATAGTAAGATTTAAATAGTTGTAGCACCTTACAACAACAAGAGATGAAACTTATGGATAAGGATCTAAAAAAAATACTAAAAACAATTTCAAGAGCATCATTCCCTAATCTTCTTTTAGGAGACGCAGTGCGTTCATTCAGAGAAGAACAAGAAAATGGTCAAGAATATTGCCGTAGGGAGAATAAAAACAGTAATTTAGAATCATTAGGAACCACAGCATCATTTCTAGGATACGTAGCAGGAGCAGTACTTGCTGCCAGCACCGTATACAATTATGAAAAAGTGAGTGAACCGATAATTGATTCAGTTAACGACAACCATTCAATTGTCACAACTACCTACAGAAAGAAAGACACAATGCTCCCTGATACATTAGGCATAGGAGTCCCTGTACTCGGAATTATTGATGGAATAGCAAGTAAATTAGTAAGAGGTTATGAAGAACCATTCCAAAAACAAGAACACAGAATCACACTAGACAATGTCAATCTTAAAACGGAACTGAACTTCACATATGATGGAAAACCAATTTCTCAAGAAGGTCATGCAATTGAAAGTCCTACAATTGGTTACGAAAACATAACCTGTCAAGTAACAGTAGACGAACAAGGAAAACCCACGAACACAAAAGTCCTACAAGGAGATAAGAATACAACAGCGCTTGAAGACCTGCCTGAAATAACAAACCCCAAAACCATACGACCTTTAGGGCTGATATGTGAAGACATCGTACGAGAACACTACAAGAACTAAGGTGAAAATTATGGATGATGGAAATTTTATAAAATACGTTACA
>CAZDJS010000090.1:0-2395 GCA_964505795.1 uncultured Methanosarcinales archaeon
CCAAGAAAAATTGGTTATCAAGCAGGACTCACTGTAGCACAAATTAGCGAGTTTTCACTCATACTTATCGCACTCGGTGTAGGTTTAGGGCATGTCGGAGGAGACCTTCTGAGCCTCGCAACAATTGTTGGAGTAATCACGATTGCAGTAAGCACCTATTTGATTCTTTACTCGGACAAAATTTATCCAAAAATATCAAAACAACTCAAAATATTTGAGAGAAAAGACGTACGTAAAGAATCTCATATTCACAAACATGAAGTTATACTTTTTGGTTGTAACAGAATAGGCTTTGGCATTCTCAAAACATTTCATAAGATGGAAAAAGAATTTCTTGTTATAGATTATAATCCTGAAGTTATCAAAAGACTAGAAAAACAAGGATTGGATTGTCGCTACGGGGACGCTGAAGATATTGAGTTACTCGAAGAACTCACCCACGATAAAGTTCATATGGCTATAAGCACCATTCCAAAACTTGAAACAAATATACTTCTTCTCAATACACTCAGAAAAATCAATAAAAAAGCAATTTTTGCAGTTATAGCACATTCTACCGATGATGCTATTGCGCTTTATGAAGCAGGAGCAAGTTATGTTGTATTACCACATCATATGGGTGGTGATCATATAGGAACACTCATTGAGCAGCACGGTTTTAATCCTGAAAAATACTTAGAAGAAAAAATTCGCCACCTTGATAGTCTAAAACGAAGAAGTTAAAAAGAAGGAGCTCGATCTTATAATCATGAAATCAAAATTATTTGTAATATTTTTATTCCTCGTATTATTGACGAGTCTTTCTCTTGCAGCAACGCCATCGCTCGAAGCAGAATATCTCACTATTGTAGGGGAAGACGCACCTACAAGTGATGTAATCACTGCAGCAAACTTTGCAGCAACAATAAAACAAACAGGAATAACTTTTACTGGAGCCACAGACAAAGACGCTCTTGAAGGATACGAACAAAGTGATTTGGATGATCATTATTTTGTTGTAATTGATGGAAATTCTGTTTTACTTCTTGGAGAAGCAAATGCTCAGATTGAAAACTACTTTGAGGAACAAGGGTTCATTGTCGAAACGAAAAATGAGGCCGAGCTTGAAGACCTTGCAGTTACAGAAAATTATGTAGCGAAAGAACAAGAAAGAAACCAAGAAGAGCAAAACACTCAAGAGCAAGACGAAAGTGAGAGCAAAAATCAAGATGCACGAGAAGAAAAAACTCAAGAAACAAAAGAAATTTTTGAACAAGAAGTAGATGAAACTGCATCTCAAAACTGTCAAGGTTGCGAGGTTGACGGCTTGTGTTACGAAGAAGGCGATGTCTTGTTTGTTGATGGTGGTGCAAGATATTGTGATGGAGAAAATACGCATCCAAGAAAACAGCTCTATGATTCTTGTGAAAAAAACTATGAGTGTGCAGCGTCAATAGCTTGTACGAACGGTACCTGTGGGGAAAAACAAGGATTTGTTAGCAAGGTTCTTAATTGGTTCGCAAGTTTATTCTGAAACTCTTTATACTTCTAAATGTTTACAACAACTTTTTTAATAGGATACATTCTTGTATACTTGGTGGTTGTGGAGTGGATTTGACTATGAGAAAAATATTGGTGTTATTGTTCTTCTTAGTATCAGTTATGAGCGTGCAAGCCATATCTGTCGAACGAGGAGAGGAGACACTAACAGCTACTTCAGAAACAATCACCATCAATTCAATAAATCCTACTAATACTTTTGTTTTTGTCTCCACACGAAGTTCTTCTTCCAACCCACAAGATTTATTGGTTACGCCAAACATAGTTAATTCAACAGCGCTTGAACTACTACGATACGGAACCTCAAATGCGAATCTTCGTTGGGAAGTAATAGAAACAGAAGCAGCAACAGTGCAAAGAAATAATCTAAGTTTTAATTCAACAGAAACTACTCTACAAACAGTTATTACACCTGTCACTGTCAACGAATCATTCATAATAAGCTATACTCGATTAGATTCTTCAGCTGATGCAAACATGACACATTCACAATTTACTACAAGATTCATCAATGAGAGCACACTTGAGTTCTCAAGACAAACAACGGGTTCAGCAGGAGAAATTTATTGGCAAGTTGTTAGTTTAGAAGAAGCAATAGTACAACAAGGAAACCTTAGCTTAACAGGAACAACAATCACAGATACTCTTAACGCAGTCAATACATCGCAAAGTTTTGTTATTTTTACAAAAAGCGCAGATAATACTGGACTTTCTCGATATAGTGTACGAGGACAAATATCAGACTCTACAACAGTGCGTTTTGATAGAGATGATACTACTGGAACTGTGAACATATCTTACCTTGTTGTAGAGCACGAAGACTTTCTTGTTCAACGAGGACAAAGAACTGTCACCG
>CAZDJS010000091.1:0-2386 GCA_964505795.1 uncultured Methanosarcinales archaeon
CGATACGTAAGTATCGGGCTCTGGACTACGGAGTAGCATTACTTTCTACACAGCCCCACCAGGCTTTGTTGAATATTTTCTACACGGTGAATCTACTTTAAGAAATTTTTAATCTAGTACTTCAAGAACACGTGCAGTAAAATCTGCTTTTCCACCTGTGCTTTTTGCAAGAACTTCTTCACAAACAAGGCACTTAACAGTATTTGCAGCTTTTCCAAAAACGATTTGTTCGTTTTTGCATTTGACGCAACGGACTTTGACGAATTTACTTGTAGGCTCCATTTTATACCATCTCTACCTTTTTAGCTCTGATTCCTGACGCTTGTTGATGCGTTTTTTTACACACTTGACATTCATAACGAAGATCGAGCTTTTTTGACACTTTTTTCCCACTCATTTTTGGTTTTGGTGGTTTACTATAGCGTCCAAGATTTCCAAATCCTCGTCTTTCTCCACGGTCTTTTACTCTACTTGTTGCTCCCCTGCTCATTGGGTGTGTCGCACTTCGTCCGCGTCCTTTATTTTGCTTGACTTTGTGTTCTGCGTGCTTTCTGCAGTATGGACAATGCCTATTTTGCACTTTAGGAATCTTCATTCGTTGTGAGAACAACCGGCCCTTTAAAAAGCTTACTGCTTGTGAAGACTACCATTTAGTTCTCATGAGCTCCTGCCTAGCGAGTCTGTGCAAACAAGATTGTTGCGATCAAACAGCGAGTGAACGCTTAAGGGTTACGGAGTGCTGCGAGCGCAGGAGCAAATACAAATATGAAAAAAGCATTTACCCTGCTCAATAACTAATCACTTGCAGTCCTTGTATATTTTCAAAATGTTTTTTGTTTCTTGTAAGAATGGTTGTTATTCCGTATTCTAAGTAGCCTGCCGCTATTGTAGCATCAATCTTGCCTATTGTTTTTCCTTGTTTTCTGAGTTGCCAGACAATATGTGACGCGCGTTTTGCTATTGCTTTATTGAGTTCTATGTGGTGTGTGTTGTTAAAGAATTCTTCGTAGTAGCGTATTTCTTGGTCTCGTTTTTTATCATCATAATCTATTCCGAATTGTATTTCTAAGTAATTGAGGCTTGTTGTTGCTATAGGTTCTTGCAGTATTGTTTTGAGTTTTTCTTCTCCTCTAAAGAAGTCTATTATTGCTGTTGTGTCGAGCCCTATCATCTTTTTTCAAATTCTTCTCGTAGTGAGAGGATGTTTTTTTCTTTTTCTTCCCAATTCCTATCTTTTAGCGCTCCAAATAAGTGTTCTATGTTTTGTTTTTTGAAGCTAAGAATTACTTCTGAAAAGCTTTTGTCTGCTCCTTTGAGCTCTTTTAAGAAGTCATAGGCTTCTTTTTTTATTGCAATATTCATACTAGGCATATCTACTCATAATGAGTACTCATATTTATATTTTTTTGTCAATGTACTAGTGTTAAGAAACAATAAAAGAATTATCACGTGAAAAATGAAAAGTTTCCGAACCGTATGTTTTATATAGGATTCTAAGGAGTATTTGTTGTATGGGAAAAACCATTATGATCATGGGCTCTATTATTTTTGTTCTTCTTGTTGTGGTGAGTATTCAAACTCCGCAAATTTCTCAGGCTGATGATATTGAATCAGAGGCTGTGGCGCTTGCGCAGAGTGCAAAAGACTTGTTGCGTGCTGTTGATGTTCGTTGTACTGCTCGGGATACGGATTTTGCTGGTATTCGCCGTTGTATTGAGCCTGTTCTTTTGAAGAATGATTTTGAGCTTGATGATTTTCAGCGCTTTGATGATCGTAGAAATGAGACTGGTGCGTTTATTATTCGTAATGAAGGCGTAAAAACCTATAATGGAAGCTTGTTTGTCATGACAAAAAATGGCGAAGAAGTCGCGCAGGGTTGCCACATCACTAGTGATATTTTGCAAGATTATACTTGTCGTTTTGACATAAGTGAAGCGTGCCGTACTGGTGACGTTTTTGAGATTAGCTACGAAGAATCTCGTCTTATAACAAGAACGTGCTAGATAACACCATCTTACAAAAGAAATATGTGTAGGGGTAAAAACCATAGTTCTATGGGGAATATGGGACGTTTCAAATCGTTCCTTTGTAGATGTTGTGTTTGTCCCGAACGAGCTTCACTTTAAGGTCTCTCCCAACTTTTTGGTTTGGCGCATTAATTATTGTGATACAACGCGCGTTTTGTCCTTCTCCTGCGACTGCCACGACTTCTTTCGGGTAGCGTCCGGGAATCATAATTTTTGCTCTTACTGTTTGGTTTTTCTTCCATGGTTTTGGCAATTCTTCTTCTTGGTGAATACCAAAATCTTCCATTGATGATTTAAGTGATTTTTCGGTCTTTTTCTCGATATCTTCAATAAAATTGTAGAACTTGTCCCATTTCCAT
>CAZDJS010000092.1:0-2319 GCA_964505795.1 uncultured Methanosarcinales archaeon
AGCGGGCCAAGAAGAAGTAGACTCATGACCCACCCAATCACCAGTAGCTACAGAACAACTACCAGAACAAAAAGCAGCCCAAACCCAAGCACCTGCAGAATTTCGAAAAAAAGCTCGCACATCACTAGCATCATTACTATTCCAAGAAACAGTAGCAACACAATTATTATCTCCTTCACCAATATCACAAGTAAAAGAAGAACTCGTAAAAGAACCAGAAGGAACAGAAACACAAGAGCCTGACTGACAAGTCTCACCAGAACTACAACTACCACATGAAATTGAGTCACCGCAAGCATCAACTACAGAACCACACACTGCAGAACCACAAGCAGCAAAACCAACAGGCGAAGGATTAGAAGGCACTGGTGCACTACAACTTCCATCACATCGAATAGAACCAACATTAGTATCACCACAAACATTAGCTGCAGAAGTACAAGAAGAACCTTGATTTGAAACACAAGAAGCACTGCAAAAACATACCAAATCTACCGCTACAGAACCACTACAAATTTCTATTGTGTCTCCTTCATTTTCTGTTGTACAAAGACCCGGTTCAGTAGGTAGTTGACCAGTACATGCATCTTGGCCAGCACCTTCTTGTTCCCAGTAACAAAAAGAGAAACATTCTGAAGTTCCCCACTCTATCTCATACCCACCATAAATATTTGGTCCTAAAGTATTACACCATTCAATTTCCTGACCTATTACTGAACAACTACCTACTGGTTCAGAAGGAAGGTCAGGCCACAACTGTTGACAACTACCATCTGAAAAAGCGTCAGAAGTAGAATCTGTAACCCACCAAGTATCTGCTAGAGAAAAAGGAAGTATAAGAACAGTAAAAAACAACAAAGGAATAATAGTCTTTAACATGAAAAGCTCCTCCTATCTACTATTCCTTCTTGTTCCATCCAAAGCGTGTTTTCTTCTTCAAAAACAACAGGATTGAGCGTACAATCTACTGATTTTCCGGGAAGTAAGAATTCTTCGCCGCAATTATCGCTCAAAAAGCCGCCGAAAAGTCTGCCTTCTTCAGTTGAATAAAACACAGGATTGTCTCGTGATGGGTTCACAATTTTTCCGTTCAAGAAAATGCGAATGTTCTTATAACCTTCTTCAGTAGTCACAGTCCTATCAAGACTCCATATTGTAGAGTGAGTGTTTGTTATAGTAAATGATAATGAATTTTCAGAGCAAGAAATTGCTGAGAGCGGTCTTGGAGGTTCTTGAATCTCTTGAGAAACCGTTTGCGTAGTCGTGCAAGATATTAGGAATAAAGAGACAAAAATAAACAATACCACCTTCACCATACTCTTTTTTGAGAATCATTCCTTTTTATAGTTTTCTTTATATTCTCGCCGATGTCTTGCGTATTTGTCTTCTGGAGAATATTTTGCTGGTTCAGGATTTGTTGTAGCTTTGCCACAGCATTCTGTTTTGAGCGTATAACCACAGGCACATTTTCGTATCATTGTCTCTCAAACGCTACTGTTCCTGGTCCTTTAGTGCCAATAACTGCAGTTGCTGCTTTGATCGCGTCTTCAAGTATTGGCTCGGCCGTTTCATAATCTTCTGCTTGTACCGTTAAGCGATATTTTCCGTTTCCTAAATAACGAATGTCGACATTGTTTTTATGCGTGTCTCTTGCTGCAATAAGTGCTTCTTTCACTGCTTCGACTCCTTCTTCATGGTAAGTTTTTACTGCAAGCGAGCCTTTAATCTCCACCATTGGCAAACTAATCTTATCTTTGAGGAGTTCGGTAAGTTCTTTTGCCTTAGTAATTCCTTGTAAGTCAAGTTCTCCAGTCACGACATCATCAAACGCTTGATGAAGATATTCATATTCTTGAAAAAGTTTTTTTGTGACTTCTTCATAGACTTTTTTGAAGTCGAGTTTGTTTTCTTTTGCGAAGTATTCGAGAAGTTTTTCTGCTTTTTGTTCTTGTTTGATCTCTGCTTGTTTTGCTCGTCTTTGGTTTTCTGTGACTCGTCTGAGTGAAAGGTCGATGTGCCCTTTTTCTTCATCGACTCTAAGAATTTTACAAACGACTTTTTTTCCTTCTTGAACATAATCTCGTATGTTTCTTATTCGTCCAGGACTGACTTCTGAGATGTGAATCATTCCAGAATTATTGTATTCGTCAAGTTTACAAAAAACACTATTATATTGTACGTTTGTAACTGTGCATAAGACGAGCTCGTTTTCTTCTGGAAGTCCCTGTTTTCGATAATACATAACTATAAGAGAAATTTGCTCTTTTATAAGCTTATTCCACCAGTCGGGTAAGTAGAAAGTAAGCGTCGAGGCCATGG
>CAZDJS010000093.1:0-2233 GCA_964505795.1 uncultured Methanosarcinales archaeon
AATGCAAGAGCGAGTGTACCGGGCTTGCGGAATGCCAATTCGTTGTAAAATACGACTCAGTAGCGCTTTTGGAAAAATACAAGGACTTTCAGCAAGAACGTACAAGAAAGTTACTGTTCACAACCTCAACACCTTACAAGAAACACAATACGCAGAATATCTTAAACGTCGTGAAGAAATTGCAAGAAAGTTTTCTGCTGATAGAATTCGTATATTTAGACACGGAGAAGGAAGCGCTCAAGAAGTGTTTCGTGAAGCAACATTCATCCTTAACAGTTACTCAGTACCATACCTTACGTATGATTTTTCGGAGTTGCGAGGAGATATTAAACTCACAGAATTTATGAGGGGAGAACAATGAATGTCATGGCTGCTTGGAAAAACGCAATATACGATATTGTTTCGGGAAGAACATTTGTTGACGACGAAGGAAGAGAATGCCACGAACAAGAAAACATGATAGTGACTGCTCATGAACTTGAAGATATTCGTGCACCACTACAATGGCTTCGTGGACAAACAAGCTGGCGACTCCCTAGTGATGAAGAGCTTAAAGCAGCAATTTTTGAACACACAAACGAAGATGATCGATATGCATATGGTTCAAGAATTTTTTCTTTTCGAAATGAACTCAATCAACTCGATAGTTATGTCATACCTTTACTCAGAGAACACCCTGAAACGAGACGAGCATTAGTTGCGCTCGCGGATCCTGTCGCTGATGATGTGACTGTCGAAAAAAATTATATTTCACTCTTAAGCATCTGGTTTCGCATTAGTGAAGGAAAACTTCGTGTAACGGCAGTAATTCGCTCAAATGATTTTCTTCTTGGATGGCCAGCAAACATTTACCAAATCCATCTACTACAACAATATGTCGCTCAAAGAATTCACGTACCTTGCGGAGCAATAACAACCATTAGTCTTTCAGCACATTTTTTTGAAGACGAAAGATGGCTTTACGAAAAGCTCAGATAACAAAATTCAGAAAATAATCTGCAAAACCTGGAAAACTAACCAAACATACGAAGATAATCTTGACCTTCCATCAATTCGTCACGACGAACTTTTGCAATAGCAGAAAACAAATCTTTTTCTTGAATAACACTACGGTTCTCACGAATAGCAAAATACCCTGCTTCTGTACAAACAGCTTTGATTTCAGCACCGCTAAAACCAACAAGATTGTTAACGATACGCTCTTCTTTAACTCGCTTACTCAGCTTCATATTTTTTGTATGAATCTTGAAAACTTGTCGAACGCCTTCAATCGTAGGAGCAGGAACTTCAATAAGTCTGTCAAGACGACCAGGACGAGTAACTGCTTCATCAAGAATATCAAGACGATTCGTTGCCGCAATAATTTTTACATTATCAAGATTCTTAAAACCATCAATTTCAGCAAGAAGTTGCATGAAAGTTCTCTGAACTTCACGCTCGCCTGACGTACCCATGTCAACTCGCCGAGCAGCAAGACTATCGATTTCGTCAATAAAAACTATACTCGGTGCTTTTTCTCGAGCCAATTCAAAAATTTCTTTTACTTGTTTTGCTCCTTCACCAATGAACTTTTGAACGAGTTCGCTACCGACGACCTGAATAAAGGTACTGTTCGTACTCTTCGCGACTGCTTTGGCAAGAATGGTCTTTCCGGTTCCAGGTGGACCGTGGAGCAAGACTCCTTTTGGTGGTTGAATACCAACTTTTTTGAACAACTCAGGTTTTTTAAGAGGTAACTCAACAACTTCTTTGATTTCTTCAATTTGGTGATCAAGACCGCCAATTTCATCCCAAGCAATATTTGGTTTTTCAACAATGACAAACTGCTCAACGTCAAAAGCTTTTGTTCGTTTTACAGTATCAAGAATAGTAAGGTTTTTTTGTTCTACAATAACGGTATCCCCTGCTTTGAGGTTTTTAACTTCGCTACTGATTTCAACAACAAAGCGGTTTCCGTTTGGAACTTTAATGATTGCTCGTTCGTTTTCGATACATTCAGCAACTTCAGCTATGAGAAATGCTGGAGTTTTAAAACGATCAAGCTCCATGCGTAATTGACGAACAGTTTCTTTGAGAATACGATTCTCTTCTTGTACTTGGTCATCATCTTCAAAAGCAAAGAGTTCCTTTGCATCTTCATTTAGGCTCATAAGTCTTAACGAATGGGGTTGCTATTTAAAGGTTTTGTGTTCGAGGACTGTGTAGAAAGTAATGCTACTCCGTAGTCCAGAGC
>CAZDJS010000094.1:0-2213 GCA_964505795.1 uncultured Methanosarcinales archaeon
ATTATATGATGGATATTTTTTTTCGAGCTTTAGAAAAATCAAGTTCGTATACTATACTCTCAGACGGAGTCCCAAGAACAGTTCCGCAAATATATCACCTTGATGCTTATGCTCCACAAAGAGGATTTATTGTTCCGTTTGCAGTTCTTTTTGATTGTCCGAAAAACGTTCTAGAAGAAAGATATATTCTTCGTGCTCAACAAGAAGAACGAAGAGATGATATGCTAAATTATGATACTAGATTTAAAACATACTCATGTTTAACTTTACCTGTGGTTAATTGGTATGAGAGACAAGAACGTCTAAGAACTATTGATGCAAGTCAAGGAATTGATGATGTTAGAGCTCAATTAGAGGATGTTCTTAAGAACTTAGATACTTTTTGAAAATCTTCTTGTATAACTACTCTTAGTCTTGGGTTATATAGCATTGCTGCAGGATGATACATCGGTACAACACTCCAAGTTTTCTCCTCAATCTGTATCTGTTGTTTTTTCCCGTGAAGTTTGCTAATTCCTGAAATTTTATTCATTCCCAAAACTTGCATATTATTGAGAACAAATTTTGTTGCAAAATTACCCAGAGGAACAAGAATTTTAGGCTCAATAGTTGTTATTTGTTGAATAAGATAGGGCGTGTGAGCGAGCATTTCTTGCGTTGTAGGATTACGATTTTTTGGAGGTCGGTACTTGAGAATATTAGCAATATATACATCATTAATATCAAGTCCTATTGTTTGAAGAAGCGCATCGAGTTCTTTTCCTGCACGACCAAAAAAAGGAATTCCTTGAAGATCTTCTTGTTCGCCAGGTGCTTCTCCAATAAAAAGAATGTCAGCGTTAGTAGTTCCTTTACCAAAGACAAGATTTGTTGCTGTTTCTTTAAGAGGTAGATTTGCTTCGTGGATTCTTTGTTCAATTTCTTCAAGAGACATTTTAGTACTCTGGTAGTTTTCTCTCTTTCATTTCAATAACAAGATTGTTGATAATTTCATCAACTTTTTTTGCACCATGAACTTTCTCATCTCGAGTTCGCACAGTGACAGTGTTTTCTTCAACCTCATTATCACCGACGACAAGAATGTAATTTACTCGTTCGAGTTGTGCTTCGCGTACTTTTTTCTTTGTTGTTTCAGCGCTTTCATCGACTTCGACACGAAGATTGTTTTCTCTCATTTTTCGTGCTACGCTTTGTGCATAGTCAAGATGCCTGTCAGCAATCGGAAGAATCTTTACTTGCACTGGAGCGAGCCATAAAGGAAATTTACCAGCGAAATGCTCGATGAGTAAGCCGCAGAATCTCTCTAAACTCCCTGAAATCGCTCTATGAATAACAACAGGCCGTTCTTTTTCTCCCTTCTCATTTACGTAACTGAGTTTGAATCGTTCAGGCAGATTAAAATCGCATTGTATTGTTGCCAATTGCCATTCTCTTCCAAGACAATCTTTGAACATAAAGTCGAGTTTCGGCCCATAAAATGCTGCTTCTCCTTCCATTCTTGTAAATGGTAGTTTACTTTTTTCTGCTGCTTTTTTCAAGACTTCTTCTGCTTTATCCCATAGTTTTTTTTCTCCAAGATACATCTTTTCATCATCGCCACGAACAGAAAGACTAACCCAATAATCATTAGTCATGCCCAGTGTTGAATAGAATTTTCTGATGATTTCGGTTATTGAGCAAATTTCTTTTTCTATTTGATCAAAACGTACGAAGAGATGACCATCATCTTGTGTGATTGCTCTTACTCTTGTTAATCCTGTAAGTTGTCCTGATTTTTCGTCACGATAGATTGTTGCAGGCTCAAAGTAACGTATAGGCAGATCTCGATATGAAAAGGTGTTATCTTTGAATATTTGCATATGATGTGGACAATTCATTGGTTTCATAATAAACTCTTCTTCTTTTCCCTTTACATGAAACAGTTCGTCTCCAAATTTTTCTGCGTGCCCTGAAGTTTCATACAATGCAACTTTTGCAATGTGGGGAGTCCATACGCGAGAATATCCTTCATGTTTGTGTAGTTCCCAAAGAAAATCTTCTATTTCTTTTCGTAATATCATTCCTTTTGGCTGAAAAAGAGGCAACCCTGCTCCTATGAGTGGGCTTACTGTGAATAGTTTCATTTCTTTTCCAATTTTTCTATGATCTCGTTTCTCAGCTTCAGCGCGAAAGTCCAAGTATTCATTCAGTTCTTTTTTTGTTGCAAAACACAA
>CAZDJS010000095.1:0-2158 GCA_964505795.1 uncultured Methanosarcinales archaeon
ATCAAGACAGCGGTAACTTAAAGTGTATGTTGTTTCCCCATTAAATTCGTATTCAGAGAATATTCTTGTGTAGCCGTCTTCTTCATCGCTGCACCACATGCGAAAAAAGTCAGCGACTGCTCCAAGATAACTAAATTGTTGTTCTTCACGAATAGCATCTCCTGCTGCTTCAAGATTGTCAATAAGAACATTGATATCATCAATTCTTTTTGTTACATCTTCTTTTTCGATGTAACGCTCTTCTGTACCTTCTTCAATAGTAAGACCTAGTCGAGTGAATAATTCGTTGATTTTTCTCATGGTTTTTTCGTGCTCTTCATAACGGAATTTGTTTGCTTCACTTGCTGCTCTTTGTAACATGATTGTTGTGAGTTTGTCGCTCGCACTCTCTTTTACCCTATCAGGAAGATTATGTGCTTCATCAACCAAGATGATAAGATCTTCAATTTCTTTCCCTATTTTTTGTAAGAACGATTGAGACACTCCAGGGTTAAAAACATAATTATAATCTGTGATGATGACCTGAGATTTTTTTGCGAGTTGAATAGCAACCTCATACGGGCAGACTCCATGAGTGCTACACGTGCTCTTCACAACTTCGCTTGAGTGTGCTGCTCCGAGTTCTTTCATCGCAAGTTTTGATTTTGTTGTGAGTTCTTCACCTTGTTTAAAATTCTCATAATATTCACAAGCCTTATCTTCACGAAGCGCCTTACAATACTCGATAAATTCTTTTGAACGAAGACGATCAGCACCCGGTTGCAGGCAATAATGTTGTTTTCCAATAATATCTGCTGCTCGAACGCCTGCATCGTGTTTGTCATTGATGTCTTTTACCGTTTGTAATGCAAGAGCGTGTTGGGTTAATCTACTTGTCAGAAACAAAACAGTTTTTTTGTTCTCCATTGCATAGGCAATTGTTGGAGCAAGACTTGCGGCGGTTTTTCCAAGACCAGTTGGTGCGTGAACAATAAGCTGACCTCCCATAGTTACTGCTTCTTTTACTGCTTCAACTAATTGATCTTGCTGATCACGAACATTTTCATAAGGGAATAAATTTTTCACACCAACACCGGAACTTATTTTTTGCGCTTCTCTTCATCTTTGAGACTGTCGAGCGCTTTATTAAGTCTTTCTTGTGCTTGAGTGTAAAATTTCTTGGTGTTATCGGAAATCTTGTCTTTAATCTCTTGCGTATCGATTTTTTGTGCTTGTTTACTTGTCTTTTCTTTAAATTGTTCAGCGCGAATCTTCCATTCTTTACTATAATCACGCATAACAAGATGTTTTTTCTCAATTCGTTCCTTATATTTGTTAAAATAAATGAGATCTTCAATTCGTTTGACTTCTTTTTCTTCAGGTTCGCTTGTTGGATGCCCAAAGAGGATGATTGCTTGTGCGCGAACTTCATCAGGAATAGCAAACATTTTTGCTAGTTTTTCTTCGTCAAAAGCTCCAACCCAACAGCTCCCAAGGCCAAAGGCTTCTGCAGCGAGCAACATATTTTGAATACAAGCAGCACAATCTTGTATGGCATAGAGTCTTTTTCCGCGAAGACCAAAGTTTCTTTGTGCCATATCCATTTCAGAACAAACAATTACTCCGATAGGAGCGGTATTAAACACGTCTTGATCCATTGTATGATGATATAATTCTCGAAGAAGCTTATTATCCGTTATGACAATAAATTTCCAATTCTGGAGATTTCCCGCACTCGGAGCGTAAGACCCTGCCTGAATGATTTGCGTTATTATGTCGAAGTCTATTGATTCGTTCGTGAATTCTTTGCACGTTCTTCGATGCATAATTGCGTCAAGCAAGAGTCGTTCTGGAATGTCCATTCATTCATATACCTTTTTTCAGACTTTTTAAATATATTCAAAGAGTCTTTGTTTTATTTCTCCATAGTCCCTTTCTACGGCTCTGTCCCAAATAGAAAACATTTCCACACTAGGGCACGCCGCTGGATTTCTTAGTCTCCTCTTTCTCGAGGAGACTAAAGCGGCTCGATGGGCGCTAGTGTGGAAAAAAAATCATTCGGGACAGGGCCCTTTCTACACAATATTTATAAACAAAATATCGCACTCTGTAATTATGGGGATAGCTTCTAATATGTTCAAAACAGTCATTTTACTCGCGCTTCTAACTGCACTATTGC
>CAZDJS010000096.1:0-2136 GCA_964505795.1 uncultured Methanosarcinales archaeon
GAAATCAGTAGGTCATATTTAAATCTTTTGCTTTTTATATTTGGTTCTCGACGACAAAAAGAAGAAAGATAATCTTGAAAAAACAGTTTCTAAGAGAGGAAAAAAAGAACCGAATACTATTTAAATCTTTGACATCAAAAACACCTTATGAGACGTGGACAAGCGTGGTCAATTGATTTAGTCGTTGGAGTTCTCATTTTTCTACTTGTTATTGGTTTGTTTTATTCCTTACTCTCGCGTAATGTGAATGATGATACAACACAAATAAAAATCGAATCAGAAAGTATAGCGAATCGGTTAAGCGACAATAGCGAGTATTCCCTCTTGGAAAATGGAGAAATTAATTCTGACAAGATTAAAGATTTCTCAAACAAAAACATTGACCAACTCAAAGCAGAGCTGGGTGTCAAGAACGATTTTTGCATCTTTTTTGAAGATGATGCAGGACATATCATTCCTATCGTAGTTAATGGAAGTTCAGGTCAAGAAATCTACTACAGTATAGGTTCTCAAGACATTAACGTTTCGGGATGTGAGTGCGGTACCCAAGTAGTTGATGGATCTGGTTGTGATGGAACAAATCCTTAACTTTCTTCTCGGAATCCTATTCATCATTATTGCGTTTCTTCTTGGAAGAATCATCATCAAAACAGTTCTTGACGAACTCGAAGGAGCAAAGTACATGATTATTCTACGTGACATTTCCCTGTTTGTTGCTCTTACTCTCGTTGCTGGAGTCACAGGGGTTTTTCTTGTTCTCGCTGCCTTTGCCGCTCTTTGTAGTATAAAGCAATATGAAAGAACCTATCCTTTTCTGATGCTTCTCGTGCTCGCAATACAACCAAGCACAAGCATATTGGCACTTCTTGTTCTTGTCGCGTATCTGCAAGGTATTCTCTCTGTTTTTCCGGAAATGACAGGAACAAGCATATAAAAAAAATACGACTACAAAGTGTTGTGGAAATTACTGAGAAAAAAATAGTCGTTGTCTCAATAGTGTTAGTTGTGGTTGGTCTTATTGCTCTTGAGCTTATCTCAACGACGATGACCTATGAAGAATTTAGCAGGCTGAGCGAAGGAACGAGAATAGAAATGCAAGGAGAGACAGTGAATGTACAAGTATTCGACTCACTGACTCGTTTTTCTTTACGAACTAATTGTGAAATACCAGTTGTTATTTTCGAAGAAGCAAGCATCCCTAATTTCGTTCGTGTTGAAGGTTCAAAAGAAAAATATCAAGGAAAAGAACAGATTGTTGCTGATACCATTATGGGAATACAGTCCTTAAAATAATCATATCCAATTCTTTTTTTTGAACAAAAAAATCATCGTTATTGAAAGCAATACCATGCCAAGAATCATATACCAGAAACCATAATACGCTTCCATTCCAGGAAGATTAAGAAAGTTTGTTCCGTAAATTCCCGAAATAACAGTCAGAGGAAGAGTTATTGTTGCGATGATACTTAACACTTTCATCACTTCATTCATATTGTTTGACATCGAACTCATATATACTTCAAAAGCGTTCACGACATCTTCTCGATATCCTTCAACAGTATCACTGAGTTGCACACTATGATCATAAACGTCACGAAAGTAAGGTAAGTTTTCTTTTTGTATAAACGACGTGGGTGTTTTTGCAAGCCAGCCCATTTTTTCTCTTTGTGCAAGAAAAAGTCTTTTTGTTTTACTTAATTGACTTTTTACTTTGAATATTTGCGAGAGTAATTGTTGTGTCGGATTTTTTGCTACTTGTTCTTCGAGTTTTTCAGTAAATTCTGCGGTTCTTGCAAGCACTTCAAAGCATTGATCAACCATTTCATCAAGTATTTTGTACATAAGAAAATCATTTCCTCCTTTAAGGAGTACTTTGAGTTTTTCTGTTTCGTGAGCGAGAGGTTTAATAATTCCTAATGATGCTGTTCTATTTGTTATAAGAAAATTTTTCCCTATAATAAAATCAACTTCTACTAGTTTTGCATCTGTACTCAAACCATAAAAAACACAGACAATATATTCAGAAAATTCTTCTATTTTTACTCGTGAATTTTTACTAAGAAGATCATCAATTGTTACAGGGTGAAGAGAAAACTGTTTTTGTAATTTTTCTGCTTCTTCTTTAGTAATTTTTTC
>CAZDJS010000097.1:0-2000 GCA_964505795.1 uncultured Methanosarcinales archaeon
TCTTCTTGTAATTGTTCTCTTTTTTTCAGCAATCATTCTCAATGATGCACTCGGTGTTCGACGAGAAACAACAAGACACAGTATGTTTCTTAATGAACTTATTAAAGAAAAACGATTTCGTGTTGTCGGTCACGAGCCATTAGAAGTATTTATTGGAGTAGTTCTTGGATTGAGTGTTGCAATTCTAGTGTATATTCTTTAGTCTTATAAATCTTCAATTTTTTGAAGAGGAAGATTATTCATTTCCATCGCTTTACTCCAGCTGATATTTCCACAGTGAAAACAACTAAAGTATGCTCCATATTTTCCTTCTTTGATATCGAGATAGTCACCACAAACGCATTTTAGGTTCATCTCATCTTTTGTATGATGTCGACAAACAGGAAGTCCTTGAGAATTCTTACTCGTTGCAGCATCGCCGCAAAAAGGACAAGCAATTGTTTGTGATTGACCGTATTTTTTCGGAAGTTTCGGCATGTAAGTCCTAGCTAACGCAAACAATATAAATGTTTCTTGTTCAGAAAGAGTAAGAGGCGAGTTAATGGCAAAAAAAACTGTAAAAAAAATAACAAAAAAACGTTCTGTAAAGAAATCCAGTTCGGCAAAGACTGTAACAAAACCGAAGAAAAAATCTACAGTATCTAAATCTTCAACTCATAAGAAAAAATCAACTTCTCGCTCAGAACAATGTATTCTTGTTTGTGGAAAAGATCGTTGTGTAGAAGCATGCAAGCCAGTAACAGGAGAATGCATTCCTTGTCCCTTTTGTGGTCATGGCCATTTTTGTGATGATGACTTTGTTTGCCAGAGCTGTGGTGCGACACGAGAACTCGTGGTTCGTCCGTATAAAGGAGAATAAAATTTTCTTAAATTCCAGCATACTGTACTATGAAACAGGTTAGTACTGTGACCGTGATATTTCCTAAAAGTAAAGGCGGTCCGACAATACGATATTTTGCGCCACTCAGACCAACAGAAATAGTCATGAATTCATTTGGAAGCGGACTAAAACCTGCGTAGAGATACACAAAAATAGGAACTGACCATTTGTTGAATCTTTCAAGTTTTGAGCGGACATGATTCATAAGCTTATCAATGTTCTTTGAGACCATAACACGGCTGTGGTTTCCAAAAAGGAAAAACAAAGAGTCGCCAATAGTGACTCCCGCACCTCCTGCGAGTCCAAGAAGCCAAGGATCGAGACCAGCTGAAGCAAAAGCTATAATTGTTCCAAAATAGCTTGCTGAAGTGAAAATCGAAACACCACCAAGAGCAGCAATAAGAAACAAGGCAAAATAGGCATGATCTTCGCCAAAACGATCAATAATCATATTTGGTACTTGAAAAATAACGAGTAAAAGAAAAAACGTGATGATTGCAACAACGGTAAAAAATTTCTTTTTCATAATTTTTTCTTGAACAAATTTTTGCACACGATTATCCATCACTATTCTCAAATACCCTCATTTTTATAAGCACTCCTCTTTTTCTTAGTATTATGGAACGTGTTCAGAAGATAATGAGCAATTCAGGCTATTGTAGTCGAAGAAAAGCAGAAGAAATCATTAAAGATGGTGTTGTCAAGGTTAATGGTCGTACAATAACAATTGGTGATCAAGCAGAACCTGGTGATACAATAACCATTAATGGTAAAGAGCTCAAGCGAGACAAGCCAGTGTATTTGCTCTTTAATAAACCCACAGGCTGTATTACTGCTCTTACGGATGAGAGATATCGTACAATAATGCACTTTATTCGCTGTAAAGAACGAGTATTTCCAGTAGGGAGGCTTGATATGAATACCTCAGGGCTTCTTATTCTCACTAATGACGGTGACTTTGCAAATAAGATAATGCACCCTCGTTACGAAATTAAAAAAACCTATGTCGCAGAAATTGACAGACCAATAGGACCTCGAAATATCAAGAAGATTGAAGAGGGTGTTGAACTAGTAGATGGGAAGACAAGTCCCGCAAAAGTCAACAGAATACGCCCTGAAA
>CAZDJS010000098.1:0-1821 GCA_964505795.1 uncultured Methanosarcinales archaeon
CGCTCGTATCGTATCTTCATCGTGCTCTACTACAATAAGCGTGTTGCCAAGGTCTCTGAGTCGATGCAGTGTTTGAATGAGTTTTTCGTTGTCTCGTTGATGCAGTCCGATGCTTGGCTCGTCAAGAATGTACAAGACGCCCATGAGATTGCTTCCTATTTGAGTTGCGAGTCTAATCCGTTGTGCTTCTCCACCGCTGAGTGTTCGCGCGCTTCTACTCAAATTAAGGTATCCGAGTCCGACGTTGTAGAGGAATCCTAATCTGTCGTTAATTTCTTTCATGACTTGTTTTGCAATAACTAATTCTTTTTCTGTGAGTTTGAGTTCTTTGAAGAATCGTCGTGACTTCTCAATGTTCATGTCAGTAACATCAATAATACTTTTTCCTTGTATAGTAACTGAGAGAACTGTGTCTTTGAGTCGTTTTCCTTTACAGGTCGAGCATTCTCGTGACTCCATGTATTTTTCGTAGCGTTCTTTTCGTCGATTACTTTCCGTGTCGTGATACAACCTCATCGTCTGAGGAATGACTCCTTCCCATTCTCCTTCACCGTATAAGAGAACCTTTCGTTGTTTTTTTGTGAATTTTATTATTGGCGTGAAGATATCAAATCCGTGTCTGTTACCTGCGTCTGCTATTTGGTTTGCTCGCCATTTGAGGTCCATCGCTCCGTAGACTTTTATCGCGCCGTCAATGATAGTCTTGTTTTCATCAAGAAGTTTTTCTTCGCTTACTTCAATGTGTTCCCCAAGACCAAGGCAAGTCTGGCAGGCTCCAAAAGGACTGTTGAAACTAAACATTCTTGGTTCTAATGGTTCAAAAACGACTTCTTGGTGCTTCGGACAGGCACCAAAACTTGAGTAGACTTGCTCGTTCTTTGCTCGTTCAATTTCTTTTCCGCCTTGTTTTGCTTTGGCGTCTACAACAATCATTGTTCCTTTTCCTTCGTTAAGAGCTTGTTCAACAGCTTCTGTTACTCTACTTCGGTTTTCGTTATTGGTGATTACTCTATCAATGACTGCTTCGATAAAGTGTTTTTCGTAGCGTTCGAGTTTTGGAGGTTCTTCTGTTCGATAAATAACCCCATCCACTCTCATGCGAGCAAAACCTTGTTCTTTGATTTTTTCGAAGACTTTCTCGTGCGTTCCTTTCACTCCGCGAATGATAGGTGCTGTGATAATAAGGTCTTTTTCTTGATCGATAAGAAGATTCACAATATTTTCTGCGCTTTGCGGTTGTATTGGCGTGTCACACTTTGGACAGTGTGCTTTTCCAATTCGTGCAAATAATAATCTGAGATAATCGTAGATTTCTGTGACTGTTCCGACTGTTGAACGGGGGTTTTTGCTCGTCGTTTTCTGCTCGATGCTAATTGCAGGGCTTAAGCCTTCGATACTGTCAATATCTGGCTTGTTCATGAGCCCCAAGAATTGTCTCGCATACGCACTTAAGCTTTCTACGTAACGTCGTTGTCCTTCAGCGTATATTGTGTCAAACGCCAAGGTGCTTTTTCCGCTTCCTGAGAGTCCTGTTATGACGATAAATTTCTCTCTTGGAAGCGTGACGCTGATGTTTTTGAGGTTGTGCTCGCGCGCTCCTCGAACTACAATGTCTTTCATACTAGAGTCGAATCGCGATTGCTTTAAAAGTGTTCGCGAGCCTGTCCAGTGGCTCTGTCCGGAATGGAGTCTTTTTCTATACTGGGACGCTCCGCATAGAAAGTACCGCCTTTGCCATGACGAGTGAAACAAGCAGATAATGCTTGTTTCTATGCGAAGTCGCAAGGTAGGTACTTTCACGTCGCTGGTCGCCAGTATAGA
>CAZDJS010000099.1:0-1684 GCA_964505795.1 uncultured Methanosarcinales archaeon
CACTGACGTGTTGTAAAATGATTTTTTTTGCTGCTTTTCTCTCTGCTTCAAGCACTGCTTGTTTCATAATGAAAAGTCCTGTTCTGATGTCGCGCGCTTCTGATGATCGTTTTGCAACTTCTTGAAACGCGTCTTCGTCCCATACGTCTGGAGGAAAGGCGTATTTCATTCTGTCTCTGAGAATTTCTGTCGTTTCTTTTGCGTTATATTCTTTAAACTCAACGAGTTCTGGCATGAGGCGGCTTTTAATACGCTCATCAAGCTCAAGTAACCAACTCTTGTAATTAGTAATTAAGAAGACGCATTTTTTATGCACTTGCTCGAGAATGCTGTAGAGGAAATCGAAATCTTCTGCCTTGTCGATCTCATCAAAGACAAAGACTGTTCCGTTGTTTGCGAGTCTGCTCACGACTTTCACGAGGTCTGTTGTGCTTTTGTTTTGTGTAAATTTGAAACCGAGTTGCTCTGCTGCTTCGACCATGACTTTGTAGGTTGTGTTTTGGTGCCAGCAGTTGATAAAAACAACATTGACTTCGCTTTGTTCTTCCAAGTCTCTGATGACTGCCCGACAGGCAGCGGTCTTTCCTATTCCTGGCGCTCCGTGAATTAAGAGGTTGCGGCCGTTTCTTTCTTGAAAGAGTGGTTTGATACAATCAGCGAGGTATCGTTGTTCTTGTTCTCGAAAAGGCAATATTTTTGGTAAGAATTCATAATCTAGCGCGTATTCGTTTTTGACAAGCGTTTGCCCACTCTCGAGTACATCATCAAATAATCCCATATTAAGAATAATTTTTTTGTCCTATAAATAAGCTTTGCTTGTAAACTACTATTCTTTCCGGTAGAGGATGTGTTCTGAGAGAAGTTCTTTTTCTCTGCCGAGGTGTTCAAAAAGTAGTTGTCCTCGGGCGATTTCTCTTAAGTTCGGTTTCATCGTTCGTGAACAAACAAGCACGCCTCCTTCGCTCAGTGTATACTGATTTGCTATGTCTCGAACGTCTGTTGCTCCGTTTTGTCGTGGTCCTTTTACAAGAACTCCTGAGTATTCTTCGTCAAGATGTGTATAGTTTGCAGCATCGCCTGCGATGATGTTGAGTTGTTTGTCTCCTTCAAGAGAATAGGGGATTGTGTGTCCTTGTTCAGTTTTTTCAACAGTTCCATGAGGTATTTGTAGTTTTCTAAGAATGTCTGTGATTTCTTCTGGACTCTGTTCGTTATACTCAAGATCTATCATGTAGTGTGTGTCTGCTCCGAGGAGAAGGCCGTGAAATACGTCGTATTGTGCTCCTAAATCCACGCTTGTTCCTTGTTTTGGGCTTGCAGTGTTGATTTGTTTGCAAAATGTCGCGTAGTCTCGTGAGAGCTTTTGCTCTGAAATGTAGGTCGTAATAAACCCATCAATAGATGTCATTAATAAGTAGTAAATAAAAGAAGTATTTAATCTTTGCGGTATTCGTTGTAGAGCGTGAATGATTTCTTTACGTCTTCAATCGCTCGTTCTCTGCCGTGCCAGCCTTTAATTTCAACGTGTTTGTGCTGTAAGTCCTTGTAGACTTTAAAGAAGTGTCTGATTTCTTCGAGCGTGTATTTTTCGATGTCTTCAAGGTCTTTTTTGTCTTTTTGTTGATGATCTGCTACGGGTACTGCAATAATTTTTGCGTCACCTTCACCATCATCAAGCATGTCA
>CAZDJS010000100.1:0-1682 GCA_964505795.1 uncultured Methanosarcinales archaeon
CTTGCGTGTTAAGAATTATGATGCTGGTATTGCACAAAAGTTATATCCTTCCTACTCTTGTGCTCAAAAAGTCTTTGGTCGACTTCCAAAAATAGCAGCGATCCCTATAACTTTAATGTATAGTCAAGCTTTACTCGAATTGGGTTTTCAGCCGCCAAGGTCTAAGAAGATCAGAGATTGATGGGCTTTCTTCGTGTATAATTTTTTCTGTAAGGGTATCAATAGTTTTTTTAGAAGGGTGTTCGTCTAAATTTGCTGAAATACTTACTAATGCTGAGCAAGCAGCAAAGAGACTCTGACATCCGTTAATTCGTTTATAAGGTCCAAAGGCATATGCTCCAGCAGTTACGGCAAGAACTCTTTTTTCTTCTTCAGAAAGATTTGGTTTTGCATTTTCTTTATAGATACTTTCAGCGTATGCTAGTGCTAATCCACTTTTTAATACATAACCATAAAGGTAGCCTATGTTCTTGAAAAAGTCAAGCATGTTTATTTCGGTATTAAGTTCTTATATACTTTTTCCCAAGTGTCTAAAACTTTTGTCATATGATGTTTTTCAAGTGATAACAAAGCATTATTTTTACAGTGTGCGTAAAGTTCTTTATCTTCTAAAAGCGTGTTTATTGCTTGAGCAAACTTTTTGGGATTGTCAGGCGTAACTAATAATCCGTTTTTCTTATGTTGAATAAGATACTTAAGACCACCTGCTCGTGCTGCTATGACAGGAACTTTATTTGCGAGTGCTTCAAGAACAGTAATACCTTGAGTCTCTGTCGTGCTAGGAGTCACAAACACATCTGCACTGCTATAATATCCTTTAAGTAACTCGTCATGTTCAATTGCGTCAAGAAATTGTATTGGAAGTCCCTTCGCTTGTTTTACGTACTCTTCTTTTTGAGGGCCATCACCGATAATAAAAAGTTTTACTTGAGGACGACAATATCGCATACTTTCTATGAGGACATCAAGACTTTTTTCCTGCGCTAAGCGACCAACATAGAGAAGTATGGGACCAGAGTGTTGTAGTTTTTTTTCATCACTAAATATTTTTGGGTCTATACCATTTGAAATAATTTTTATTTGTCGTTTGCAACCAGTACTCAAAAGTTCTTTTTTTGCACTCTGAGAAGGACAAGTTACTAAGTTACATCTATTATAAAAAAAGGTTGTGTATTTTTGAGCAAGAGACTTGATGTGTTTCGTGTTTATTTTAAGATGACTGAGATATTTTGGATCGGCAAAGAAGGTATGGTATGTTCCCAGTAAAGGTTTTTTGAGAATTTTTGCAATAACTATTGCTTCAGCACCAAGAGAAAAAGGCGTGTGAAAATGAATAATATCTGGCTTGAAAGAGCGTACTTTGGAGAGCGTTTGAGGATTGGGTATTGAGAACTGAAAATCTTGATAAAGAGGAATAGGAACAGAAACGCTACGAAATACTCGAGAATCTTGTGCTTTCTTGTTCTTTGGAGCAATAATAAGAACTTCATGACCTCTCTCTTCAAGACCTTGAGCTAAAGAGGTGATTGCTGTTACAACACCATTAATGTGCGGATGAAAAGTATCTGTAAATATTGCAATACGCATATATTCATTCATCATGTTGTATTTATGTAGCTTTGGAAATGTTTAAAAACAAAAGCCAGAGCCTAAGACTTAGGCCCCTGTAGTGTAGTCCGGCC